>JAUNXM010000072.1 GCA_030539815.1 Methanobacterium sp.
CCAACAAACCTAATGGTACCACTACGGTGGCATGTCCGGATATTGGCATGATTTTGTTGGAATGAACCAACGGAGGAATTATATTAAGCGAAATTTATACAAAGCGGTAATTGTCGTTTTATTATTAGGAGTACTGCCAGTAAGCAGTGCTTCATCAATTGGCGGGTATTTTATACCTGGAGGAATGTACGGTGGAGAGTCTGGATATTACTACTGGGAAGATTATTGTCCCCTATGTGATCATTACGATTGCCTTTTAGTAAATCCCAAGGGAACTTATGAAGGTGAAGTAACCTGTTCTGCATGTGATGCAGATTATGATGGATGTACTGGATACGATAAATCTGCTTACGGCGCAAGGGCCAAGTTAATCCCTGCAATCAAGGAAGCAACCGAACCAGTTAATGTCACGGCCCAGTCAACGGAACAAAATGAATCAGAAGTCAATAACACAACATCAAATTTTAACGACAAAGTCGAATTAGATAAACTACCCTCAAAATCACTAGTTCCAGTTTCAGATCACCATGAAACTACCATAGCTGTGAATTTAGGTATCAATGATGTGCTGGTAAACAGCACGGTTCTCCAGGCACACCTCAAGAAAATAAATGAACAC
The DNA here is from genome assembly GCA_030539815.1 of Methanobacterium sp. Taxonomy (GTDB): domain Archaea; phylum Methanobacteriota; class Methanobacteria; order Methanobacteriales; family Methanobacteriaceae; genus Methanobacterium. The sequence continues at coordinate 620 of JAUNXM010000072.1, forward strand.
GGGCTGGTTTAAAAACCTGCCCACATTTAATTGAATTCTTCATTTAACTACTTTTTTTATTTTTTTTAATCCATTTATGATAATGAATTTCTAAATAACCATTATAAAAAATTACAAATCTTAAAGGTATATTTTATAATTTATAATTTAATCATTTTTTCAATATAATCCAGACTCTGAAGGATATCCTGGGAATCTTTGACTTCCACCATCAAAATTCCATCAAAACTGGCTTCTCTAATATTAGTGAAGAGTGAATCAAAGTCTATACTCCCTGTTCCCAGTGCATTGTGCTGATCAAATGTTCCGTCATTGTCACTGAGGTGAACATGTTTTATGAGGGGGTAATCAAACATCTCCTCTGACGAAAAACCGGAATTATGGGCATGTCCTACATCAAGGGTCATAAACACATTAATTTCTTCTAAAAGACAATTTAATTCATTAAGATCCTGGTAGAGCAGACCTTCTATCACTGGCATATTTTCCACACACATGTAAACCCCAATATCATAAGCATATGCAGCACACTCTGTAAGGGACTCCAAATTGTAACTTAATATTTTATTTTCAATTTTTTTCCCCATAATGGGCATGCTACCGGGATGGACAACCACCAGATCAGCATTCCAGGCAACAGCCCTATCCATGGATTTTTTAACTTCTTCAATTGATGAATTACGGATGGACTGGTTATGGGATGCTAGGTTTATGTCAGATAATGGTGAGTGTACCGTTAATTTAATCTTATGTGAATCCAGTAATTCACCGTCAATTTCATGGTAGGGATATTCGTTGATTATTTCACAGTAATGAATATTCCTTTCTTCCAGAAACTCCAGGACACTGTCCAGGGGTTGTGGATACAATGCCAGGGTCGAAACACCAATTTTCATAGACTATGCTCCATATAGATTTCTAAACTCAATCATTTAATATAATCGAGGTTTTAAAAAAGAAAAAGTTGGTAAAAAATTAATCCCTTCTTATACGGGCTTGGATGGCCAGATTACTCCTTTGAGCGTTGATGATTATTTCTGCAAGCTCAATATCCTTTTTTATTTTAATAGTGCCTTTTTTACCCACAGTAGCGGTAAAAAGATAATCATTATCCACCAGGATGTCGAAGGGAGTTCCCACCACATCTTTACCAAAATTCAAGACCACGTAGTTGCCAGACATTTCCACATCAACCGGAACGTATTCTGAGGATAATAATTCCGGAATGTGGTCATTTTTTTTATGAGGCTTTTCAGAATTGCCTTTTTTGGATTCTAGGGACTCAACACCAATACTGATACCAACTTTACCTTCCAACTCGTCGATGTTTTTACCTCTTTTACCGATGAGTTTGGGAATGGAATCTTCAGTAACCCATACGGAAGCTCTGCGGTCGGATTTCATTTCTACTTCCACCCTACCGGGTACCCTTTTCTTGACTTCTTTGATGATCTCCCTTTCTGCCATCTTCTGAATAGGTGTTTTTTTCATCCTGGTCTGGCCCACATCCATAACAATGGTCTGTTCTCCGTAGGTGTATATCTCATGAACCAGGTCGGCAGTTTCAAAGTCCCTTATCTCGATGACTGGCCTGGAAAGATCAGCCTCCAACATTCCACTGGGAACCTTAACCGTGAGTTTGATATCGTAGATAGCAGCCACTTTTCCTTCATCAATGTAAATGGTGGTGTCCACAATAGAGGGGATCATACCCAGTTCCACCCTTCCAATGATCCTCTGGATGGCATCAATGGGTCTGGTGGCGTGTACCACTCCAATCATACCCACGCCAGCCAGTCGCATGTCTGCAAAGATTCTGAAATCCTTGGTTTTGCGTAGTTCGTCGTATATTGTATAATCAGGCCTTACCAGGAGTAATATGTCTGCAGTTTTGCCCATATCCTTTTCCAGAGGTGCGTATTGAGTAATTTCATCCCCAACTTGCAGGTCACGGGGTGATTCCATGGTTTTGACAATTGTGCCTAAATTGCCGTAGAATTCGGCAATTGCCTGGGCAAAGGTGGTTTTACCAGCCCCGGGAGGGCCTGCGATTAGTATTCCCTTGGCACTATTGGTTAACCGGTCAATTAGTCTTTCAGGTAACTTGTAACTGTCTATGGACACCTTGGCAACTGGTCGCACAATGGTAATCTCCACTCCATCAGAGAAGGGTGGTCTGGCAATGGAAATCCTATATTCCCTGAATTGCACCACTGTTGCTCCCTCACGTTCTATTTCAATGAAACTTTTAAAATCACTTTTGGCCCTTTCCACAATTTCCCTGGCCATATAATCAATTTGTCCCCTGGTAAGAGGTTTAGATCTTATGCGAACAAGTTTAGTGTTGCCGGGGTTTCCCTTCTTAGCCATGGGTACCACATTCTCTTTTAAGTGTACGGACATGGTGTTTTTGTCGAAGAACTTGGTTACTTCAATATCTCCGTATTCCAGCATTTCGGGTTTAAGATAAATTGCATTAAGGCCCTGGGCTTCTGCCACTTCTTTCTGAACCTTGTCACTGGTTATCAAGGTTGCTTTATTTTCTCCGGCAGTTCCCCGTATCATGGCATCAATTTCCCCTCCCCTGGCCAGTGATATCTCTTCCAGGGTGGGTCGGCGCCCTACATATGTCAAGTGTATTTTACCCTGACCATGCAGTTTTTGTAAATTCTTAAGCTCTTCCAGACCATTATAACCACTATCTCTTCCTTTATTAGCCTGGTTTTCCAATTCAGATACAACTGCTTCAGGCACGATCACCTCACAGCCCTGGTAATCTTCTTCCTGGACGATACGGGTGATCCTACCATCAACTATAACACTTGTATCTGGAACAATTCTCATCCTACTCATTCTCCATAAATTTTTTCAGGTGCAAAAACCTTTTCCTTAACTATTTCAAGTTTTTGTCCATTATCTTGTATTTCTTTATAGAAACAGGAATAATAACCATGGTGACAGGCAGCACCCACCTGTTTCACTTTAAGGAGCAAAGCATCCTGGTCACAATCAGTGAATATTTCCTCTACTTCCTGCACATGGCCTGAACTTTCACCCTTGAACCATAACTGGTTACGGCTGGTGCTCCAGTAATGGGCCTTACCAGTTTCAATAGTCTTTTCAAAGGCATCATGGTTCATATAGGCCACCATTAATACTTCTTCTGTTTTATAATCCTGGGCTATGGCAATAACCAATTTTTCTCCGTTAACCACATGTCGGTAGTTGAGCTTGGGTAAATCCATTTCATCATTCCTCATTATTAATATGATTTAATAGAACGTCACTGACCATTTCAATGGATACCTGTTCCTGTTCTCCGGATTTCATGTCTTTAATGGTGACTTTGCCTTCTTCCAATTCACGTGCTCCAATTAAAACCACGAACTTTGCTCCGGAGTTATCAGCAAATGAAAGGATTTTCTTAAGTTTTCTCCCTACCAGTTCCACATCAGTTGAAATCCCGTATTTTCTTAAATTTTGGGCTATTTCGAAGGCATTAAGTTTCATTTCATTAGATATGGGAGCAACAAAAACATCGACTCTTTTTTCTTCTGGAAGGTGCGATTCCTGTTTTTTAATGGCTTCCATAACCCGATCAAAACCAAAGGCAAATCCTGTGGATTCCACCTTTTCACCACCGAAAACCTCTATTAGATTATAGGTACCCCCACCACTTATTTGTTTCTGGGCCCCCAGACCCTCCACGTAGATCTCAAATACCGTCCCAGTGTAATAATCCAATCCACGGGCAATACCCAGATTCACAATGTAATCTGTGAAACCGAATGCTTCCAACATTTTTAAAAGTGTTTCAAGTTCATCAAGGGATTTTAATGCATCAGGATAATCATTAAGGATATTTTTCACATTATCAATAATTTCGTGATGTCCTTGCATACCAATTAATTTCAGCAGAATGTTTTTTGAGGTTTCAGGAATTTCTGTCCTATTTAATAATTTTTCAAGTCCTTCTAAATCTCCTTTATCTACCATGGCCATGATTAGATCCTGCTGATGGGTAGGAACACTATCCTGCCCTAAGATACCCCTTAAAATTCCTAGATTTCCCAGGTGAATCTGGTAATCTTTCAGTTTCAATTCTTCCAGACAGTGAGCAGCCATGGCAATGATTTCTGCTTCAGAATCTGGTGATTTCCCGCCAATGAGTTCACATCCCAACTGCCAGAACTGGCGGAAGCGCCCGGCTTGAGGCCTTTCGTATCGGAAACAACTACCAAAATAATACATTTTGATGGGTTTGGGTGCTTTTTGGAGTTGATTCAAGTATATTCTTGCTACTGGTGCTGTTAATTCAGGTCTAAGTGCTAAGTCTCTACCTCCTTTATCCTGGAAGTGGTATATTTCTTCAATTATTCCTTCACCTGATTTGAGGGTGAAGAGGGATAGATCCTCGAATATAGGGGTTTTAATCTCCTGATAACCGTAGGTTTCGAACACTTTCCTCATGGTGTTCTCCACGAGTTTTCTTTCTTTCATCTCCTTAAAGAGGAAATCACGGGTTCCTCTGGGTTTTTGCAGTTCCATTAATTAAGTCTCCTGTATAATGTGGATTGACTGGTGTAAATTAAAATATTTTATTCTAAAGTTACTATTGAATTTTCATGGTAGATAGTATTATGGGAATTGATTTCTGAATATTAAATATATAAAAAATGAATTTTTTTAGAAATTCCTGGAGTTATGGGTGAGTAAATGATTTAGTTAGAGGATTAAGTTCGGGATTTCAAAAGCACTTTTAAGGGAATAAAGTCTCTCTCAAAGATATTGGTTACGTTATTTAATATTCATTTACTCGTAGTATTTCAAGTACTCCCTTAACATTTTAGGGAATGATTTAGCACTTAAAAAGCGAAGTCCTAATCGTTCAGCCCAGACTTTGATCCCTTCATCAGCGGCCACTACTCCTGCTCCCAGTTCCTTGGCTAAAAGGAGAACATCCAAGTCAGGGGCACTGTCCAGGGTTCCTTTCCTGAGAGCTGCCCGGTAACGTTTTCTGAAATCTTTAATGGCCTTTCCAATTACTTCCATTTCGATCTGGGTTTTTTTCTCACCACGGGACATCATAACCATGGATTCCACTGCTGCTTCCCACACGGCACTTTCCGATATGCGCATACCTTTGTTCATTCTTTCCCGCATATCCTGAACGTATTCATAGAATATCTCCGAGGGTATCTTGGTGTCGTATCGATTGGGAGTTTTTTTAACGATCCAAGTTTCCGCTTTGATTATGATGCTTTGGGGGCAATCGTAACGAGTTATGTAATCAATGAACTCCTTGTAGGTAACTGGGGGCATGTGGCAACTCATATTAAGCTTTATCCTGGAACGGGCTATAAGATCCAGCAGGACTTCCACAGTTTTATCCAGTTCCCCATCTCCATAATCATCCCTTAACTGATTATCAGTAAAGGCTGTTGTGTCTAAGACAAACCTCTGTTTGGCGATCATTTATTTAAACCCCCATAGAACCATTATTTATATATCTTAGGCCATCTCCGTGATAGATGAATTTCATCCACCTATACTGAAACAGTAACATTCATAACTTTTTAACTATCAATTAATTTCTATTGGGATTAATATAAACTGTTGCATTCCATGAATCTATCTGCTTAAGGTAATCTTAACCAAGAATCAGTGTTATTCCTGGACTTAAACTGCTCAATTTTTAATTTATGCATTATTTTTTCCTAAAATAAAATAACCCGATACCCAACCATAACAAAACCATTACCACGGAAAACACTAGCACCACTTCTGGTCCAAATTGAAATATTAATGTTACCGAGGCTGCTGTGAAAATTCCTCCCCCTACAATTGGTTCAAACAGTAATTGTTTATATCCAAAACCCTCCAAAGCCGGCGATCGGTTATCAGGATCAGAAAGTTTCATTAGAAGGATTCCAGTGGCCGTCATGCCCATGGATTGTCCAAAGTTCCCTGATCCTCTTTCAAACCAGTAACTTGGAAACATGAGGGGAGCTAAATAAATAAATGCCACTACATTCCAGATTATGCCTACAAAGGCAAGTATTAAGAAAGGAATTAGGTTTTCTCCAATAATAGTAAGTGAAAGGGTGGCAATGGCACTGACGATTAGCACATCCAGTGAAAATCCCTGTATTCTAACAATTAAATCCCGATCAAGTGTCTGGTAAATATCAAATTTATCCAAAAGTATCTGCAGTATGATACCTCCGATCATGGCAAATGGGAAAAGAGGAACAAACTCTAAAAGGTTTGTTCCAGTGAAGGGCCCCCAAGTAGCAGCTTCCAGAAAAATCAGAACTTGTTGTATAAGAAAACCCATCCCAATAGCCACCCCTACATATGCGAAGTGAAGGGACAGTGGTTCTATGGATTCTGTTCGTGTGGTTAATTTCCCGGCAGAAACTCGATTATCAAATTCAACAATTCCGGCCTGTTCTTGGAGTGATATTTCTCTTTTATTAGTAATTATTTCAGTTTTACCATTTTTAACAGCATAGTTCATTAAAATAATTCCCAAAATAACTCCAAATATTAATCCAATAGTTGCTAGGCCCAGTGCTAAATCAGACCCACCAACAAATCCCAGTTCATCGAAGGTCCCGGCCATGCCTGCCGCAGTTCCATGTCCTCCTTCGAATCCTATTTCTATTAATGCCCCGGCCATGGGATCTATGGCAAAAAAGGGAGTTAAAATAAGCATAGTTACTAATATTCCAAATACGTACTGTCCCCATGCAATAGTCTGACCATGGGCAATTTGGGGGCCGGCTATGCGCCAGATCTTCTGAATACTTGGTAGTTTCTTACCTAAGAATAATGAAGCGAAGATAATATTAATGAAAAGACCCGGGAGAACACTCCAAACTTCTAAAACTTCCTGCGGAAAAATTCCATTGGAAAGAAATGATGTCCCAAAACCCATCCAAGAAACTATGTTTCCCAGAATTTCTGGTCCTAAGAACAGGGCTATAAATCCTCCAATAATAGAACTTGGAAGAAACAGTTTTTGAAGTGGGGTGGACATAACCCTGACCCATTTACCAGAAAGTAAAACCAATCCCAGAATCAAAAAACTAACTGCTATCATTTCTGGTGACATGGGGAAATTTTTATCATTGATACTATAAAAAATGTTATTCTGCTTAAAAAACCATATTGATTGTTATATCCCTCAAAAAAATAGAATTTTATTAATATTCCGAAAAAAAGAAAAATAATTAAGGATAAGGAATCTTAGTCAAGATAAAACTAACAAAACGGCCCCAAAATTATATTAAATTTCTTTTTTGGATGATTTCGTTCATTATTTCATTGTGTAACCTAAGGAATTTCTCAACTATATTGCGATATTTTTCCTCATTTTCTTTTATGGTATCGTCTGAATGCTTACGACTGATGGCAATTGCGTATAAATTGGATAATCTTTCAGTTAACTCCAAATCCTTTTCATCATATCCTTTCTTTGAATTGGCCAGAGCAATAATACCTACTAAATTATCGTTAATAATGGCTGGAACTGCCAGAAAATTTTTAATGGGGATATGTCCAGAGGGTGTTCCTGCGGATTGGGGATGATCCTTGGGATTATTGGTGAGAAGTGGCTGCCTGTTATTTAAAACCCATCCCCATAATCCTTTAAATTTTTCAAAAATCAAACTCTTATCACTTACATGGCATTCAGCCCAAATATTACGAGTCATGGTAGGGGAAACAAGGAAACCTGTTTCTGGATCTATATAACCAACAAATCCAAACTGGCTATGGGTGAATTTTTGAGCATATTTCAGGACCATATCAGAAATATCGGAGATAGGAGCTGATTCCAGAAGTTTACGGGATAATTTAGCCAAATCTGAGTTAATTTCCAACTCCTTGAATAATGCTTTTTCTGTTTTTTTACTTTGGGTAATATCTTGTAAGGAAACTACACTCCTATTAGTACCAGAAATCATACCCACCGTGATGAAGATATCCTTCAGATTATTAGTCTTATCTTTAAATTTAATTTCATAGTTTCTTGGAGCTAAATCTGGATTATTCCTTCTCAAATTGTGATATTTCATCAGTTTACCAATATCTTTTTCTGAACCAAATTCAATCAAATTTTTCCTTCCCTCTATTTCTTGCTTCGTGTAGCCAGAAAGTTGTTCAAATTCATTGTTGGCCAGTGATATGGTTCTATCTTCTTCTACAATTATGGTTGCAGTACCGGTGTTTTCAAATATGGACCTATACTTAGACTCTGATTCTTTAAGCCTAAGCATTGATCCAACAATTGCTAAAAGTTCTCCTTTTGATATGGGTTTGGTTAAACATCCATCTAACCCTGATTCGATCCATTTGGATTTATTTTCAGGAGAAATTTCCTCATTGGAAACTAAAATTACTAGAGTGTCCTTTAGTTCTTCTTCTAATTTTATTTCCTTGCCTAGATCTAATCCATCTCTATCAGGAAGTAAGTTGTCCAGAATTATCAGATCGGGATGTTCTTCCCTCACTTGATTAAGAGATTCACTTCCACTGGCAGCTTCTAAAACTTCATAACCTGCAGATCTTAGCATCTGTATCATGGCAACTCGCTGATCCTTTTCATTATTAACCACCAGTAATTTGGCTTTTACATCATGTTCCAACATATATAAAAACTCCTTTTATTTTTCTGGAAATGAAACGTGACCATATTGGGTAGATTGGAATGTTTGAAAATCTATCAATTTCATATGTTCTTAGATCATATTTGTTTTTTTGGAATATTATTATGAGGAATTAAGTAGGTTGATTTTTTGTGAGGCTTGTTTTTCATTAAATTATTAGATAAAAAAACAGGGATAATCAATGTTTACTATTATTGTAATAGGTTTATAGGTTACAAACTATACTTATGAACAAAGGTTAAAATGCTAAACTGGTCC
>JAUNXM010000073.1:0-1937 GCA_030539815.1 Methanobacterium sp.
TTTAACTGATCCAACTGGTACTTCGGTGGGCACTGGTTCGCCGTAGGTTTCAATATGGGCCTTTTTAAGTAGTTGCATGGTTTTGATGTTCATTTGACCGGCTTCCAGGGCCAGTTCCACCAGGTCTGCAGCATCGAAGTTGACGTTGGTTAGGGTGGAGAAGAAACCCTTTTCCAGGAAGGCGTCCACCTCATCATCAGTATACCCCAGTTCACGGGCATGGTAGAGGTAGGCTGATATTCCCTTTATGGCGAACAACAGGTTGTCCTGCAGCCGGGCAACGGTGGGTTGTTTTCCACATACTCCTACAACGGTACAACCAGTTTCACGGGCAGTTTGTGAGCACTGGTAACAGAACATATCTAATGCTTCTTTTTTATCCATCATATCTCCTCCTTCATTACTTTCAACTGTTTTGTTTTTCTTAAATAAGTCAATGAATCCCATGCTTTTTCCTCTGCTTCCAATTCTTTCTATCATTCTTAATTGTTTTACTTTCAACGAATAGTTCTAAATACATCGAATGTTCTATACTTGTAGAACAAACTATATATATTTTTTGAAAAACACTTGATTATTATATTTTTATAAAATTATAATAAATAAAATTAAAATTAAGATCTTTACCCAATTTTTCGAAGAATGAAAAAACTCTTAAATAACCTAGATCTTATATACCATCAACACTAAAAAATTAGTTTTATTATTTAAAATTCGCAATGCCTTTTTATCAGATAAACATTTGTCAAAAAATGGATTTATCAAAATAATTTATCAAAAATACACTAATGTGATATATTGAAACTCAACAACATAACTCCTGACCCAATTGTATCTGAAAAAAAGACCTCTACTGGTCTGGAAGAAATCAGGAAAGAAACCAAGATGGTGGTACTTCAATCCATTGGTTACCCCTTCCTGTGTAACCTGGTGGAGAACCCTAAAATTGAAATATTCGACAATGAACTTTTCGAACTCTACGCCAGGGAACAATGGGTAGGTTCCACAGTTAAGGAAGGCTCTTTCCTTTTTGATCAAAAACTACTACCCGATTTTGCCTTTAAAGTTATCAAAGCCCACCCTGACGACTCCCGGATAACTCAAAATACTTCCATACTCCTGATGGAAGTGGAAGAGGTTCGTGAGATCAAAAAGGTGGAAAGCAGCTTTAAGATGTCTGATGTTATTGGCCAGGAACGGGCCAAAACCAAGTGCAAGATCATTACCAAGTACCTCAAGGAACCAGAAACCTTCCAGGAATGGGCACCACGTAACGTACTGTTCCACGGTACTCCCGGTACTGGTAAGACCATGCTGGCTAAATCATTATCCCATGAAATGCAAGTTCCCCTTTTCTTGGTAAAAGCCACCAGTCTCATAGGGGAACATGTGGGTGATGGGGCGCGCCAGATCCACGACCTTTTCGATGCAGCATCTGCCTGTGCCCCGGCAGTGATCTTCATTGACGAGATAGATGCCATAGGCCTGGACCGTAAATACCAGTCCCTCAGGGGAGATGTCTCTGAGGTGGTCAATGCCCTCTTAACAGAACTGGATGGTATTAATCCCAACTTGGGGGTGGTAACCATTGGAGCCACCAATAATCCCCAATTATTGGATCACGCTCTTCGAAGCAGGTTTGAAGAGGAAATTGAATTTGTTCTCCCTGATGAGGATGAAAGAAAACAGATCCTGGAATTGTACATAAAATCCATGCCTTTACCTGTTGACACTGATGTGAAAAAACTGGCTCGTCTATCCAAGGGCATGTCTGGCCGGGAAATTAAAGATCGCCTGCTTAAAGTGGCGTTGCACAAAGCAATTTCCGAAGATCAGGACCGGGTGACCTGGGAAAACTTTCAGTACGCACTTAAACATCATGAAAAAGAGAAAAACGAACCTAAAAATATGTTCGCTTAATTTCTTTCTTCTTTTAC
>JAUNXM010000073.1:1970-9427 GCA_030539815.1 Methanobacterium sp.
GGAACTGCACACTTATATGGAAATTGCACACTTAAAATTCAATTTATTTTCCAAAAAAAACATAATAAATATTAAACCGTAATAAACATGAAGTAATAATCGTATTCTTAACATGCACTATCATCTCGCACTTGTATAAAATTGTAATGTAAAACTCCAGGATTAGATCTGCATGTAAAGTATAATATGGTGTTAATATGGAATTAAAGGTTATTTTAAATGATGCAACACGTTTTGCTGTTTCTGATTGGTATAATTTCCTAGTACTTGGGGTTATACTCTTTTTAGTTGATCATCTTATTGATTTAAGTGTTCCTTCATTGATCGACGGGGTTTGGGATGTCATTCTAGTTCTGGTCATTATCTTTTTATCCTTGATTGAGGTGGGATATGGTTTCCGTATTGTGGAAGAAACTGTGGAAGGATCTACCCGACCACCCAGTTTTCATAATTTATGGAACTTGTTCTGGCATGGGATTAAGGAAAGTTTAGTCCTAATTGCGTACTTTATAGTCCCTCTCATCCTGGTTGTTATCGGCATTTCAGAGTTTGTGGAACTAATTAACTTAGATATAAATCCACTAATCACCGATTATGCATTAGTTCTTGCTGTAATATTTTTCCTTTGTTTTAATATTATGTTGCAGGGGGCAATTCTAACCATGGCCCATCACGGGGGAAGTATTATATCTGGATTCAACTTACCCTTGGTATTTAAGAAAATACGTAAAGTTGGATTGAAAAACATGCTCATAGTGTCAATAATCACCATTGTGGTGCTCTACATCGTAAAACAAATAATCTTTGACACCTTACATGGACTTCCCTACCCCGGTTCCATATTGGGTGAGATAATATTTACCCTTATAATTTTACCATTTTTGATGATATTCAGCACCCGTATACTGGGATTAATAGACGTACCCATTTCTGGGTACTAATTTAAAAAAATGTATAAATACCAATTGATTGGAAGATTATGGTTGTTTGGTAAATAATACGTATTAAACCAATTCACCTAATAATGATACGTATTTAAAGTCATTTTTTATAGTTTTAACACATTCACCCTTTACTATATGAACTTGATTATGACTGCATAAAATCAGCCGATATTTTCCTTTTGATTAGTGTAAATAATGATTAAAATTAGAAGGTTATGACATGTTTTTATAAAATAGAAGCTTTTTATTTAATATAGACTAAAATTAAGTGAATTGAAGCTGATAAATTGAATAAATAAGCTGTATGTTACTATTATTGTTTACTTTTAAAAATATAATTTGCACTGTCTAAAACAGCTTTATTATCATTTGCAGCGGCTTCTTTAAGATTTTGGATTATGTTCAGAAACACCCGATCCACCACTACCTTTGTAAGATCATCCACCACTTTTTCTTTACCATTCATGTCACCTAGCTTTCGCAACGCCTTCTCAGTTTCCCGCTGCCTGATGGTTTCTGCATGGGAACGTATATGGGCAATAACTGGTTCAACTTCCAAGTGTCTAAGGGATTTTTCCAGGAGCTCCAACTCCTGGGCAATGATTTTTTCTGCTTCTTCTGCTTCAGACTCCCTCATTTTCTTATTTTTATCAGCTATTCCCCGCAAATCATCAATGTTATACAGTCTTACACCTAACTTACCAACATCTTCATCAATATCCCTTGGATTGGCGATATCTATCATCACCATATTCTCCATATTCTCATGGGGAACTGCAGCCTTTAATTTTTCAGCAGTAAGAATGGTGTGGGGAGCTCCAGTGGCACTTATAACCACATCTGCATCCTCCATGGCCATTGAAAGACGATCAAAATGGATGGCACTCCCTCCCAGTTCTTTAGCCAGGCAAACTGCCCGGTCATAAGTACGATTAGCCACAACAATGGCCTTGAGATGTTTTTCCACTAGTGCCTTGGCTACCAGGGTTCCCATTTTCCCGGCCCCAATTACCAGAACCTTTTTACATTTAAGATCTCCCAGAACTGATTCTGCTAGATTCACCGCTGCCGAACCTATGGAAACCGAACCCTGATTGATTCGTGTTTTCTTTCTCACTGCTTGACCTACATGTATGGCCTTGGTGAAGACTGTACCTAAGACCGGACCACAACAACTGTTTTTAACACCGGATTTGTAGGCCTCCTTTATCTGTCCCAGTATCTGATCCTCTCCAATGATCATGGATTCTAATCCACAGGAAAGTTTAAGAACATGTTCAAGTGCTTTTTCATTTTTTTCCACCACCAGGCCGTTCCAGTGATAGTCCAGGGAGCATTCATCCATGACCAGATAAATTTCAGCACGGTTGCATGTTTTTATTTGGATAAACTCCTGTACATGTTGTCCTTCCTGCATTTTCGCGAATATTTCATCCATCTTGCTGGTGGATTCCTCTATTTTGTTGATATCCGCGGTTTTATGATCGATCCGTATGTTAAGAATCACTCTAACCCTCCTGCAATGGAGATTAACACGATTTTAAATCGGGTTCATTTATAAACTTTGTATGATTAATATTAAATTTTGTAATAATGATTGTCAACATAGTTCCATTTTGGTAAAGCTATGATCACCAAGACATCAGTCTGGGGTTTCTAGAAGAATGGTGACGTAAGATTGAGCTTCCTCCAGTTCACCCCTATCTAAAAGTTCATTTATCTTCTTATCATTTAAGATTTGGTATAAATAATCACGACGTTTTTTCTGGTCTGACATTTTTTCTTTCAATAACTTGCGCGTGAAATGTTGTAATTCCATTTTTAGAATGTCTTCTTCCTTGATAATAGTTTGTATGCGTTTTCTCAGTTTTCGGGCCATGAGTGGACTTTTTCCCTGTGTGAAAATGGAAAATTGCACGTCTTTAATAGAAAAAGAGGAAGGCACGATTATATTGCCCTTTTCAGGATAATCAGCACGGTTAATAAGTTTATCCTTGGCCAGTTCCGACACTTCCTGGTTTAACTGGGGATCTCCACTGGCAACCACCACTAGATCAGCCCATTCTATCCATAATGGAAGTTCTGACCGTGGTTGATGGGTAGCTCCCAATTCACTTAATTCAGAGGGGAGATGACCTCCGCTTACAACCACATTGGCACCGGACTCCAGGAAACGCCGTGCCCTTCTCCGGCCAACCTCCCCGGCTCCCACCACCAGAACATTTTTATCCTGCATTTCCAGGTATAGGGGAGTCCATCCCATTGATAACACTCCCTGAATTATAACTCTAAATTTTTCATTCTGAGAACTTTCATGGCAGTTTTCAGGTCATTACCGCATTCGGAAAGAACCTGAGAAGCTTCTTCTTTAGAAACGTCAAATGCATCAGCAAGAGCTTTAATACTTTCCTCGTTGTCCGTTGGTTCATGGCCTACCAGTTCCTGTGATAACTGGTGTTTTAAATCCATGTACTCATCATGGCTCATATCAATTCTGCGCAGCACCATGTCCCTTAGTGGGCATGGTTTGGATGGTTTACAACACCATACCAGGGATCCGAAACAGGTTCCATCACCCTCACCAAGACGAGTTTTTTCTCCAAATTTTTCTTTAATCTCAATATACTCTTGAGGACTAATTCCAGCTTCTTCAAGAGCGAATACAATAGGACAAGGTTTAACAGGGGGGCAACAGAATGTTAATGCTCTTTTATCTCCCCCTCGACATACATGTGATGGTGAATCTTCCCAGGCCATCTTATTCCTCCTTTAACATCTTTTCTTTTTCTGAAGGGGTTAAATCTTCCACGATATCTGCTGGTAAACCGGTTTTAAGGATTTTACCGCCTCTCATGAGGGCGGACCGGTCACATACATCCAGCACAAAATCCATGTCGTGACTGATAATGACGAAAGTTTGTTTAAGTTCATCCCTTGCTTTTCTAATTGAATCAGTAACTTGTACCCGTGTTATGGGGTCCATGGTACCGGTTGGTTCATCCAGTATCACAATGTTTGGTTCTTTGATGAGGACCTGGGCAAGTGCCACCCGGTGCCTTTCTCCACCACTAAGTTCATCGGGGTACTTGGTGATTATTTTCTCAGCATAGGCTTCATCGAACCCAACTGCGTTTAAAACATAAAGAGCTTTCATTTTTGCAAATTCTGCAGGTAATTCTAGGCTTATTGCTTCGGTGAGGTTTCCTAAAACATTCCTGTGGGGGTAAAGACTGTATTCCTGGTGTAATATTCCCAGATAAGGTTTGACTCTGCCTCTGCCGAATATGCCTTTTTCAGTCATGTCAATCCAGTTATCCCCTAATTTAACCTCAATATCACCACTGCTGGGGTCTGTGAGGCCGTAAAGAATACGTGAAAGGGTGGTTTTACCGGCTCCCGAGAGTCCTACAACTCCAAATATTTCTCCATCATTTATGGCGAGATCTATACCATCCACGGCCTTTATTACTCCTCTTTCAATGGAGTAGTAGTGTTTTTTCACGCCTTCCATTTTTATAATGGGGCCACCGGTTTTGAATTCAGTTTTCTTTTCAGGGAGGGGGACCTGATCCAGGAAACTCTGTACCACAGTTTCCGGGTCTCCTTCTTCCACTACTTCTCCCTTTTCCAGCCAGATCACATAGTCTGATAGTTGTCTCATTACTTCTGGCCAGTGAGAAGTGATAACCATGGTGGTTCCTTTTTCTTTTACTCCTTCGATCAGTGCCTGGTGGATTAATTCCGCAGTTTGCGGGTCAAGGGTACCGGTGGGTTCATCAGCTAAAAATAGCATTGGTTCCTTGGCTATTTGACGAGCCAGAACCACTCTTTGTTTTTCCCCACCAGAGAGATCACGGGCAATATGGGTGATCCGGTGGGTCATTTGGGCCATGTCCAAAAGATCAATGGCCATGTAAGTACTTTCTTCCTCGTCATGCCCAGTAATTGACTTTAAGACATTGTCAATAACCGTATCATCCTCGTAGAGGGCAAATGTCCTCTGGAGCATAATAGAAATACGGCGTTTGATTGCTGCAAAAAGTTTACGATCCGCATGCCAGAAATCAACTTTCTGTACTTCAAGATTGCATCCGCATAGGCAGGGGTTATCTGCCATTGAAGGCGGTTCCACCCTTAAACAGTCTGGGCAAACTGCTACAGTATAAAAGATTCGACCTTCAGTGGGACGGTAGTCCTTCATTCCCCGTAACATGTTTATGAGTACGGACTTTCCAGAACCACTTCTTCCCAGGATACCCAGAACAGAGCCTTCATCTATAGTTATGTTCAGGTTTTTCAGAATTTTCACACCATCAAAGGTTTTGGTGACGTTTTCCAATTGTATAAAAGACATTTAACCACCTTTTCCTATAATAATTAAATTAAATGAGTAATTTTATTTATGAGCAGTATATTATCTTATCTTGATCATTGTTTTTTAATTTATACGATTACATATTAAAAATTTTATATAAAAAAATATTTCATTACTATATTTGGGATAGATCAAAGGGTAATTTTCCTTTAATAGCGGCACGGGCAATTGATATCCCATCAGCACCTGCAGCCAACATCTTCTGGGCGGACTCAATATCGGTGATGGAATTATTGCCAATAATAAACATAGAGGTTTCCTGACGGATTGATCTGATTATTTCATGGTCTGCTGATTTATAACCTGGTTTCATGGCATCAACATGCAGGTAATCCGCCCCCGCATGTTCAATGGCTCTGGCTATTTCAAGATCATCAACCCCCTGAACATTAGCCCGAATTTTCACTGAGACATTGCTTTTTGCCTTATTAACCACTTCGCTGGTGAATTCTTCCAAATGTTCTGGGGTTTTCAGGAGTGACTGACCACAGCCCAGTTCAGTTATCTCTGGCTGCCGACAGTGAGCATTGATCTCCACTACATCCACGTTATTTAACCTTGAAACTTCAATAATTGGATCCGGGGTAATAGCACGGAGGTTAACAGAGACAAATCCCTCCCAAGAATCCTGATCCTTAACCAGAATCGTTTGTTCTTCAAGGTGACCAATCAATTTCCCTGAGTCAAGGTCAAATTCTGGTCTTCCACGGGCTAAGATTTTCTTCCCTGCATTTGAGGTGGCTTCATCAGCATTGTAACCTCCTAAGGTCACCATGTTAAATCCGAGGGTGGTCATGTCCCGACAAAAGGCACCATCAGTGATACCGGCCATGGGGGCTAAAACTTCAATAGAATCCTCTCCAATATTATTAGACTAAGAAAAAACCCAGACTGGATGATCACCAGAACAGGTTCCAAATGTGTTTTTTTTAATTTAATTGGAATTATAAATTGTAAATCAATTAAAAAAAAATTTGGTTAAAATTAATGTTTAAGGTTTATTATTTAGAACATGGACTAAATTATATGTATTACCGTCCCTAATTTCTTCTAAGGCCAAATCAGCAAGATTAGCAGCTTTTTCAGCTGTAGAGGCCTTTCCAACCCCTGCTTTAAGGGCTATGTTGATTTCTTCTTCAATTTCTTCTATTACAGTAAGTATTCCTTCAGGGGTCATACCATTACAGGGAGACATGAAGTTGTCCCCTCCAATGAAGAATAGTAATGATCCCTTTTCGATTAACTTTTTCATTAGGAAATGTTGGACTCGATTGACTATAAAAGAAGTGTCATATGCGGGTATAATGTCGGTCAGTGAGTCTGTGATACCATTTATGTCAATGTGGGCTATCTGAACGAAACTATCATCCGGATTCACCAGCCCTTCAATGGCCAGTATTTCACTCCGGTCTTCGGCTTGAGCACCGCCATATTTTTGAAGGGCACTGGTGGCACTCCGCTGTGCTTCATAGGGAGTTTCAGCAGTTCCCACACCCATACTCAATGTTATGGGATAACGGTTGCCTATGGATTTCTGTATATGCAGATGATGTTCCATGTCCACTCCGTTGGTAACCGCCAGCATATTGTCAAAGCGGGTGAAGAAAACCAATCCCCCTTTGGCTGCGAATTGCCTTTGAACATCTGCGTATAATTCTGCCTGCAGGATCTGCAAGTCTGCTTCGGCCCTTGGTGTGGGGGTAACGGTCCAGGGTCCGTAGTTGTCAATCTGGATTAAAGTCATTTGTATCATACATTTTCACCCAAAATACATCTGGCTAAATTTATTTTATCATTAACATTGTTCATGATGGTCTGAGTTAACATGACATCTGATATTAGTTTTTCTATTTCTTCCTGATGATCTTCATCTAAAAGGTCAATTATGAATTTGTCCAAAAATTCTTGATATATACCAGCTACTCCCCTGGATGAAACTTCGTAGCCCATTGCTTTCATAAACTTAGCTGCAGGGCCACTAACGGGTTTATTACCAATTATTGGGGATACACCTACAACATAAGCATTTTTTAGAGCTCTCCTAACACCCTTGGCTGAGATTATGGGTCCAATTGATGTTATGGGATTTGATGGTCCAATAACTACCATATCTGAATTTTCAATGGCCTCTATTAAAC
>JAUNXM010000074.1 GCA_030539815.1 Methanobacterium sp.
GGAGAGACCAGACATTGACAGTGTATACATGATGGTCTGCCAGATGATCACCGGAAGTGGGGGCTGGCCCCTCACTATTATCATGACCCCGGATATGAAACCGTTTTTTGCCGGAACTTACTTCCCCAAAGACACCGGACCCCGGGGTACTGGACTCAGGGATTTGATCCTGAATGTTCGGGATCTATGGGAAAATAAACGGCAAGACCTCTTAAAATCAGCAGAAGATCTTACTCTATCATTACAACAGATATCACAGGGTGTCCACAAATCTTCTGATAAATCAGGGGAGCTTTCAGAGGGAATACTGCAACAAAGCTTCCATTCTCTCCAGGAAAACTATGACGCAGAATTCGCTGGTTTCGGCAGTAACCAGAAATTCCCCACACCCCACCACCTGCTCTTCCTTTTCAGGTACTGGAAACACTATCATGAATCTGAAGCACTCTCAATGGTAGAAAAAACCCTGGATGCCATGGGAAAAGGAGGAATATACGACCATGTTGGTTTTGGGTTTCACCGATACAGTGTAGACCGCCAATGGATACTCCCCCATTTTGAAAAAATGTTATACGACCAGGCTCTCCTGGTTATCGCCTATACCGAGGCTTACCAGGCCATTGGTAAAGTCCAGTACCGTGAAAAAGCCGAAGAAGTTCTGGAATATATTATGCGGGATATGAAATCTCCAGAAGGTGCCTTCTATTCTGCAGAGGATGCTGATAGTGAGGGGGAGGAAGGTAAATTCTATCTTTGGACCCATGATGAAATTATAGATCTCTTAGGTAATGAGCTGGGAGAAATTTTCTCTAAGGTTTACTCCACTAAAACTGATGGAAACTTCCTGGATGAGGCTACACGTATTGCAACTGGTAAAAATATCCTCTACAGAACCCATACATGGGATGAACTTTCTGAAAAACTAGGAATACCCTCTGAGGAATTATGGTGGAAGGTTGAAAATGCAAGGGAAAAACTCTTCCAAGCACGTCAATTAAGAGTACACCCCCATAAGGATGATAAAATCCTTACAGACTGGAATGGCCTTATAATAGCTGCTCTGGCCATTGCTGGTAAAGTTTTTGGTAGGGAAGATTATATCCTGGCGGCTGGAGAAGCTGTGAAATTCATCATGACCAAACTCCACATAGAGGGAAGACTACTCCACCGCTGGCGTGATAATGATGCAGCAGTGGATGGTAACCTTGATGACTATTCTTATCTCATATGGGGATTACTGGAA
Organism: Methanobacterium sp.; assembly: GCA_030539815.1. Lineage (GTDB taxonomy): Archaea > Methanobacteriota > Methanobacteria > Methanobacteriales > Methanobacteriaceae > Methanobacterium. The sequence goes on from JAUNXM010000074.1 coordinate 1,244, forward strand.
CTATATCAGGCTACTTTCCAGGCCCAATACCTAAAAACTGCTCTCAAATTCAACCAGACCATGATGGATCATTTCTGGGACCCTGATAAAGGTGGGTTCTATTTCACCCCAGATGATGGTCAAGAAGTTTTAGTTAGACAAAAAGAGGCTTACGACACTGCATTGCCTTCAGGAAATTCGGTGATGATGATGAACCTGGAAAAATTACACCTTTTAACTGGTGACTCACAGTTCCGGGAGGTATCTCAGGCTCTGGAAAACTATTTCTATCCCTTAATAGAACAATCACCATCAGCATTCACCATGTTGTTATCGGCTGTTTTTCTCAAACATTACCCTTCCTTTGGAATTACCATTGTGGGGGAAAAGAACAATCCAGATACTAATTCCCTTTTGGATGCCTTGAGAAAGGAGTACTTACCAAATTCTGTGTTAATCCTTAAATCAAATGAGGATAGGTTAATTACGGAGGTTATCCCTTCAGTGAAGCATAAAACCACCATTAACCAGGCAGCCACTGCGTATGTTTGCGGTAACGGGACTTGTAAATCACCAGTAAACACTCCTGGAGATTTAATTCATCTTCTAAAAAGTGAATAATTATTCAACGCATTTAACATCCAATTTTTTTTATATCAGGATTTTATCCCTAATTTAAGAATTTATCCGTATGTAAAATCTAATTTAAGAATATATACTCCTATGTAAAATCTAAATTAAGATTCTATCTTTAATATAAACTCTAAGTAAAGAGTTTATTCCATAAATATGGGTCAAATTAAGAACTATTTTTATATTTAGAACTATTAGTCCCTAAAAGAATTATTCAAGTTAAAAACAATAATTTAATATAAAAATTCGATTTTTTTTAATCAATAAAATTTTTTATTCCTATTCCTGAGGTAATGGAACTAATTTGGAATATAAAAACTTTATATTACGATTTAAAAGGCGGGAAAGTTCCCTCATCCTACCAGCATCCCCTTCTAGGATAAATAGTTCCAGGCACTGGTTTTCCTGAAGGTGGCTGTGTATCTGGGTGTTTATTATATCTTCAAAGTTGTGCTTGATTTGGGTTACCTTATCTTCGGAATTTTTAGGATGGATCAAAATCAGGATAGAATTGATATAGCCCTTTAATTTATTTTTTTCATCATTATCCGCTATTAAAAGGCGGGTGCTTGCCCTGAATACTTCTGAACGACCAGAAAAACCAACTTCCTCTTTGAGGGCATCGATTTCCTGAAGAAGTTTTTCATTAAGGGACACGCTAATTATAGTCATGGGCCTAATATTAATAATTTAATATAAAAACCTTGCTAAATTTTATTAAGAAAATTTATAAATATTAATAAAAAAATAGATGTCTATATAACAAATCTTTTTCGGTGCCCCTTAATGGAAAGAAAAAAAATTCTCTTAATTTCAGGATTTATCCTAATTCTTTTTTCAATAACTTTGGCCTATTTTTACACTTCCACCGGGAACACCAGTGTTTCCCAGGATGGGAGGATAGGGGTTGTGGTTACAGTGGGGCCTCAGGAGGAATTTGTTAAGCGAGTTGCTGGTGATCGAGTTAATGTAACTGTAATGGTACCACCTGGTGCAGACCCCCACACCTACGAACCACTCCCTAACCAGATGAAACAGGTTCAGGAGGCCCAGATATATTTCCAGGTAGGATCAGATGTTGAATTTGAACTTGCCTGGATGGGAAAGCTCACCAGCATGAATAGCCACATGAAACTGGTTAACACTTCCACTAGTATACAGCTCATTCCCAACACTGCTGAATCAGAAGAAGGTAGTGATCCACATGTATGGGTTTCACCCCGTAACGCTAAAATAATGGTGGAAAATATTTACCAGAGCCTTGTACAGGTTGATCCAGATAATAAGGATTATTACACCAAAAATCGGGATGAATATATTAATGAACTGGATGAACTGGATAGAAATATCACCCAGAGATTATCCGGAAAAAACAATACAAAAATTATGGTTTACCATCCAGCGTGGGCCTACTTCTGTAAAGATTATAATCTACAACAGATATCCATAGAACAGGATGGGAAAGAACCAACTCCACAGGCCATTGCCAGTCTGGTGGACGCTGCCCGCAGGGAAAACATAAAGGTTATATTTGTCTCCCCTGAGTTTTCTACCAGTAATGCCCAAGTTATAGCCAGTGAAATTGATGGTAAAGTGGTGGTAGTGGATCCATTAAGTAAAGATTACCTCAAAAACATGCAAAAAGTTGCCGAGGCATTTGCCAGCTCCTAAAAAAATCCTGTTAATTGATTATAATACAATATAATTTCTTATATTATATATTTTCCATTAATAAATCATTTACCAATGATCTAAAATCGTATCAATGATTAAAAAATGGATTGAATATATCGATGAGGTTTCAATTACTGAAGGAATTACATTACTTATGGGGTATAAAAATGGCTCTAAACACTGTTGAAATGGAAAATGTATCTTTAACCATTAACAAACAACCAGTTCTTCAGGATATTAATCTTAACATAGCCGATGATGATTTTTTAGCCATAATAGGTCCTAATGGTGGGGGTAAGAGCACCCTCTTGAAAGTCATCCTGGGATTGTTAAAACCAGACCATGGCCGGGTGACGGTGTTTGCCAATGAACCTGGAAATCCCAATAATCCAGTGGGTTATCTCCCCCAACATGTATCATTCGATCCTGATTTTCCCATAAACGTCTTCGACACCACATTATCCGGAAGATACCATGGATTTTTCAAGAATTACACTGATGAAGATCGAGAACGGGTTATAACGGCCTTGAAAGAAGTGGGAATGTTAAAGTATCAGGATCGTCAGATGAGCCAGCTTTCAGGTGGCCAGGTTCAGCGTGTTTTCATTGCCCGAGCCCTGGTTCGAGACCCTAAATTACTCTTACTGGATGAACCCATGGCCAGCATAGACCCTGAAATGCAGAATTCATTCTACAATCTATTATCCCAACTGAGGAGTAGGATGGCCATTGTATTAATTAGTCATGATGTAGGTGCAGTTTCCACTCAGGTGGAAAATATTGCTTGTTTAAACCAGAAACTATACTACCACGGGCCAGTGGAAAACTCAGAGAAAGGTCTGGAAGCAGTTTATAAATGTCCAATTGGGTATATAAGTCATGGAATACCTCATAGGATATTAAAAGAACATTAAACGGTAAAAGTCCGGGTTGTCACGAATATTAAGGATAATCTTTCTTTAAAAATAGTTTAATAAGGCAATTTGTTACAAAATCAAAATCACATAATCTAACTTCAGGGAATGATATAAAGTGACTGGTATTCTACAATACACCTTCATGCAGAATGCTTTCCTAGCTGCAGTTCTGGTTAGTGTGGCCTGTGGGCTGGTGGGCAGCTACGTGGTAGTTAAACGCATAGTTTTCATTAGCGGTGGAATATCCCACGCAGCCTTTGGAGGGATAGGTCTGGGATACTTCCTGGGTGTTAACCCCATACTGGTAGCAATACCATTTAGCATTGCCTCCGCCATCCTCATGGGATTAACCAGTAAAAAGGTTAAAGTTAGCGAAGACACAGCCATTGGGATACTTTGGAGTCTGGGAATGGCCATTGGTATCATTTTTATTAACCTTACTCCAGGATATGTTCCGGATCTCATGAGTTACCTCTTCGGAAGCATATTAACCGTACCCACCGGTGATCTGGTGATCATGTTCATCTTGGATATCATAATTATTGTTGTTGTGTATTTATTCCGGCGAGAATTCCAGGGAATATCCTTTGATGAGGAATTCAGTCAAGTCATGGGGATGCCCACCACTGCCATTTACCTTCTCCTACTATCTCTGGTTGCCCTTTCAGTGGTGGTGATGATTAAGGTGGTGGGAGTGATACTGGTCATTGCCCTATTAACCATCCCTGCGGCCATTGCCAAGCAGTTCACCTATAATTTGGGGCGGATGATGATCTTGTCAGTGATAATGGGAATGTTACTCACCACTGGTGGACTTTACATTTCTTACCTTTTCAATTTGGCTTCCGGGGCAACCATTGTCCTGGTTCTGGGATTGGGATTTTCACTTTCATCAATAATCCAAAAATCAATGGATTAACGTTTAATAACTTCCAGATTCATTATGAAAAACTTCTTAATTTACTAAAGAAATATATAGGATACTTTTAATGTCTTAAATCAAAGTACCAGAAAAAGATAATAAGAAAACATTGCATAATTAATTTCATGAAAACTTCTAAGTCTGGTCAGATCCTGGTTTTCTTGTTTATCCTCCTATCCCTAATGGGGACTTCATCAGCAGATGTAATCGATCCTGGGGAAAAGAACGTACCATATAGTTACAAAATTTCTAACATCCAGGATTTTCCCGATTATGTGTTTATACTTCACGGAATACCTAATCCCTCAATTGAACTATTAAACTCATCAGAATTTAGTTTCTATAAGTTAAGCACCTGTTCCATCTATGCTGTTCCCAGAAATTTATATAACCAGATGCAGATTGACCAGATGAATGAATCCCAAGTTAGCGAATTCCTCAACAATGACAGCAGGGTAGCCCGTTCCAGCCTTAAACTGGATGGTACCTATGGCAATGTAAACCAGGCAAACCCTTTGGATAATGCCCTAATAATTCTGAATATCAAGTCCATCAATGGGAATAACCTGAATATTCATAAAGAGAAAATCATCTATGGGTATAAAAACGGTCAGAATGTTGAAAAACCTTACCTTAGTCAGAACCAGACTCCCGAACCAACATTCCCTGGAACTTCATGGGATTATTACATTTATTACATGTTACTACCACTTATAGCACTGGGAGTTATAATTTTCATCATCATCAGGCGGAAATCGAGTTAAAATATGATCTAAAAAATGTATAGCCTTATTATTGCCTTGATATTAACCATATTCATTGAATTTGTCATTATCTGGCTTTTCCAAAGAAAAAAACTTATGAAACTTTTATTATATTCTTTTCTTGTTAATTCAATCACTTTACCCCTTGCATCTTACACCTTTTTCTACATATACCCTAATCTGATTGTGGTGGAAGTACTGGTGGTTGTTATTGAGGGGGTATTTCTAAGATATTTACTGAATATTAAATATAAAATGGCAATTTTACTATCTTTGGTTGCTAACCTGTCCACATTTATGGTGGGAGTTATCTGGGGGTATCTATAGGATTTTAGTTAAAAAAATAGGATAACATGATTAACAGGAAGGGTTAAGAATTTTATTCAAATTCCAGGTCTGATATTATCGTTAATTAAAGACTTATAAGATAATTTGTTTAATAGGAAATTATCCAAAATTGGTAGTAATCTTCAATTTATGTTTAAAAAAAGATTTAAAAAAAATGTGAAAATAGGAGTCAAACCCCTATTATTACATTTTAAATTATCTGACAGAGTTTAGATTAGAAATTCAAGGGTTTTTTAATTGATCTCACACCATCTGAGGTGGCTACCAGGACTTCATGGGCAACATCAGTAAATATGCCGTTTTCCAACACACCGGGAATGTTGTTAAGAACTATTTCCAGTTCCTGGGGGTTAGGTATTTTTTCAAATTGCACATCCACCACAAAGTTTTGGTTATCAGTTATAACCGGACCATCTTTCATCTGGGCCATTCTCAACTGAGGGGCACCACCCATGCTTTTTACCTTTTCGGTAACTGGCCGGTAGGCAGTGGGCATTACTTCCAGGGGTACAGGGAATTCACCAAGTTCTTTAACAATTTTTGATTCATCCACAATGACCACGAATTTACTGGCAGATGAGTCAACAATTTTTTCAAGGGTGTGCGCTGCACCCCCACCTTTAATCAGGTTTAAATTGGGGTCTACTTCATCAGCTCCATCTACTGCAAGATCCGGTAGATGTTCATCCAGGGTGGTTATGGGAATGTTACATTCCGTGGCCAGGAAGAAGGATTGATAAGATGTGGGTATTCCCATTATTTCCAACTCCTCATTAAGAATTCTTTCTCCCAAATTCTGAATGAAATAATGGGTGGTTGATCCAGTACCCAGTCCCAGAACCTGACCATCAGTAACCATCATGGCTGCTTCATGGGCTACTTCCTTTTTAGCATCATCTATTAGCTGGGCAGCTTCCCAGGCAACTTCTTTTTTGGGATGCATAAATTATCTCCATTTTAATATAATTTTACTATATCTCAAAATAATAACTCGAATGAAGTTTTTTTAGTTATATAATTTTTTTGCAAGGTTATTAGTTATATTTTAATATTTTTGAACGTTTAATCTGATTTATTTATCTTGAATTTGGTTATTTACTTATTTAATATTTTAACATAACCACAGTGAGCTTCATTCCCTTAGCACACTTATCGACAGGGTTTCCCATTTTCTTCACGATTTTACATTTATCATCAGGGTATAATCCCTCCGGAAAGCATAATTCACGCAATGAACAGTCTTCATCACACTCAGGAGGATTAAAAACAATGTTTGAACCTTCAAAGGCTCGTCTAGAATCAATAGCTGCTTTAATCACGGCACGATCCACATCCACAACTTTTACCTTACCTCCATCGTGAACCATACAGGGGTGTTCGGTATTTTTAACCTCTCTAACCCGGTACATTCTACCCTCTTCTAGAGATTCAATACAGGTAGCCTTGAAGCGGCACTTCTCACACTGACTGGCGGCCCCATAATGCATGAATCTGATTCCTTTTTCTGCTAAGTTTTTTCCGATGAGGGTTATCATTATCTATCCACTCCATGGATTGAAATTCCCGGGTATTTTAATTAATTTCCAGTAATTGATATTAATTTTAGTTTCAGATATTAATATTTGCTTACTTCTTTTTGTTCTGGAATTACCCATCAATAACTTCAGTTTTAAGTGCCAGTTTAGTGGCGGCAGCTTCAGTAAGCCCCCTATCACCTAAAATTGTATATCTCTCCTTTCGGATGTTATGGGCTTCCATAAGTGCTTTAATAATATATTCGGGTTCTATTCCAAGTTCACGAGCATTCACTGGAGCTTTAATAGTTTTAAGAGTGTCCCGGATGAACTCCCAGTCTCCTCCATGCAAATACATCATCATAATAGTACCCACTCCACACTGTTCACCGTGAAGGGCTGGTTTTGGTGCCATGATATCCAGTGCATGGCTGAATTTATGTTCAGCCCCACTGGCGGGTCTGCTGTTACCAGCAATGCTGATGGCCATTCCACTGGATATCAATGCCTTAACCACGATGGCAGCACTTTCAATTAAACCTTCCTTAATATCACCAGCAGATTTAATCAGCATTTCGGCAGTAACCAGGGATAACGCCGATGCTGAATCACTGTAATCTTCGTTCAATAATCGGTGGGCTAATTTCCAGTCCAATACCGCGGTATAGTTAGAGATTATGTCCCCACATCCTGCTGCCAACAGACGGAATGGTGCTTGGCTGATGATCTGGGTGTCGGCAATAACCCCCATGGGTGGTTCAGCCTTCAGGGAAACACTTCCACCCTGATCTTTGATGGAAGCACGGGGTGATGATATTCCATCGTGGGAAGCTGCAGTGGGTACACTGACTGAGTGGACTTCTAGCTGGGTAGCAGCCATCTTTGCCACGTCAATCACCTTTCCACCTCCTACACCCAGAACCGCATTCATATTTCCCATGCGTTCTTGAACTTCCTGAACTGCATCCATAGATGGTTTTTCAATTATTAAGGTTTCTACATTAAAATCATGATCTTGCAGGCTTTCAATAACCTTTTCTCCAGCAATCTTCATTGTTTTTGGACCACTGGCTACCAGTACCTTGCCGCTGAGTTTTAAATCCCTACAAATGGATCCAGTTTCCTTGATAACTCCGGGGCCACTGTGGATCTCCCGAGGTAATTTTACCCGATTAAAATCCATGTATATCTCCTTTTTAATGTAAGCTTAGATTGTTTGTTCAATAAATCAAATTCCATTATGATCTTTAGGTTAACAGATAAAATAATTTTTGATTTTATCCAAATCTTATGGGGTTGGGAATAAAGAATAATGGGGACCTTAATGTGTTGAATTCTAAGAACTTGCTGAATTCTAAAACAATTTAGGGGTTACATACAAGTATTTGAGTTTCGACCAATATCCTAT
>JAUNXM010000075.1 GCA_030539815.1 Methanobacterium sp.
TTACTCAAAACATAAATCTGTTAAATTTAACACCTCACCCCGGAGATGATGAAATGGGAATATATGCCTTAGCCTGGAAAAATTTACGGCGTAATCGTCTACGTAATTTTTCAACTGTTTTAAGAATCTCAATTGGAGTTATTATATTACTTATTTTGGTAAGCTCAGGATTAGGGATTAGTAGTTTTATTGAAAAATCAAGACCCTCCAATGGGGAAATAATAGGGCAATCCAACCAGAACCCTGTAAATGACAATCAGACAAACTTAGCTTTATCAGCAGTTGAATATTTAAACTCATTTTTAGGAACCTCATTTACAGAAAATCAACTGGTAATTCGCTTAGAAAATCTTCTTCTTAATGTGGTCTATATTTTAGATGGATTGGCCAGTGCTGCCCTTTTAATAGGTGTTTTGGGAATTATGAACACCATGGGCTTCAACCTCTCAGAGAGAAAACGAGAGATGGGTCTTCTTAAATGCATGGGATTTACAAAAAGACAAATTTTAATAAGTTCCACCCTTGAAGCGGGATTACTGGGGTTAATTGGATCAATAATTGGAGTTTTCCTGGGAAGTGTCGGTATCTGGGTGGTGTCCAACTTTTTGGATCAGGGTTTGTTTAACACTCTTTTGCCATTTTGGTTAGTCATCAGCGCTATTCTTATTACCACCCTACTCAGCCTTATTCTTGGAATATACCCCGCATGGTTTACATCACAAATAACAGTAGAGGAGGCCCTCCTCTGTGACTACTAAACTTTTAACATTTAAAGAAGTTAATAAGGTGTATGAGAAGGGTGGGATGAGTGTGTCTGCCCTTAGGAATTTATCGTTTACACTCTCCCTCGGCACCCATACCTTAGTATCTGGTCCTTCCGGAGCAGGTAAAACATCACTGATTCATCTGGCAGGTCTTATCCAAAAACCTAGTGCGGGGGATATTAGTTTTAAAGGAATTTCAACCCTTGATTTAAATGAAAATCAACGTGCAAAAATGATTAGAAATGAAGTTGGCTTTATTTTTCGCAGAGCAAATCTTTTACCCCACCTTACTATTCTTGAAAACGTGTTGCTTCCCATGGTATCTTCTGAGGGAGGAAAAGCAAAAGAGTTGTTGGAACAAGTAGAATTGGATGATTGGAATCGTTTTCCACCTGATCTATCCATGGAAGAAGAACAAAAAGTTGCACTGGCCCGTTCACTGGTAAACAATCCATCCCTCTTACTCGGTGATGAACCTACCGCTGACTTGGATTTAAAGGCAACTGAGAATTTCTTAGAAATTTTAGAAAAAATGAAAAACATCACCATTCTCTTGACCAGCAGCGAAGATTCATTACAGAAATTTTTCCAGGAGACCTATAGGCTGAAATACGGGATAATAGAACCTTATTAACCTGAAAAGTAAATTATTAGTCTCAATTGTAAACCACTGCAGTTCCAGTGGCAGTGACTATAATTGAGCTACCTTTTAAACCCCCAATTGAATTGTAATCAATTAAAACCTCAACCACTGAGTTAGCACCCATTTCATAGGCATTATCCAACATTTGACGTATAGCTGCTTCTTTAGCCTCATTCAAACCCTTAACATCAAATTGTGGTTTTGTGGGTAACTTAGAAGTACTTCCTGAGTTTCCATTGACCATGGCTTCCCCAATCACCATTCCCATATGTTTGGTGATCTTACCGCCCCCCATATAAGGTAAGGATGCCAATGGAAACTCCAAATCATCCATAAAACTCGATTCTTGACTTTTTATCACTTCTGATTCATCTTCAGGACTACCTGTTAATTCTCCTTCGGGAGTTCTCCTACGGACCTTGTTGGTGGCCTTGGATAATAGGTTCCCCACATAACCAATGGCATAGGTTAATACTCCTAGAAATACCACAAAAAGCAAATAATTAATTAATATAGGGAACGCAGCCTGTATCATAAGGGCCAAGCCACCTAAGGTAAAGAAATTGAGCACAATAGGATCTTGAGGGAAAATCCAGGCATAAGCATTTATAAATATAAATATCAAAAGTGCACTGATTGCTCCTGTGCTTTTACCGTAAGTACGTCGAGCAATGTAAGTTTCCACGAATCCTGCTATTAATGGAGATACGATAAATAGTATGTTAAACCCGAAGATTTTCAGTTCCCATATGACACAGATCAGGGCGGAGAGAAATCCAGCAGCGAATCCTATGAGTATAGCAAAAAAAGCCCAACGTTTATCTTTTAAAAAAGTTACTAACGATGCCAACAAGCCTATCCCTTCTTAAGATGCTTATATTAATTAAATAATTTATAATTAATTTTTCTAATTACCTTTTAAGCCCTATTAAATTTTTTATTCTCCATATTTGACTGCAGTTCCAAAGACAGTGACCATTATGGTGTTGCCCATGGTCCCGCCCAGATTATGATAAGCCAAACGTGCACCTATAACTGCATTAGCCCCTTTATCCGCGGCTTTATCTTTCATACTTTCCAAAGCCACTTCTCTTGCTTTTTTTAGTTCTTCTTCATAGGCCGAGGTTCTACCCCCCACCACATCCCGCACACCGGAAAACATGTCTTTGTAAACATTTGCCCCTAAAAGAGACTCTCCAGTGACTAAACCGTAATATTCAACTATTTTCTTCCCCTCTATGGATGGTGTGGTTAACACGAGCATTTTTCGTAATCTCCTTATGTAATTTATCTTCTATATCATAGTTTATATTAATAATCACTTTATAGTACTAATAAGTTCTCTAAGTATTTGAATTGAGTTATGAAATCCATTCTAGAGTCCCTAAGATTGGATTTCATTATCATTAAATTTATTATAACCAGAGGATAAAAGTTAATACCAAGATTTAAGTCTCTCTCCAATTGAGAGTGTTTAAAATAAAATGTTTCAAAACATTTCAATTCAAATAATGATTGGAAATAAAGTTAGATAGTTGCAAAATGGGTTGTTTACAATGAAAAACACGATAGTGGGGATTATTGCAATAATAGTGGCCGTTATAATGATAACCGCACCGGTTGTGGGACTTGCCACCCTGGGCCTTATTTCTGGACTTTTAATACTGGGAATGGGAGTTTGGTTAACCATTTTAGGCTTCGGTGAAAGAACATCTAATGATTTATGGTTATTCCCATTCTTAGTGGGCATATTTGGAATAGTCATTGGGTTAACTTTCTTGTTTAACACTTCATGGATAATAAACCTCGGTTTATGGGCATACATAATTACCGGGACCTTGTTACTGATTACCGGGATCATCGCCCTGCTGGTGGGTGAGCGGAAAACTTACAAAATATATGCCGGGATATTCGGATTGTTATTCGGTTTCCTTTTTCTTATTGTGGGCTTCTATAACTTGAACCCAAATATTCTAGGATTTATAACCGGGATTGGACTACTAATATATGGAATACTAAATATCCGGGAATAACTAGGAAAGGGAATAACTAAGGAGTAAATAGAAAAGCAACTAGTTCAAACTTCAAAAAGAATCGACATGATAAAATAAGGGTTTTATGTCCGAATCTAAAAACCTTTCGGACATTGATCATTAATAATTGTTTAGAATCCGAACTGACCCCTTAACATGAAAAACAACCACACCAATATGAAGAGTGCAAAAAGGACATATAACATCCTTCGAGTTTTTTGAACCTTCTTCTGGTTGGCCATGGCTACCTGCTCACAGTTAGGTGAACAAAACCTTTCATTAAGTGGTATTGGTGTCCCGCAAACAGGACAGTGCTTGTGTTGTTCAATCATGAATAATTACCTCTTTAATTTTTCAAATATTTCCATATTTTAAATTTATAACGCTGTTATTGAATCAATATTTTGAATTTTTAGATCTATTATTAAATGCCAATATCTTGAATTTTTAATCAATTAAATCTTAATTGAATGTTTTTTAACAATATGACTATAATAATAATTTAATTCATTTATTGGACATGATCACTGTGCCTACTTCATCTTTCATGGCATTTTTAAGGTTTTCAGGATTTTCTCCGTTGAAGATCACTGTTTTTATCATGGACCGGCCTATGATCTGTATGGCAGTTTTATCCATGAATTCATAGGTACCAGCCTTCATGTCCTTATCAGCCAGCATTCCCAACATCTCTTGGGGGGTGATCTCCGGGAACATCCGGGCATCAGTATGTTTGTTGGGATCCTTATCAAACAATCCATCAACGGATGTGGCGTTTAAGAGTAAATCAGCCCCCACAAATTCTGCCAGAATACTTCCCACGGCATCGGTACTATGGGCAGGTTCAGTGCCACCCATAACCACGATCTTGCCAGTGGTGGAAAATTCCAGAGCCTGGGCAAAATTATGAGGTACCCGGGGATAAGCATCATCGCCCAGGGCAGTTATTAGGAGTCTTGCGTTGAGACGGGTGACTTCAATTCCAATATCATCACATAGGGCCTCAGATGCACCCAGATCCCGGGCTATTTCAATATAGTCCCTGGCAGTCCGGCCACCACCTACTACCACCATGACCTGGTGTTCAGCTGCCATACTTTTCAATACACTTGCATAATCCTGAAATTTCTTATAATCGTGGTCCTTGATTATTATGGATCCACCTACTGTGATCACTACTCGCATCTCATCACCAAAGTTAATGTAAGTTTACATATAATATAAAGTTTAGATAGAATATTTAATAATATAATTCTAATATTTTAAGGAGATTATTCTAGGAAAATTTGTAGAAAGAGTACCAGTAATTAATTAGTAAGAAAAACCTATAATAATCTTCTGTAGAATCTAAATAAATAAAATGTACTTATTATAACTTTTATCAATTTAGGAGCAATATTAAATGTCAGAACCATCATCAACAGAACTTTATGAGGTTAAACGCACTCTTCAAGAACTCTCTGATAAAAGAGGGAGGGGAACTGAGTTAGTATCCGTTTACATACCTCCAAATAAGCAGATCAGCGATGTGGTAAAGCACATGCGAGAAGAACTCAGTCAGAGTGCTAACATTAAAAGTAAACAGACTAAAAAGAATGTTCAATCAGCCATTGAAGTTATAATGCAACGTATGAGGCTTTTCCCGAAACCACCTGAGAGAGGGCTAGTTCTATTTGTGGGCATGATCCCCAAAGGTGGTCCAGGAACCGAGAAAATGGAAACCTATGTCTTCGAACCACCAGAACCAGTGCAAACCTATACTTACCACTGCGACTCCCAGTTCTTCCTGGAACCACTCCAAGAAATCCTGGAAGACAAAGAAATCTATGGACTGGCAGTTATTGACCGTAAAGAAGCTACTATAGCCATTATGAAAGGAAAAAGAGTGGACATAGTTAAAACCCTTACCAGTGGTGTTCCTGGAAAGCACAAAGCAGGTGGACAATCACAGAGACGTTTCGACCGTTTAATTGAATTAGCAGCCCATGAGTTCCTGAAAAGGATTGGGGAACATATGAACGAAGCATTTTTGGAATTAGAAGGTCTCAAAGGAATTATTATTGGAGGTCCAGGTCATACAAAAGAAGATTTTATTAATGGAGATTACCTGCACCACGAAATCAAACAAAAAATCATCACCACCGTGGACACCTCCTACACTGGTGAGTTTGGAATCCGGGAAGTGATTGATAAATCCATGGATGTGCTCACTGAAATAGACATCATGCGGGAGAAGAAACTGGTTCAACGTTTCTTAACCGAACTGGTGGATGAAAATGGATTAGCATCATATGGGGAAGCTAACGTACGGCAGAATCTGATTAACGGTGCAGTTGAAGTTTTATTACTCTCCGAGGATATTAAGTCCAAACGATATTACTTCCAGTGTCCTTCCTGTGGCAGTCAAGAAGAAAAAACCATTAAAGATGATGGCGAAGTTAAGGATAAGTCCTGTAAAAATTGTGGTGAAACCATGAGGGTTTCATCTTCAGAGGATGTCATTGGTGACTTTGTTACCATGGCTGAAGAAGTAGGCTCGGAAGTGGAGATCATATCCACTGAAACTGAGGAAGGAATGCAACTACTCCGCGCATTTGGAGGTATAGGGGCCATATTAAGGTACAGAGTTTAGAACTCTGATACCTATTAACAGCATTAATTCCAGATTAAATTTTCTATTTTTTTCTTATTTTGATAAATATTTGAATGGAATATTAGAGAAATGTTAATTTCAATACTTAAATAAAGAAAATAGGAAAATAATAGAGTTATAATGATTGTCTAAAATCATCCCAGTCTACTGACGCGTATTAGTGATTCCACCGGGACTTTTTCCACGCTGGTTAACCCCTTCTTGTCAATTAAGACTACCGCAGCCAGTGGTTCTGCCCCGAGACTGCGGAAAACTTTAATGGCTTCTCCAATGGTTCCACCGCTGGTGATGACATCATCCACTATTATCACTCTTTTCCCCTCAACTGAGGCAAAGTTACTGCTAACTGCTCCCCTGGCATCTTCTTCTTTCCGGTGTTTAATAGGGTGGAACACAGCCATATCTGCATCCAGAAACTCGGCCATCATGGTGGCGAAGGGGATTCCACTCACGGTGATTCCCACCACTACTTCCACATCACCATGCTGCAGTGCCATGTCCGCCATGGCTGCGGAAACATAGGACATCCGGGTGGAACTGCCACCCAGACTCTTCCAGTTAATGGCAAAGTCTATGGGTGCTTTTTCCTCAGATTTCTCTTTGGTTTTATCAGTTCCCTGGAGTATAAGCCAACGGGCGGTGTCTTTGGAGACATTTAGTTCATCAGCTATTTCTCCAGTGGTAAAACCCCTACTTCTAAGTTCATGGGCCTTTTCAATAAGTTTCTGGTTCATCATACCCCTCCAACATAATTAAAATTGTGTTATTATAGAATATAAAATTGTGAACAGCTAAATTCATTTGATACTTTTGTAAATATCCAATCAATACCAATAATTTCAATCAATATCAATTTTAACTGGAATTTTCTCTTTGGCGGATTTCATTGCTGCTAAAACAGTTTTAAGGGCATGGATACCATCTTCCCCAGTAATTTTTGGCTTTTCATCCAGCATGATTGCATTTAAGAATGAGTCTAACTCTTCCATTAGGGGTTCGTGATGAGGTACCCGGACATTCCTGGCGTTTTTACCGAAAATATCTACAGTCTGGTCAATGTAGTCCAGGGAGATTATCCCATCGGTTCCTGTAACTTCCAGTTGCCGTTTTTTGTAGGGTGTAAGCCAGTTAACTTCCAACATACCAATTGCGTTGTTGTAAAATTCCATCATGATCTCGGCGTGGTCCTCGTATTCACATTTTTCCAGTCTACTACCTACATGAGCGTAAACCTTGGAAACCGGGCTGTCCATAAGGTAAGCCATTACATCCACCTCGTGGATAGCCAGATCTATAGTTACCCCCACGTCCTTTATCCGTGGCGGGAATGGTCCTACTCTCTTTGCAGATACCGAAACCACTTCACCAATAAGTTTGTCCCTTAAAAGCTTTTTAGCTTCTAGAACTGCTGGGTTGAAACGTTCCACATGTCCTGTGGCGAGTTTAACTCCCTCTTTTCTAGCGGCTCGGACCATGTTTTTGGCCTCTTTAAGGGTAAATGCGATTGGTTTTTCAACCAGAACGTGCTTTCCCTGTTCTATGGCACTCATCACCACTTCGTAGTGGTAGGTGGTGGGAACGCAAACACTCACCGCATCTATTTCGGGCATTTTAAGTACATTATCATAATCAACAAACCCTACAGTATTATATTTCTTTGATACCTCTGCAAGGGTGCCTTTCATGAGATCAGAAACTGCTAGGAGGTTGGCATTTTTTAGACGGGTGTAAACCCTTACGTGGTTGTGTCCCATGGCCCCTACACCAACAACACCTACGTTTACCTTTTTCACTAGCAATCATCTCCCATACGGTTGGCAATTTCAAGACCTATGTTTTCTGCCTGACTTATTGGACCTTTCATACTATGTTTAGAGATGAGTTCACCTTCTCTGGTCAGTAAAATTGTTTGGAGCTCCAGTTCATCTCCCTGTGCCCTGGCGCAAACTCCCAGTGGCCACTGGCAACCTACACCCAGGACTTCTAATACTTTCTTTTCTGCCATGATTTCCTGATAAGAATTTTTATGATTTAATGCCTTTAAAATGTTTATTTTACCGCTGTCTTTTCTGGCAACAACAGCCAAAGCCCCCTGGCCTGCGGCAGGAGTTATGTAATCAAGGGGAAATCTTTGCTGGATGTGTTCAGAAAGACCTAATCTTCTAAGACCTGCTTCAGCCATTAAGGTGGCCTGATAATCCCCTTTAACGATTTTATTAACTCTGGTGTCAATATTACCCCTTATGGGTTGTATATCCACATTTTTCTGGTGATACTTACAGAAAGCTTCTCTCCGGATACTGCTGGTTCCCAGTGTTGCTCCTTCAGGAAGTTCATCCCATTTGTAGGGTGATACCAGAACATCATGGGGTGATTCTCGTAAAGGGACTGCTATGATTTTCAGATCATCATCTAATTCACTAGGAAGGTCTTTTAAGCTGTGAACAGCGAAATCAACCTCTTCTTCTAAGACTGCTCGATCCAGTTCCTTGGTAAATATTCCCTTCACATCCATATTGTAAAGTTGAGAATCTTTTATTTTATCCCCTGTGGTTTTTATTACGGTTATGTCTATTTCCTCATCTGTTATTTTCGATAAAGAGGTGATTATATTTTTAGTTTGAACCATGGCCAGACTGCTTCCCCTTGTACCTACCTGCAATGCATCATCTCCGAGTGTGGCGAATTTACTGAATTTGAGTCATAAAAGTTTGTCATTTAAGCTGCTACCTAAAAGCAGACTCAGTATAAGAATCCTTAGTTGATTGATTTTCTATGATCTTTAATAAATGTTGTCATGGGAAAAATTAACCACCTAATCTGTATATCATTAAAAGATTTAAAGTTATCCCATTATGAGTTATCTTCTGCTTAATTCTCTGAAATTGGAACGGTATATGAGCAATACATTTTCTAATCCATCATCCTTTACATGATTAATTGCTATTTCGATTTTATCATAATATACGGGGCTTTTTACCATTTTTTCTCGTAAACTGAGGCCCAATTCCCCAGTTAATATTAAAAGAATATCATCTAGATGATCTAAGAAGTTTGATAGTGATTCTTCATCAATGTCTTCGCAGGTTACTCCGTAACTTCCCCCCAAGATCAGGGCTGGTTTTTCATAGTTTTTTACCATGTTAACGGCTTTTTTCACCGCGGTAACATTGATTCCAGGATTAATTTCTTCAATAATTGTCATTTTCCCCATTTTAATTAGGGAAGTTCTACCAGGCAAACCACTGAATTTTTCCAAACCTTTAACTATGGATTCTATGGGAATTCCCAATGTTAAACAAGCGGT
>JAUNXM010000262.1 GCA_030539815.1 Methanobacterium sp.
AAAAATACGAACGAGCTATTCAATTTTTACGAGACGCGGCCAATATAGATACCTCAGAATTTATACTCAATGACAGTACGTCCGATACTGCAGACAAAGACGTCTCCTGTATTATATTTTATCAACGTGACGATACATATCTTTACAATGCCTGGAATTCAAGAAGGAATCTATTCAAATAAAATGAAGATAATGAACTTTAAAAATACTCGCTATGGTTATTTTGATGGCAACGTAGGATACTACCATCCATTATTTTTATTCGCGTTCCCTCTCAATATTATTTCAATTACAGGGAGTTTATTAGTTTCGCTTATGAAACATCAAAAAGGAATAAGGATATCAGTAATATTGTTATATTTGGGCGTTATGACATGCCCTATACTTGACGGACAGTCGCCGGACAGGGAACAGGTAAAATTGAACTTGCGAGAATAAGAAAGGGTGTGGAGTCGGGTCTCCCATAGGGAACCGGGAACTGGCTGAAAAAGCCAATCGAAATTTTGGGTCTTGAATCCCTGGTCAATCCGAAAGGTCGCCCAAAAAAGAAAAAGGAATTTGAATAACATGTTTGCCTATGCAGCCTACTTTGTCAATACTGTGCAAAGCCCGGCAAATTTTACTCCCGGTCCCTTTTTTTTCTTCTGTTCAAATGAATAGTGCGGTGAGGTTCCTTAAATTTGAGAGACCGAAAACGTTGGGGGGGCAGGGTATATTATCATCGCAACAAGTTTTTACTTCCCTTTATAAGGATTAACAATGAATAACACAGAAATATTAGCAATAGAAGAAAAGTTTTTTATTCTCGCAGAAGGGGTTGAGACACCAGAATCAATATATCCTCAAGAATCTGCTTCTGACTACTTTAAATCTGTATGGCAGAAACAAAATGAAATAGCCAGACAAGCATTTAAAAAAATTGTTAAAGATTCATCTCACCGACCTCATGTTTGTGATGCAATTGTGCAAACTATTGCAGATCTAAATAATCCAGATTTTGATGATTTTTGCTTTGATGTCTCACAAAAGAATTATTGTCCTGAAACGGTGAATATGATAATCGAAAACTGTCTTATTTTAAGGAATAATCACAAATCCATTTTAAAGATCGATAAAACGATTCGTGATGGATGTCAACTGTTCTTAAACAATAAATTAAATGAAGGTGATATTTGTCATCTTGTGCATCTTGCTGCTATACTGGAAAGAAACCATTTATCTCATGAAATTTTGAATATGGTTCAGTCGGTGAACGCGAATAATTTTCCATATATCCATATTACTCTGCTTAAACCGGTTGAAATCATAGCTCATGGAATGGCTGAGAATGGAGATATTTATCTAAGGACAATCTTGGAGGATAATTCTTCGTATGATTATGAACAAGCCGCAGCTGTTTTCGGTCTTGCGTGTAAAAGACAATTGTCTCTTTTTAATTACTTTCAGGAATTATTTTGGAGATTTTATAAACAAAGAAGCAAGACAGATGTCTGCAGACAATTGATTGAGGCAATTGTATACACTACTTCTTTTTATGACAATTATCGCTTTCTCCAAGATTCTCTTCCAATTGTAAGAAAAGACATAGAAAAGCATTCTGCTTTTTTATCATTTTTTCGCAGACGACACTAC
>JAUNXM010000263.1 GCA_030539815.1 Methanobacterium sp.
CTGATTTGTAATATCACTGAGCCCTATTTTCATAAGCATCTTCATGGCCTTATTTTTTGTATCGATGGTTGTGAGTGAGTCTGTAGGCATAGGGGGTATGTATAATACTTCTTCATCATCTATAGCTAACATGAGCATATTTCTGTATTCAACCAGTAACAAAGCTTCTTTATATATTTCAAATTGTTTTTGATCTTTGGTTTTAGATGATGCAATGATATTAAGCATATCTTCTTCATTCACAACTTTAAAATTGCTTTTTTTGTCCTTAAAATCTTTTTTTTAATGTTTCACCTTTCTGTAGCAGTGTGTATAACTGCCATATTGGGCGGAGTTCTTTTAGATAAATTTGGATCTAAACGTATGCTCTTATTAGGATCACCCCTCCTAATCGCCGGACTCTTCGGCTTGACGTATTTTGTCACGGATTCAACTGGTCTGGCCTCTGTTTAGCAATAGGGGTGGGTTTGGGTTTCACTTGGAGTGCATTCCAGCTTCTTATGATGTCCTTCATGCTAAAAGAAGAAGAATCAACCGGTGTTGAATATTAAATACTTTTAAAGGTGTTGTTCTACCGTAGCACCAGTAATTGGGGTCTGTTTTTAGTCAGTGCCACCAGCACAATGGGAAACTTAAATCAATCCTTTTCTAATTTGTTCCTGTTCGGAGCAGTAACCTCAATAATTGCTTAGTCTTGCTAATTATTGTGATAATAAATGATAAGGTAGGCTCACCCAGTTATGGGAATCTGAAGTTGTGAAAGGAAAATAAATTTCAAATTAGCGCTGTAGAATTTATTCTACAGGGCTGGATTTTTTTATTAATCTCTATTCTTAGTTTATTGGGTAACGTAAATCCATTAGTTAAAATACATGCACTGCAGTTGCCTTGAAATAAGTCCAGACAGATTTTCCAATGTTTATCTCCAGATCAAGGAATGATTGCCGGGTTAAAAACACAACTAGAGGGTCTCCAATATCAATGGTTAACTTGATCAAGGTGCCCAGGTCAGCTATTTCTTTAACCTGCCCTTGGAAAACATTCCGGGCACTGGTGGCCACTTTCTGAGTAGCCAGAGTGATGTCTTCCGGGCGCACCGTGATGTGTACTGGTCCGGCTTTTTGTTCTGAGCTGACTATAATTGTATTTCCAGTATTTATCTCAGTTACATCTCCATCCTTGGCTGCCGTGCCTTTTAATATGTTTTCCACTCCGACAAAACTGGCTACAAATCCATTGGCCGGGCGTCTGAATACTTCCTCCACATCTCCCACCTGGGAAATGCTTCCGTGTTTCATTATGGCCACCCGATCAGCAAGTTGCAGTGCCTCATCGAAGTTATGGGTGACATGGATAATGGTCACTTCGAACTTCTGATGAATCTCCTTAAGCACCAGCATTAACTCATCCCTGGTTTTCCTATCCAACGCACTTAAAGGCTCATCCATAAGTAAGACCTTGGGGTAAACAATAAGAGCGCGGGCTAAAGCGGTACGTTGCTGTTCTCCACCACTTAAATTCCGGGGGAGGCGGTCTTTGAGATGAGATATGTTTAAAAGTTTCATCATTTCATTTACACTGGTCTCAATCTCTTTTTTGCCGATCTTTCTCAACTTCAGCCCAAAGG
>JAUNXM010000076.1 GCA_030539815.1 Methanobacterium sp.
CGAACTGGAAAAATTTTTGGTGAAATACCTAAAACAGAGAAGGAAAGATAATTGATGCTAAAACTAGATTCAAAAAAATATCCTATGATTAACAATCCAACTGTAAAAAAATAAAAAAAATAATATGTAATATTTAGGGTTAAATTCACTTTACAATCCAAAAGATTTCTTTAATAATTCCACATTAACGTATCCTGTCCTGAACAGTTCTCCAGTGGTGAGGTCGTTGATTACCACTTCGGCTGGTGCGAACATTCCCTTGTCGATCTGGTAGAAATCAAAGTTGGCTTCTTTGAATACATCGTAGAATGGTTTTCCGTATCCATCGGCAGCTGATGATGGTAATTTTTCTGCCAGTGATTTAATGTCATCTTTGGTTTCAGATTCTATGTAGTAGTAGGTTCGTCCGCCGAATAACACTGCGTCGTTGGTTTTTCCCATGGCTTTGAGTCCGTCAGGGTCAACAGGTGCTATTGGGGCTATACCTGCAGCGTGTTTGACCTTGTTAACATCGAAGTGCAGTGCTTCCAGCATTTTATAGGTTCCGTTTTCCACTACCCGTCCAGCGATCTGTATGGATCCCACCAGGGATGAAGTAGGGGCCACCAGGACGTAAACATTTTCCGGTGTTACTTTACATTCTTTGGCAATGT
This sequence comes from Methanobacterium sp., assembly GCA_030539815.1. GTDB lineage: Archaea > Methanobacteriota > Methanobacteria > Methanobacteriales > Methanobacteriaceae > Methanobacterium. The sequence goes on from JAUNXM010000076.1 coordinate 654, forward strand.
AATCAGTGACATCAGCCCCCGGGAGCTGGTCTGCTTCAAGGGTGAGTATTGCCAGGTCTGCTTCATCCATGTAACCTATTTCTTCATAGGTTTCTTCTGGTTTCAGGGCCAGTGCTCTTGCTGGGCCAGAACCCAATGCAAAGAAGTCACCCACACTGACAGACCATCCTGCTTTCTGTGATCCCAGGGTTGAAATTGCGGGTTGGTGTGTTTTTATCTTCACGGATGGTAGGGCGAAGCTTTCAGAGAGGTCTCCAGGTATGGATATTCCCACTTCCGCCAGTCCACCAAGGCAAATTTTGGTGTATAGTTCTCCTGCTTTGAAACTTCCAGTTACATTTACTCCTGCGTCTATAACTGTTGAACCATTTTCTAATTTATGAACTGCAATGTTAAGGTCGTCTGCGTTCTCAATCATTAAGTCTACTGTTTTTTTAGCTTCTAAATTAACACTTACCATCTGATCATCTCCAATGAAAGTGAATTCAATGGACATTTAATTTAAGTTATCCATTAAATTCCTTTAATCCATCTGGATTTTTAAGTTTTTTTATTTGGTTTTTTCTCAACCAGGCCATAAGCCTATGGAAGAATCTATAAAAATGGATATTTAAAAATCCAGACTTACAGAAACAGAATTAACCTTAATTAAACCATTAAATGTCTTTATCACACCTTTAAAGCTTCTTCAAAGTTCACCTGATATATGTGGGCACTGATAGAGTGTATGGTTAAACTTCCCACTTCTACTCCCACTTCCCCAGCTACGTATTTGGACAGGTGAGTTAATCCCACTGCATTGGGAAACCATGCCCCGTAAATATCATGAGAACGCCACAAACCAGTGGTGTGGAGTTTTCCATCCCTTATTTTAAAGTCTACCAGGATCATGCAGGGCACTTCCTCCTGTTTGGTATCGGTTGGTGGGTCCCAGGTGACAGATATGGCTCTTCGGGATTCTTTACAATTTTTAAGACGGTTTATAGCCTCTTTGATCTGGTCGATTCCCTGAAAATGTTTACGTAGGCGGTTGCCATAGGTATAAACGAATCCCTGTTTATCATCACTCAGGAATTGTTCAGCGTATATTTCCAATTTTTCCCCACTCCAGAAGTATCCATCAGGTATCTCCAGTTCCAGGGGGCTTTTCATGGTAACCACTGTATTGCGAAGTTCCAAAGTTAAGGATCCTCTTTCATCCTTTATTTCCGCACCTTTATGCATTACTCGCTTAACCAGGGTTTCCCATCCATTCTTTATAGTGGATGTTTTAATTAGGATAGCCATTGGACTGCCTCCGTCATGTTTTTAAGTTTCTGGTATGCCACCTTCGGGGGTAGCATGCGCATTCCACAGTCAGGGTCAACAATCATGTTTTCTTCTCCAATCAAGTCTATTCCTTTTTTAATCAGGGCGAGAATTTCATGGGGACTCTCCACCCTTTCAGTTTTGGTGTCCACACATCCAAAACCAATCTTTTTACCATTTAGATCTGTGTTTTGGAGTATTTCAAGATTCTTTTCAATTCCAGCAAATTCGCAGTCAATGATGTCCACTGGGAATTTCAGGAGTTCTCTTAATACATGACTTACATCTCCACATACGTGCATGGACAATGGTACTTTCAAACCATTCTGAACTATTTTTATGGCCTGATAGGCAGTTTTGATATTGGCCATTCCCGTGGAGAGGAATGGTTCGTCAAACTGGACCATGGCCACCCCAGCTTGTTCCAGATATTTAGCTTCACGTTTAAGGGCCTGTGCCAAATCTATGATTGCTTCATCACGATTTTTTAGGTTATAAAATCCTTCCATCCTTGAAGACAAAACCAACGTGGTAGGGCCAGTTATGATGCCCTTAACACCCCAGGCATCTTCACTTAATTTGCCGTTAGAGAGAATAGTTCCACCTGTCTTAAACTCTTCAGACATGTTATTTGCAATTTTTAGTGTTATTTTAATGTCATTTGCACCTATTGAATAGTTTAAGGGGAGAATTTTACCTTTAATTTTTGATGTTCCCTCTTCCCAGGCCATTCCAGGGATGTCACGGGCGAATATTTCCACCATATCCCCCCTTACCTGTCCCGTAGATATGATGTTTACCCCCGCTTTTATCTGCTTAGATACAGCATATTCCACAGCAGACTTGTAGGGATCGTAATTCCCCAATAAAGCAGAAATTTTAGAACCTAGGGATTTGGGTTCCTGTGGTGGTGAAGGGTAACTCCCAACGACAGTAGTTAACATAAAATCATTTATATCTTTATTTATGGTCTTTTAATTATTGTTCCATCACTGAATATGGTTTTTGGGACATATATTTATTAACACTCAATCTACTAATTAACCCTTCTATATTACTAAGCCCCATCAATTTCTTAATATATTGAAGAAACACTTTCTAATTAGTGAACTTACCGCCATTAATTTCAAAAAATAATTATAAACTCCTCCATTATATATAATTAGAATATTAGTGTATTAACTAGAATAATATGGTATTGAATTATTTTGGAGGAATGTACATGGATTTTGAAGATTGTATTAAATTCGCCAATGAAAACCCTGTTGCCTGGCTGGCAACTGCCGATGAAGACCAGCCTCGTGTTAGAGGTATGGGAATGTGGTATGCGGATGAAACTGGTTTTTACTTCCAGACTGCCACCATGAAAGACTTGGTCCGCCAGCTGGAGGAAAATGGTAAAGTTGAATTTGCCTTTTACCATCCGGATGAAGCAGTGGGAACCATGTTAAGGGTTAACGGTGAGGTTGAATTCATAGATGATTTGGAAGTTAAGAAGAGGGTTTTAGCAGACCGTCCATTTTTAGCTGAGTTCGGTTTGACTGCTGAGGGTTCAGAACTTGTAATATTTCGAATAGCCAAGGGTGAAGCTCATTTCTGGGATTGGGAGAGCAATCTCAAGCCAAAAGAGATTATTGAATTTGGAAATTGATATGAGGTTAAACAAATCATTCAGATTCAGAAAATCCAAAAATTGGTAAAAGATTTTTTTTAAGGGGAAGGTTTAATCATGAGGAAAACAATTGCTTCAGAAGATGAACGTTACCATAATATAATTGAAAATTCCATGAATGGAATTATAATACACCGTTTAATCCAAAATCCTGATGATAAAAACAAGACCCATCTAATTTTAGAAGTTAATAAAGCTTTCCAAACACTCACAGGATTGTGTTCTGAAGAAGTTGTGGGTAAAAGTGTGAGTGATGTTTTTGTAGATAAAGTAATTTTAGAGAAAATAAAACAAATAATAACCACCGAAAAACCAATCCGCTTTGATGGATATTTTACCCAATTCAACAAGCACTTGGAAATTTTAACCTTTCCCACTGGAAACGATGAATATGTCAGTGTATTAACCAACATAACTCATCGTAAATATTCTGAGCGGAAAAAACAGATACTGGCCTGCGGATGATGACCAGAAGAAAAAACAGGAGATAGAAAAAGAACTAACCTCCCGTTTAGAACAGCAATCTGCTCTATCCGAAATAAGTCAACTAACATTATCATCATTATCATTGAAGGAAATTATGCAGGCGACTATGGAAATAGTGGCCAAAGCTCTTTCTGTGGATTATAGTAAGGTGCTGAGATTCATACCTGCAGATCATGAGTTAGAAATGGAAGCAGGAGTTGGATGGGATGTTTCCAATACTGTACCATATAGAGTACCTGCTGATCTTGATTCACAAGCAGGTTTTACTTTAATGTCCGAGAAACCCGTTGTGGTAGAGGATCTTTCACTGGAAACCCGTTTTTCAGGACCACAACTACTGATTGATCATCATGTCACCAGCGGGGTTAGTGTCATCATTGGCCAGCTGGAAGATCCCTACGGAGTGATGGGTGTTCACACCATTACCCATCGATTTTTTAGTCACAAAGATGTTGAATTCCTGCAATCAGTGGCCAATGTTCTGGCTAGCACCATTAATCAACACCATATTTCCCAAGAACTGGAAGAAAGTGAGATGCGCTACCGTTTGCTGGCAGAAAATGCATCGGATATGATTTCCACCCATAATCTTGATACTCAATACACTTATGCTTCCCCTTACTCTTTTGAGCTTATTGGATATCTTCCCGAAGAATTGGAAGGAAAACTTGCTGGCCGGTTCATCCATCCTGATGATCTGGAGAATGTGGTAAAGACCCAGGAAAATATCCTTGACACTAAAAAGGTTAATACACTTAATTATCGTTTGAAACATAAGAATGGAAATTATGTTTGGGTGGAATCAACTGCCCGTATTTTAAACCCTCAAAATGGGGAAATGATTGTAATAACCAGAGATATATCCGAAAGGATCAGGGCAGAACAGAAACTTAAAAGATCCGAGGCGAAATATCGTACTATTTTCGAAAATACTGGGACTGTCATTGCCATTATAGAACCGGATGGTATGGTGACTGTTCTTAATCAGAAGTTTAAGGAGGTCTTCGGAATCTCCACTGAAGAAGTGGTTGGTAAAAAGAGGTGGTACGATTTTATTTACAAGGATGATGTGAAGGTAATGGAAGAATTCCAGAGAAGACGCATAGCCGGAGATAAGGATCTCCCTGATTCATATGATTTCCGTTTCTGGGATGTAAACGGTAATTTGAAGCATGCTTTTATAAATGTGGATCTCATCCCTGGAACCGATAATATTTTGGCCTCCATCTCTGATGTTACATCCCTTAAAGAGACAGAATCCAAGTTAAAAGAGGAATTATCAATCAATAAGTCTTTGGCATGCATATACACTCCCCTGGTAACCCCAGATTCAGGCATGGGACAGATAGGGGAAGCAGTTCTCAGAGAAGCCAAAAAATTAACCAACAGCAAATACGGTTACGTTTCTTCCACTGACTGGGAAACCACCCAATCAGATCACGGATCCATAAGTACCACCGTTGATTGTCAGAATAATTTAGTGGCACCTCACTGGCGTAAGGAACACGTTGAAAGTTATCCTGGATTATGGGGGCATTGCCTAAACACTAGAGAAGCCTTCTTCACCAACTCACCCCAATCTCATCCTTCATCACAGGGCACACCTAGGGATCATATCACCCTGAAAAACTTTTTAAGTGTACCTGTGTTACTGGGAGATGAACTGGTTGGTCAGATAGCTCTGGCTAACACTGAAAATCAATATCAGGAAGAAGATGTCAAGGCCATAACCCGGCTGGCTGAATTTTATGCCCTGGCCATCCAGAAGAAAAGATCCGATGATAAGATTAGAAACTCCCTTAAAGATAAAGAGATATTACTCCAGGAAATTCATCACCGGGTTAAAAATAACATGCAGATTATTTCCAGCCTCCTAAACCTTCAGTCATCTTTTATCAAAGACCCGGAAGCCATAGATGTATTCCGTGAAAGCCAAAACCGGGTTAAGAGCATGGCTCTCCTTCATGAGAACCTCTACCAATCCCGGGACATGGATCGGGTTGATTTCAAACAGTACGTGAAAAAGTTAACCGATAATTTATTAATCACTTATAGTGCTAGTGCTGGCCACATACACAGGGAAATAAGGGTAGAAGATGTTAAACTAAATATTGAAACTGCCATCCCCTGCGGACTTATAATAAACGAACTTTTAACTAACAGCCTGAAATATGCATTTCCCAATGGGGAAAAAGGTACTTTATTCCTGAAAATATATGCTAAGGATGATAAATATGTTCTTCTTCTGGGGGATGATGGTGTGGGATTACCAGAAAATTTCGATCCCGAATCTACCCAGACTCTGGGTTTAAGATTAGTACACAACTTAGTGAACCAAATTGATGGACACTTAAAAATCATACCGGGTGAAGGCACCTGTTTTGAGATAATGTTCCAGGAACTTCAGTATAAAAAGAGAATTTAGAATAAAAGAATCCTAGCTTCTTCATTACATTAAAAAAATCAGATGATTCCTAGCTGGTTGACTTGAGATTCTTAATACCTTATGGGTATATCTATCCATTATCAATCATTTTAAAAAAGGGAGAATAGATGGTTAATCAATACCTGCTGCCCGGATTTTCTCTCGTTCTTCTATTGGAACCGGTATTTCAACGGTAGCAGTCCCATAACATGGTTTAGTGTAGGGTAGCATTATGGTACCTTTTTCTTCATTTATACCAATGGGAACAGGAGGTACACCTATAATTCGAGCTCCCACTATTTTTTCACCAGGTTTAACATGCACCACTTCCGGGGCATTTTTTTCTATAAAACGGGCACAGTCCTTGAACCCGGATCTAGTCATGTGTATTTCATAGTCTTCAGATTCACGAAGGTAAGTGTCAAGGCAAAACATTCAGGAATCCCCCTGTTCATCAAGTTTAGGAGTTTTATTTCCTTCCACTTTATCTTTTTTATGTATGTTAGGCTCAGAACCGGCTAATTTATCCAATCCTCGATCTAAACGAACCCGAAGGGGCGTAGGATTATGATAAGCTCGTGCAGATGCAATATGTGCATTTGTACTTTCCCTAACTGAATTTTCAAAGTCATCCAGCTTTTCCTGATCACGGTGAAACACCAGAGCCATACTTGTAGTGTTTAATATGTGATAAAATGTCACAAAATAGCTAACTGCCGCATCTTTAGCCACAAATCCCAATAAAAAATCGTAATCACCCTCTTCCAATCCATCCAAGCACGATTCAATGTCAGTCTTGTGCGGTACGTAATGTTCTTCAGGGTCAGATACATCTAACAGTTTCTTGGCAGATGGTGTGCTGGCCACCGTGACCCTATATCCCATTCCAGTTAATTTATGAGAGGCGTAAATTGCCAAAGGAGTTTGTGAAGGTGATTCCGGGCATCCTAATAATATAATGGCTTTTTTCATTTTTCATTCCCCATTTGTTTTTGCATATATGCCTATTTTTTCCTGACCAGTACCACGTGTCCTACCACCAGGGCACCCAGGATCAGGAAGGTTAATAGAGCAGTTCCATTCATGGATCTGTTCATTAAAAACAGCCCCATGGTAGCCTGGGCAATGAAGGCAGTTAAAGATCCAATCAGTAAGGCCTCTCTACCCAAACAACTTTTATCTCCGTTTTCCCTTCGTCTGCGGTAGGTTCGCAGTATTCTGAAACCCATGTACATAACCAGGGCACACCAGCCCAGTAAGAACACCAGGAATAAATAGCCAAAATCAAAGGCCACACCGAATATTCCAGGAAGCATGTAGTCGATAACATCCTTTTTGGTTACCAGTATTCCGTAAAATACAGGGTATGGTAAGCTAAAAAGGGTGATCAAGGCGATAGGTAATGATATATAACCATCAGACCCTGCCAAACAGGCATCCTGCCAGAAACATGACCCTAACTGGTGTCCTGTGAGAGTGGTGTTTTTAATCACCATTTCAATACTGGCGGTGGCATAATTTTCTATCCTGGAAAGCCTGAGGAGCGGACTTAATACACTCATGTCCAAGGCCCTGGAAAGCAATTCCAGGGATCCGAAACCAACCAGGGCAGCCACTACTACCAGGGCAATTCTGCGGACGGTAAACACGGATTGTTGCCTGAAAGATTTGGAAATTATGAAAAATCCTATAAAAAGTCCAAATAACCATAACAAAAGGAATGATCTGTGCATCAATCCCCCGGCTATGGTGATGAAAAGTATAATACCTCCCATATACAGTTGCAGACTTCGTGTGTTTATACCGGACTTTTTCATGATGGGAATAGCAGCCATAATGGTTACCACTGCCAGTAAAGCCAAAGGCCCATAGGGATGTGTGAATTCTGAGTGGGTAAATCCAGGTACGAAAAGGAACAGAGCATCGACTCCGAACATTAAGGCAAATCCTGCTGCCACGATCATGGCCACCAGGAGAACCAGATTCAAACCCATGGGTGCCAGGTTTAATATGAAGAAAACCGCCAGTTGAAGTATGACCGCGATTTCAATAATGTACTGTAAGTGATTCTGAGCAATTAAAGCCATATTATATAATTCCTCCAATTTTAGACTTTATTACCAAAAGGATAGTTCTTTGGATATTTTCGATTTTCGTAATTAATAAAAAATCATTAGATATCAGATGATCATGTTAAATCCCTGATTTTGAGTTAATTTCTAGATAAATCTGATTATTTTTTTATATATTAAATATAAAGTCAGTCCGTATCTAATTATTTAATTAGGAATAATTTTGATTATTAGTTTGTTTATTTGTGATTATTTTATTGTATAGATAATTTTTATATCAAGAAATTTAATCTATTCCTAGATCTAATCCTAATTTTATTATACTTCTTAAGGTAGGTATTTAAATTCTTTTGTGAAGTTGAACTTGAAAAAATAATTTGATCCCCTAAAACATTGGATTAAAACATGTGTATGAACCACCAGTAATACTTATCATGGTAAATAACGGCATTAAGTTTAAATACCGGAAAAGATAAGTGTAGTAGAGGGCTGGTAGCTCAGGTTGGTAGAGCGTCGCCTTGGCATGGCGGAGGCCCCGGGTTCAAATCCCGGCCAGTCCATTAATATTCAGCCCATTGTTAATTTAAGACTTTTTTCAGGGACTTAC
>JAUNXM010000077.1 GCA_030539815.1 Methanobacterium sp.
CTTTCTTGACAATCTCCCTCATCAACCTGTGAACAAAGATTCCATGAGGATCATCCTCCAAATCAGGATAAGCAGAGGTTATAACTCCAATTTTTATGTTAACACCACTTTATTCATAGCAATTATTATTTTCTTTCAAACCCTTTTGTATATAGTTATAGAGCCAAATCTTGCAACTGGAACGTAATTTGTGAAATTCATATTGTCCCAGGTGCACATGTAATAATCAGGACTTATTCTATTGAGTTCATTATTTAATGCATTCTTATCATCAGAGGTGAAATTGAAGTCTTTAACACCCTGATATAAACTCTGATTGTCACGGAACATTGGCATTTTCCCTACATTAGTCTGCAGGTACCATCCAAAGTAGGACCAGTAATCAGCATAGATTACCTTAGATTTGTAGTCTGGATCATTAATCTTTAGCCACTGACTGACATTAGACACATCCTGATTGAATATCTTATTCTTCTGATTAACCTCTTCTATTTCAGAAAGTTGTACTGCAACCGAAAATATCATCATCATTGATAGTATTATCGCAAAAACATACAATGTCAGATTTTTCTGTTTAAACTTGAATTCAAATTTTTGGGTGATAAAATTCAATCCTCGTGCCAGGAAATAAGCCACTGGAGGAGTCATGGAAATAAAATACCGGTGATCCTTGGCAACATACACGCTTTGGAATATGAAAAATGCCATGAACCATGAAAAGTAAAGTAAGTCCCAGCCAACATCTAATTCCAGTTCAGAAGAGACATTATAGATAAGGAATGTAATGGTAAAGAAAATTATTTCACTTACCATGTAATTGGTTTTCCCAAAAGTAGCGACAAAAACTGCCAACAAAGCTAATATTAGAAGTAATTTAACTTTATTTCCAGTTTTTAAATTTTTAAGAGGAGTTGAAGATCCTATTTTACCAAGTACTGACCCTATTTTACCAATATTTTGGTATGAATAAACAAATAAACCAAATACAGCAGAAAGTATGATTATCCAGAACGCTGTTCCTATGTAATAGGGCATATTTTTAACAAAATACAGTGAATCTGGGTTGTATGCAAAGTGTATTGTGCTCCCTAAACTTTCTGAACTTCTAAAAAAATCCATGAATGGATATAATGCATTACCGAATTTGGTATTGAAATAGATAAATATTGGAAGTAAAACCAGTGCCCCTAAAATCATTCCAATTACAATGTTTCGGGGATTTTTAATCTCGTGTCGATTTGCAATGATGTAGGCAAATATTGGAAAAATGATCAAAGCCAGGTTAAAGCGGGTTAAAAAAGCCATCATGGCCACAGGGAATGCTAAGTAGAAAAACTTAGAATTCTTTTTAACACCAAGATAAGTTAAATAAATAGCCCATATTGAAATAGAAACACTTGAAACATCGGTAAGGCCGGCTCCTGCAAAAGTGATTATTATGGGGAATGTTGCGAATAATAAACTGCCCACAAAGCTAATAATGGCATTGAAACGTTCTTTTAAGAATAAATAAAGTCCAATGCATCCTAGAAGGTATATGAGTCCATCTATGATAGAGGTGATTCCCATATACAAACCATCAAATCTGAAATAGAGGGATGCTAAAAAGGAAAGTAATGGTGGTCTTAAAAGATCTGAATATCCAATTGATTTACCTGCAAATAAAGCAGAGTTTGCCAGAAAATCAAAACCATCAAACTCGGGACCAACAATTAATTGGATTCTCACACGAAAATAAGTTATCAATGAGACAGTTATTATCAGGAGAACTAGGAAAACCAGTTTAGAGTTTTTATCTTCAAATTTCATCATAGGTAAATCACCGAATTCATCTAGTTACTGTCTTTTGTAAATAGTTACATATCCAAACTGTTTTATTAACTGATAATTAGTTAAATTTAACCCTTCTTTAACAGTCAAAAAATAATTGGCATTATCTGTGTTTAAATTGTTTTCATAATCCTTGTTATTGTTAGATAATTGTACCTGCTTGACATTTGTCTTCAAATACCAGCTGAAGTAAGGCCATTGATCTGAGGATATGTTTTTATCAAAGTATTGAGGATCATTAACTTTAAGCCATTGGCTGGCCATTTTAATATCATTCAATTCAACCACATTTTGAGATTCATGATCATATATCCCCTGTATATAATCAGCAGCTGCTACGAGCATCATAAATACCAGTATAACTGCAAATATATTATGTGCCATGTTTTTATACTTACTTTCCAATCCCCATAATCTTTTAATTTGGCTAAAACCCAATATTAAAAAATAAGTTAAAGCGGGGGCCATTGTGATAAAGTAACGATCATCTTTAACCGCGTAAACACTGTGGAATATGAAAAATGCCACAAACCATGATACAAATAAAATATAAATGTCTAAATCCTTGATATTGCCATTTCTCAGAGTATAAAACAAAACAAAACAAAAAACCAGAAATATGATCTCAGTGATGAAGTATTGTGTCCATGCAAAGGTTATAATAAATAATGAAAATAATAAAAACAGTGCCAAAACCTTTATTTTTGTATGATGTGACAGTTTAGATGGACTAAATTGTTTGAAATTTAATTTAACAGTCTTAAATTTAGTTAATAAACCAATGAATGCGCTAAGCACTGAACCTAAGATAATGGCCATCCCTCCAACCCCAATATATGATAAAATATTTTTTAGGAAATAGAGGGGGTCAGGATGGTAATATACGTAAGTGGTTGACCATGCTTTTTGGGTTGAGCCATAAAATGAAGAAAATGGACCCAATGGATTGCCGAATTGATTGTAAAAGAATACAAGAACAATCAAGCCAGGTAATAAAGACAATAATATTCCCCCAATCATATTTTTAAGGGACACATCATGGCGATTGATTACTAGATAGAAAAATATGGGAAAAATAATGAATCCTGCAGGATATCTTGTTAAAAAGGCTAACATGGCCAGGGGGAAAGAAAAGTAAAAAAACAGTGGATTCTTTTTAACTGCTAACACAGTGGCATACAATGCCCAGATGGATAAAGCCACACTTGGAATATCTGTAAGTCCAACTCCAGTAAATAAAATAACCACTGGAAAAGAGCTGAAGAGTAAACTCCCCAAAAAGCTTTCCATGGCCTCAAATTTAATTCGGAAAAATAAATATAGCCCAATAGCCCCGAATACTAAAAATGAAGCATCTAAATAGAATATTACTGATTCAGATACCACACTTAAACGGAAGATGAGTGATGTTAAAAACGGGAAAAAGGGAGGTCTGGTCAGATCTGTGTATCCAAATCCCTGCCCAGCAAAGTACATGGCATTGGATAGGAAGTCAAAAGTATCCCAGATAGGACCGATTTCTATTTGGATTTGAACCCGGTAATATGCAATTAAAGCTACAAAAAAAAACTAAAATAATGCCATAAACCAATGAATCATGATCCCTGACATATTCTCTTAATTTCAGATACAAAGAATCCCCCATAAGTTAAGACGATTTTTAATAATGACATAGTTTATTGTAAATGTTTGAAATTTTTGCATTCATGTTTAACAATACGGATCATTTATAAATCATAGTATTCTTCAGTTATAAAAGAATATATAATTATTGTAATCATATTATATGCTCTAAATCTCAATTGAAGCTTTTTAACAAATTAGGTTAGTATATTAATCAGTAATATTAACCTAATTTATAATGATGCAATTATCAGGAAAAATGAAACAGAATTTAATTAAAATAATTCCATTTATTCCTCTATTTAGCGTTTTAATCTTACTTATTTTAAGACCATATTACTTATCGGTGGGTGGTGGTGATACTGATTTTCATCTTATTCGAGCTCGTGAAATACTTATAAACCCTTTTTATGGCATTTATTGGGATTATTTAACATATTATCCTGTTGGAAGAGCATTATGGCATCCTCCTTTATTCCATGCAGTTTTCGCAATTTTATGGTATATTGTCGGAGTGAGATTTGCGAATACAATTTTTGTATTAACCCAGATCATTTTAACCATTATCATAGCTTCATTGATTGGAAAACGGGAATATGGGGTTATGGCTGGTTTTTTTGCAGGAATGTTTTCTTTAACTGCACCTAGAGTAGATATTTTGGCTGTGGCTCTTCCGGCCAATTTTATCCCTATTTTAGCAACTTTAACCATTTATTTCTTACCTAAAAATCAATTCAAAGCATTCATAACATCATTGATAGGAGTTTGGACCCATTCAGTTGGTTTGATAATTTTTATTCCATTATTCTTAGTTGATGGTGCCAAAAAAAATTGGAAATATATTTTATTGTTATTACCATCTGTGTTATTTTGGGGATGGTATTTTATATCCTTTTCAGGGCAAAGTGGAGTTATAGGGAGTGTTTATCCTCCATTTTATATCATCCCATCGATACAAATATTTAGTTTAATTTTAATAAGCCTATTTGGTTCCATTGGACTGTATTTCCTTTATAAAATGGACAATAAACGATTTAAATTGATAATTACATATATTGTAATTGTTATGATTTCAGGGTACACTGATATTTCCCGAGGATTTGAATATGCAGCATTGCCTTTGGCCATAATGTCAGGTTTTGCTGTTTCAAAGATATACGAAATTATTAAAATTAAAAAAAAGTTTTTATCCAATTATTTTGTCTTAATTTTAGTATTACTATCAATTTTAGGAGTTGCACCATTTTTTTCAATTGTAGACAATACCAATGCTAACTGGGATGATCTGAATATCCCTATTAATGGATATGTTGAATTAAGTGATTATATAACAGATAACTCAGATCAAAGTGAGATTATTTGGGCAGATCCTTCATCTGCAGATAAAATCGTTTGGTTAACTGGGAGGCGGGTATCAAACGGTAGGTATGGTGCTCCAAAGAATTTCGTGGAAGAACATCAAAAAATTAACATTTATACCATAAATAATACATTTTATATAAATAATGAGAATAACGAAACTATTAAAAAAATTGATAGTAAGTACGTCTTATTTTGATATTCAAAAGTAAACCCTTTCATTCATCCTGGGTATCATCGCCATCAACACACACTGCTCGGTATTCCCTGTACGGTCCAGTAACCCCCGGCTGAGGTGGCTTACTGCACCAGTTTTCTGTCCTAATCGGTCAATACCTGTAACTTGGTCCATAACATCCCCCACTTCCATACCTTCTAAGACTTTTTCTATGACCAGTGGAGGGTATTCAAAACCAGCACTGACTCCGAGGGTGGTCTTCTCACCATCGTAGATGGCACACCATTGCAGGTCTAGGTAACCGGTTATGCTGTGAGGTACCTCTAAAAGACCTGATTCTATGCCCACTGAAAGATCAAATTCTTCAGAATATGCATTTTTAGCCCGGTTAATAGCGCCTTGAATGGTAACTTCTAATCCTATGGGCTGGTCTGGCACACCAGAATCAACATGTTTTGCCTGCACACCCATTTGAGGATATATTTTTTTTAAAACATTCCTGGTGGCCTTTAACTTCACCGGATTTTTGGATCCCACTATAACCTTCATTTTACTTTTTACCTTTTAATTATAGTTCCCACCTGATCTATCTCACCCCTCCGTATACGGGTGGAGGATATGGGTTTACCATCTTCTGCCAGGACCATGCTTATGGTGATTATGTCCAGGGGTTTCATTCCCTTCTCCCGGCGTATCTGGTTGATCTTGAATGCGGTGGGTTCGGTTTCCGGGCTGACCACTATGGCATCCACGGATTCATCTTCAGTAGTCACCCCGTAAGGGTCTTCAAGTCGGGAAATAATGTAATTTGAATGTTCTTCAAGTAATAAGTTCAGGTTGGACATCCTTACATTGCAGGGTTCGATTTCTCCTTTTATACCCCCGAATTCATCGGAGGTGACTCCTATTAGTACCTGTTCACCAACCTGAAATGCCTTTTCTATGAGTAATCGGTGGCCCTGGTGGAATTTATCAAAGGTTCCTCCCACTGCCACCTTTTTATATTTGTTAAACGTCATTCTCTGTTTATCCTTAAACTAATTATTAGATTTACTAGTTTATTATTTTTTAAAAAGTTGAAACCCCTAAGGGGGATGATCTTAATTAATTGATAATGAGTTTCACTTATTGATTATGTAGATATCTTGATTATATTGGTGGTCAAGATAATAAACTATGCTCTTGGAACACAATGTGGTGGTGAAGGATCCCCTCAAGGTGGGCCTTCGCTTCGCCTCCTGCTACCCCAATCTCTACCGCAGTGCCATGTCCTCACTGGGTTTTCACATAATCTACGACTTCCTGAACCATCAGGATGATGTTTACTGTGAACGGGTGGTTTATCCCTATGGTAAGAGCCTGGAGACTGGTTCCCCCCTGAAGGATTTTGATGTGGTGGGATTCTCACTGCAGTATGAGCAGGATTACCCCCATGTTTTGGAAATGCTCCGTGAAGGTGGTTTAAACATCCACAAGGAAGATCGGTCCCCAGAAGATCCTCTGATCATCGCGGGTGGTCCTTGTGCCAGCTCCAACCCCCTACCCATGACTAATTTCATTGATTTCTTCCTGGTGGGTGATGGTGAAGTTATACTCCCTGATTTCCTGGACAAGTTAAGTGAACTGGATAACCCCAAGGAGGAGATTGATGCCTTCCCGGATGTAGAAGGAGTGTTCATCCCAGGTAAACAGGCCAGGCTGGTGCAGGTGGAGGATATGCAGGATGCCTGGCGTCCCATAAAACAGGTGCATCCCGAAACTGACAACTCGGAACTCATTCCAGCCTTTGGTAGATCATTCCTCCTAGAAGTTTCTAGGGGTTGTGCCCGTGGTTGCCGGTTCTGCATGGCGGGGTGCATGTACCGGCCCCGTAGAGAGGCAAACCTAAAAACCCTGATTGAAACTGCTGAACAGGGCCGGGAAGCCACCGGGTTAAACAAGATCGCACTTATTGGGGGTGCTGTTTCCGATTACTCCCAGATTGAAGAGTTGTGCCAGGAACTCTTACTGCGTGATTTCCATGTCACAACCCCATCCCTGCGTATTGAATCGGTTTCCAGGAATCTTCTGGAAAACTTGAAGGAAAGTGGACTTAAAACCATTACCATAGCCCCGGAATCCACCTGGAGACTTAGAAAAGTGGTGAATAAACCCATCACAAATGATGATATCCGCAGGACCATGAAGACTGCCTTTGATATGAACTTCAATGTTAAGCTCTATTTCCTGGTAGGACTCCCCACGGAAACTGATGGTGATCTGGAAGACCTGGTGAACCTGGTGAGGGATCTTGAAGTTATGGCCCCGAACCGTGATTCCCTACGAATAAGCGTTAACCCATTCATACCAAAACCCCACACCCCCTTCCAGTGGGCGGAGTTCAACCCCAAGGATATAAAGTCCAGGGTGAAATACTTGAAGAAACAGGTAAAAAACCGGCACTTCAAGGTGGAAAATCCCAATAAATCCCTAATGCAGTACGTTTTATCTGTAGGGGATGCGGATTTAGCCCATATTATTGAAGACTCATCCCATAGAAAGGTCCCCCTTGGTGAGTGGAAGAAACTTATCCCACAATGGAATTTAGGTGACAATCTTCCCTGGAGAGATATAGATGTTAACATTGATGATGAATACCTAATAGATGAATATAATAAGGCACTAAATGGGGATCTTACACCCTGGTGTGAGACTTTTGGGTGTTACCATTGTGGTGCCTGTGATTAAAAAAAGTAGGGCCGCCCTGTAATTAGGAAAGTAAAACCTGGGATTAAGATAATAATGCCTGTAATTAGAAAGAAAATTATGATATTGATATAATATATTAAAGCCCATTAAAATAGCACGTTTGAGAAATAAGTATTAAATAAATTGGCGATTACCATGAAACCTTCTAAAAGAGTTCAATGCATTGATCTGTCTGGAATTCGGAAAATGTTCGATATGGTGGGGGAAAACTCCATCAACCTGGCACTGGGAGAACCAGACTTTGATACACCAGCCCATATTCGCGAAGCAGTTAAGGAAGCCCTGGATGAGGGTTTCACCCATTACACCAATAACACCGGCATTGTGGAATTAAGGGAGGCCATAGCCCATAAATTACAGACAGAAAACCAGATCCCAGCCTCACCCGAGTCAATTATAGTTACGGTGGGGGCCAGCGGAGCACTCTACTCCAGTGCCCATGCACTGGTAGATGACGGGGACGAAGTGATCATCCCTGATCCTGGTTTTGTGGCCTATGATGCCTGTGTGAAGCTCAGTGGAGGGGTGCCCATACCTGCACAGCTCAAGGATGATAATGATTTCCGCATGATACCCGAGGATGTGCTGGAACTGGTAACAGCCAAAACCAAGGCCATTATAATGAATTCACCCGGTAACCCCACCGGTGCGGTCCTGGAAAAGGAAGATGTTAAGGGTTTAGCAGACATTGCCACTGACCATAACTTGACCCTGATCTCTGATGAGATCTACGATAAGATCATTTACGGTAAGAAACATTACAGCCCGGCAACCTACTCAGATAACGTGGTAACCATTAATGGGTTCTCCAAGACCTATGCCATGACTGGTTTCCGCATAGGATACCTGGCAGCTCCCCCAACTTTAACCGAGGAACTTTTAAAAATCCATCAGTACAGTGTTACCTGTACCACCTCCCTGGCCCAAAAAGCAGCTCTGGCAGCACTCACCGGACCCCAGGATAGTGTGGGTGAGATGGTGGCTGAATTTAAAAGACGTCGGGATTTGGTGGTGGGAAGGCTGCGTGATATGGGAATCCACTGCAACCTGCCCCACGGTGCATTTTACGTGTTCCCATCCACTGATAATCCGGAAAAATTCGTGGAAGAAGCACTGAAGAAAGACGTGGTACTGGTTCCTGGCACTTCCTTTGGCCAGTATGGTGCGGGACACTTCCGCATATCATACGCCGCATCCTACCAGGATCTAAAAGAGGCCATGGATCGTCTGGAGTCCATAGGCTGGTGAAAAAATCAACCCTCCAGAACATATTTTCTTCATTTTTTTTTAATCAAAAGGATTTCAACTTCAAAATGACAAGTTAATTCCATTATTTTTTTTATTTTTATTCTGATTTTTAATATTGAATTTTAGTAATTAACTATTCTTATAAATTATATTATGATGAAACATCACCAACACTAGA
>JAUNXM010000264.1 GCA_030539815.1 Methanobacterium sp.
GCGTAACACCCTCTATTTTTTGTACTGCTCCTGTGGAATCCTTAAACACTGTGTCAAATGTTACTATTTTCAAAGTTGGATACTGTTCTTTTATGCTCTTAAGAAATTCATAAGCGTAAGCCTCACCACCATGGGAAAGAAAAATCCCATCATAGTCTGATGCTGCACATTCCTTCACCTGTTCCTGGAATTTCTCGTCATCTCCATCTGTAAAATACACATCACAAGTCATCCCCAGTTTTTCCGCTGTTTCCATACACTGATCTGCACAATCCTGAAAAATATCACTGGTAGGCATATTCACAATATATGCCGTCTTTTTTCCCTTTACCGGAGAATCTGTCTGCTCAGCCTGTGTTTCCTTCTTCTCTTCCCAGAATTTAGCAGCGCCCTCATGAAGGGGGATTTCCAAATCCTTTCCACTTGAGTTCAGGTTAATATTTTGTTCTGCTGCAATATGCGAAGATTTGATAGCATCCACGTTCGCAAAGATATTCGATAACATGTCATAAACCATTTCTTCACTTAAGTCTTTATTCACCAGCATAATATTGTACACAAATACCGATTCAACATCCTCTTTATTGTTGTAGGTACCTGCCGGAATAGTAGTCGCACGAAAATAGGGATACTCTTCTATCAATTTATCACGACCAGCTCCATCAATTGGAACAAGAGCCATATCAAAATCAGCAGATAATTTTGTCACCGCCTCATTAGGGAGACCTGATGTGACAAAGGCTGCATCACAATCACCCTTCTTTAATTTCTCAATGGCTTCATCATAGGAAAGATAATCCACCTGGCTATCTTCATAAGTCATGCCATAAGCTTCATAAATCATTCGTGCGTTCAATTCCACACCTGAGTTAACAGCACCTACGCCTACTTTCTTTCCTTTCAAATCTTCTACGCTCTGAATTCCTGTACTTTCCGAAGTAATCAACTGTACATAGTTGGGCCACAGACGCATCAATGCCCGAAGATCCTGATTCGCACCTTTCTCTTTATATGCTCCAGATCCTTCATAAGCTTGCATTACTGAATCCTGCATGGCGATAGCCAAATCTGCATCGCCCTTTCCAATTAGGTCGATATTTTCTGCAGAACCTTCTGTAGTCAGAATATCCGTCTCATATCCAGTTCCTTTTAATGCCTCTCCAAAAGCAGTCCCAATGGGATAATATATTCCACTGGTGGGACCTGTTGCAATGGTGATAGTCTCTGACACTGACCCAGACTCTGTGGACACGCTGTCTGATGAAGCAGAACTGCCTCCTGTACACCCAACAAAAGCCAAAATCATGAGTATTGCCAACACACCTACCACCATAGGTTTTATTTTCTTCATATCCCTCTTCCTCCTCACGAAATGTTTTATTTCTTTTGAAAATTTTACCATGGCTACATTTAAATTATGGATTTTTGCGATGAATCCCAGTTTATATGCGACTAAAAATGCTTCCCTAAATCATGCATCTGTACATGTCCTGCCCAAAGGGCTTTTTATATAATTGAAAAAAAACTTTCTATTATATAAAAAAAGAGCCAAGACAATTTGTCTCGACCCTTACTTTTGATTCAAGATTTCTCTAAATAATGAATC
>JAUNXM010000078.1 GCA_030539815.1 Methanobacterium sp.
CGTTATAATTGGATGGCCTGATTTTACTTAATTATTTGTTAAATTAATTTAGAATATCTCTTAATAGAATATTTTAGTTGATAAAACAATGAAAACAACTAAATAAATGAAGATAAAGTAAGGAAGATACCATGGAAAGTTTATTATTTGAAGATTTGAAATTATCCCGTGAAATGAAACGAGCCATTGCTGATATGGGTTTTGAAGAAGCAACCCCTATACAATCACTGGCTTTACCCCATATATTAGATGGTAAGGACGTTATTGGTCAGGCACAGACTGGAACCGGTAAAACTGCAGCCTTTGGAATACCAGTCCTGGAAAATCTGGACGCATCAGTTAAAGGTGTGCAAGCAGTAATCCTGTGCCCTACCAGAGAATTGGCCATTCAAGTAGCAGAAGAGATTAAAAAGTTATCTAAATACAAAAAAACCACAGTTTTACCTGTCTATGGGGGACAACCCATTGAAAGACAGATTAAAGCCTTAAAAAGAGGAGTTCAAATTATCATTGGTACTCCAGGACGGGTTATGGATCACATTCACCGGCGCACTCTTCGTATGGATCATGTGAAAATGATCATTTTGGACGAGGCCGATGAAATGCTGGACATGGGTTTCAGAGATGATATTGAATTCGTACTGGAACACATCCCTGAAGAAAGGCAAATGCTACTTTTCTCAGCGACAATGTCACCCCAAATTTTAGGAATAACCCGGAAATACCAGAACAAGCCCGAAATGCTTAAGGTAGCCCATCAGGAATTAACTGTTCCTGAAATCGAGCAGATCTATTTTGAAGTTAGAGAACAGATGAAACTGGATGTACTAACTAGGCTTATAGATATGCACAACCTTAAACTTGCCCTGGTATTCTGTAACACCAAAAGAAGGGTTGATCGTCTGGTTGGACACCTTCAGACTAGAGGATACTTTGCTGATGGGCTACACGGAGATATGAGCCAGAACCAGCGGGACCGGGTCATGAACAAGTTCCGAAAGGGGCAAATAGAAATTTTGGTAGCAACCGACGTTGCAGCCAGAGGAATAGACGTGGATGATGTGGAAGCAGTTTTCAACTACGATGTTCCTAACAATGAAGAATACTACGTCCACAGAATAGGTAGAACCGGTCGTGCCGGTCGAAAAGGACAGGCATTCACCTTCGTATCAGGAAAAGAAATCTACCAGTTAAGGGACATCCAGCGTTATACCAAGGTTCGAATTGAACAACAAAAGATCCCATCCCTCCGTGAAGTGGAAGAAGTTAAAAGAGATTTGTTCCTGGAAAGACTCCGGAAAGAAATAGATGAAGGAGACATAGACCGCGAGATTCATTTGATTGAAAGACTAATGGAAGAAGAATATAGTTCATTGGATATCGCCGCTGCACTACTGAAGCTTTACGTAGGTGGTAAGGACGATTCTTCCAGTCAAAATGATTCTAAATATGGTGAAACAGGAGCACAACCAGGCATGGTCAGATTTTTTGTGAACGTGGGCCGTAAACAGAAAGTGAAAGCAAAGGATATAGTGAAGGCAATTGGTGAAGTCTCAGGACTATCTTCAACCAGCATTGGACGGATAGATGTTCTGGATAAGTTCTCCTTTGTTGAACTTCCCCAACAACACGCCCGAGAAGTCGTGGGTGCTCTCCAGAGAAAAGGAATAAAAGGACTTCGGGTCAATGTTGAACCTGCCAATAAGAAGATGTAATTTCTAAAAATCTTCTTAAACTTTTTATTTATTCCATTCTTATTCTAATCATATCTTTTTTATCAATTCATTATTCTCATTCTCTCTCATAAACAAAATCTTATTTCATTGGAACCTGTTTATTAGAAATATTCTTTATACTGTTGTTTTGATAATGTTCTTGCCACTCACCCACTACGTAATTAAATATTTCCTGGGCGAAATCTGAATAAACATCCACGCTCTCAGGATCAAAAGCCACGTTGTTGAGGTATTGTAATCGAATTGAATCTCCATCCAAGTATTCTGGCATTATACCGCAGAAGAAAAATTTCAAATTCTCAATCTCAGGACATAAAATAGCAGTGCTGGGATCTTTCAGAGGTAAATCCAGGACAATTAATTCAATTTTTCGCTGGCATAGGTCCTGGACTTGAAGTCTCAGTTCATCTATAAAGTCCACCCCATATTCATTAACCCTTAAAAATGCACTGGCCATCTCTGGTAAGACATGGGAGTAAATATGGGAATGCGAATTCAACTTCACATCACCTGGATTTGCTTTTTTAACTACGCGTGGCAATTGGGCGTGTTTGTAAATTTTGTTAATGGCTTTTTTATGAGAGTAAGGTAAAAAAACAGTTTGCTTCCTGTTTGGAACCACTGGCACGTAGAAGAGAGCCACAGTTCGGCGGATATTGGCTGTTTCAGTTTTCATTTTCTTGAAAATAGTGGTGGGAGGGGAATGTGCCAGAACAAAACCAGTTTCTTTAGCACCCATTTTAACATTGGATTTCTGTGATGCCTCATGAACCGTTACCGCCCGGCTGTAAAGTCCAAGCATGCCTTTTGATGTTATTTCTTCCATCATCATCTTTTTCATCTTGGGGAACAATCCTCTTCCCCGGTAACGGGGGTCAACTGCTGCTAGAGCAGATTCTCCCACATGATCTTCAGGGGTTTCCCGGAAAACTCCCAGATGTCCCACAATTTCATCCTGTTCATTCACTGCCACACATGAGGTTACCAGTCCTGATTTTATAAGGGAGGCGAACTTCTCTGGATAATAAATGTCTTCGTGGGGGTATGTGTATCCGTAAACTCTGTATATCAGCCGGGCTAGGGAAACTGTTTCATTGGAACTCATCAGACGTAGGGTAACTTTTTCAGATGGAGGTGCCAAATCCACGGAACTAGATTTTATTTTGGTGGTAGATTTTTCCAGGTTATTCACAGATTCAAAGGGGAAATTTTTAATCAGTTCCACAACTTTTCCTCTTTTGCCCAGATATTTGCTTCTAATTTCATCAGTACAAGCTCTCATTAACCGGACACCAATGTCTGTTGGTTCCTCTTCATTTAATCGCTGTAAGTTGAATGGTATCCCCTGGTCTCTTACTGTAATCCGGAAACAGGTGGGTTCTCGGTGGATCTTCACTTTATAATAACCATCTTCACCCGGTTCATAGGCATGTTCTATTACATTATGGCACGCTTCCTCGGTTGCTAGTTCTAAATCCCTAACTGAAGCCTCATCAAGACCATACTTGCAAGTCACATCTCTCACAGCCTTCAGGACTATTGGAAGCAATTTCAGTTCAGCTTTGAACTTTAATGAAGCCAGAGTCTCTTTATCTTTTTCTTTGCCAATTACATCCGAGGTCATGATCCAAGCCCCCATTTCATTTTTAGTCCTTAATCTGGAAAAAATATTTTTTGAAACTGTAAAAAAATAGGGGAGGTTTATGATTAGATGTTGATTAGGGGTTTTGAATATAAAATTTCTAAAAATATTGTTTATTAAAATTCCAAAAAAAGATATTCCCAAAAAGATTCCAATTCCAAACTCCCCCAGGTAGATATGGTCCTCATAAATAGGTTTCATCAAGACTACCCCTCCATATATTTACTTTGAGCTATGTTTTATAATATAATTTTTGGATTATCAGCAGAATAATTCATGCTTACTCAATGGACAAAGGTGCCTAATTCATGGTTTAAATAAGGATGTCAATTATGTGGAGATTGTCTGATTAAGAAATAGGAATTGATATTTGGAAATTGATGATATTGGTTATTCCTAAATAAGGTAATAAAATTGTTAAGAAAAAATTGATTGATAATTAGTACACTAAGTCTTCAATTTATTATGGGGAAGGTTCTTCTTTGCCTCTAGGTTTTCCTTTGGCTAATATTCCGATTAAACCTCCAATAATGCCCAGTATTCCACTGGTAATAAAGCTAATAGCTGCGTTTTCTGCAATGAATATTAAACTTCCGGGTAAGAAGATTATGGCAGCAATTAAAGAACCCAGTCCCCCGGCAAGTCCTCCATTAATAATACCTTCTTTATATACTCCCCCAGCCCAGTATGCTGCTATGAAACCACCTATTATTGGTGCGAAAATACTTATAAATATTGAAACTGCAGTATCTAAAGATATGAATAGAATTCCAATTGTTTCCAGTACAACCGTTGCCACAAAACCAAAAGCCACTGCTGACCAATTGACCATTTTTTATTCCTCCTCATCAAATTTTTATTTCAGCATAATGTTGATTTATTAGTATAAAGTTAATTCAATTGATTTCAGTATATTAAGTCCCATAACCACGTTTAACTATTATTCCAATTGTGCCTCCAATAATTCCAAGTATAAGGCCAAATATAAATCCTAGAGCAAGCCCGCCAATAATTGCGGTGAATGCACCTAATAAAACCAATCCTAGGATTGATCCTCCGAAGGCACCGGCAATACCACCATTAACTGCACCATCTTTGTAGTCCCCACCCATTATATACGCTGCTATGAAACCTCCAATTATAGGGGCTAAAACACCTAAAAATGGTATAAAAATTCCAATTAAGCCTAAAATCACAGTTATAACAATTCCGATAATTACAGGAGTCCAATTATACATAAAGATCACCAGGTAATAATGAAGTAACAGTTTACTTTCGTAGGGTTTGAATTGTGATATTAATATTATAGTAAGTGTATCCATTAATTATTATCCTTTTTTGGGGTGGACATTTGATCATATTGTTGGTTATTCATCCCTTTTTAATGCATCAGCAACCACACTAGCCACAGAAACATTACTCACTTCAGATTTGAGAGTGTCAGTTCCCACCACATCGTCTGCTCTGGCAGCAAATATTTTAAGCAGAGCATCACCCACTAGCACCGGGTGAACACAGCCAACCATGATCATTCGTGCGTTGTGTTCCCTTAAAATTCCACAGGCATTAACAATAGTCCCCCCAGTACTGATTATATCATCGATGATAACTGCATCTCTACCATCCACATCCAAATTTTTAGGCTTAGTATCCACTTTCTCCGGAGATAAGCGTATTTTTTCCAGATAATCTGAGTCACAGTTAAGAATTTCAGCTATTTCCTGGGCAAAACCCAGAGCACCTTTATCTGGAGCAATGATAACTGGATCATCCACATTAGTCTTCACATAATCAGCAATAGCTGGCATGGCCGTCAGATTGTAGGCGGGAATGTTAAATAGATCACAGATACTCTGCTCATGAAGGTTAACACTGTAAACAGAACTGGCACCGGCAAATTCTATTAACTGACAGACCACCTTAGCCGAAACTGCTTCACCATGGTTAAAACTTTTTTCCTGCCTACCGTAACCAAAATAGGGGATCACAGTTCGAATATTGGTAATATCCATTTCACGGAGGGTTTTCAAAATTAGGAAGAGTTCCATGAGGTTTTCATCTTGCGGGTGACCAGTAGACTGCACCACTACCACCCCATCCTCCACATCTCCCTTAATTCTCACGTAGCGTTCACCGTCAGGGAATTTCCGGGTTTCTATTGGGCAAAGTTCATCATCCATTTCATGGGCAATGTTGGCAGCCAGTTTTTGGGAAGAAGATCCTCCGATTATCATTAAAATCACCATAAATTTATTATAAATATTACTAAAGGTTTCAAATAGCTTATTTCAACTTCCGGGGCGATTATCACCATGGGAAGAAAGTACCAGTTTTTTACTTTCACTTTTAATTATTTGTTAACTTTATTAATAAGCTTCCCATAACATAGGTTAAATACAATTAGAGAGGTAGTCCAATGCACGAATTATCCATGGCTCAAGCCATAGTGGACACAGTAATAGATGCTGCAGAGAAAAACAATGCCATTGAGGTAGTGGAAGTCACTATTGAAGTGGGAATGCTCACCATGTTAAATCCTGAGCAGTTAAAATTTTTATTAGATGTCATAGTTGAGGAAACAATTCTTAAAAACGCGGAGATAATTATTGAAGATGTCCCGGTAGAAATTGATTGCCGTGGATGTGAATTTACAGGACTAGCTAATACTGATGGTTCTGACCATTATCTGGCCATAGTAGTATGCCCTGAATGTGGGGAAAGGAATGTGGAAGTCTTAACTGGAAAAGAATGTAACGTTAAAACCATTAAAATAGAGAAGAGTGATGAGGATGCATAAAGTTGCAGAAGTAGAAGTTCAACACGATATAATGGTGGCCAACCGTAAACTGGCCCGAAAAAATCAGAGAATACTAGATAAGGACCGAGTTTTCGCAGTGGATGTGGTGGGAGCCATAGGATCCGGGAAAACATCCCTTATAGAAGCCATAATTGATGCGGTGGACTACCAGATTGGGGTCATTGCCGGGGATGTTATCAGCAAATACGATGCTGGCCGGTTTGAAAAACATGGCGTTCCTGTGGTGGGCTTAAACACTGGTAAAGAATGCCATTTAGACGCTCACCTGGTGGAACATGCCCTGCATGACTTGCCTCTTAAAGATATTGATGTATTGTTCATTGAAAATGTGGGTAACCTCATATGTCCGGTGGACTTTGACCTGGGTAGCCACATGCGTATGGTGGTAATCAGTGTAACCGAAGGAGACGATACTGTGGAAAAACACCCCTTGATATTCCAGGATGCTGACCTGGTGATCATTAACAAGGTGGACCTGGCCGATGCAGTAGGTGCTGATTCTGATAAAATGGTAAGTGATGTGGCTGAGATAAACTCTGAAGTTCAAGTAATAAAAACCAGCCTCAAAACTGGAAATGGATTTAATGAAGTAATTGAAGCCATTAATGGTTTCATAAATGAAAATTGATCTTAATTTGATAAAATTGTTACAGATCACTAAAATCAATTCAAGAATTTAAAATCAATGATCCTCAAGGATTCTCAAAGGATTCTAGAGGCTTAAATTTTATAGGGTATTATTTCAAGAATTTTCAAAGGGTTTTAAATATTTAGGGAAATTAAAATTTGTATAGCTGGTGATGGGTTGAAGATATGGATTGACATTGTTAACGCCCCCCACGTGCGGTTTTTCCACAGTATAATCCGCTACTTGGAGAATCAGGGTGAAGAAGTTTTCATAACTGCCCGCCGTTTTGGTGATGTCCACCGACTTTTGGATCTATTTGGGATAGATTACAACTTGGTGGGATGGCACGGGGTGAGTTTGGAAGAGAAACTTATCCGCAGTACTCAACGGGCCTATGAGCTTTCTCAGATCATAAGCAGGGAAAAACCAGATGTAGCTGTTTCAAAACACTCCATTGAACTTCCCCGTATTTCTTATGGTCTTAAAATCCCCAGTATATATGTTCTTGACAATGAACATGCCATAGCTGCTAACAAACTCACTTTACCTCTCTGTGATCACATTATATTGCCAGAAGTAATTGAAAAGGAGGCAGTTGTTGGTTGCGGTGCCCACCCTGATCACTTGTATCCTTACAATGGAACATCGGAGATCACTCATCTAGCGGACTTTCAATACAACCCCCATATATTTCAAGACCTTAAACTAGATATTCAAAAGGAAAAAACAATATTAATGCGTCCAGAACCTGCACTGGCTTCATATCTAGATGCGGACTGCCGTAAAACTGTCCTGTCCCCTATTGTTGATGCTCTAGAAGATCAAGCTAACATTCTGGTGATTCCACGTTTCAGGGAACAACAGCAAATATTTGAGGATGATGACCAGATCACCTTAATAAAACCGCCTGTGGATACATTTAGTCTTATGAAGGCCTGTGACTTGGTGATAGGTGCTGGTGGAACCATGAATCGGGAAGCTGCTCTTCTGGGAACTCCGGTAATATCATGTTATCCTGGCAAATTACTCTCTGTAGATTCTTATTACATTGAAAAAGGACTTATGAAACGATCCACCCGTCCTGAGGAAATAGTGGGTATGGCCCGGGAGCTACTTAAAGATGAACATCGACACGGTGGATTACAAACTGATGACCTGTTTAAGATCATCATTAACAGTATTTATCAAGTGGCAAATGGTGCAAACACAACTAGGAAAAACACACATAAATGAAGGGATAAATTTCACTATCTCTTTTGGTCATTATTTTCCATAGTTCCGTCATTTTGATTTAGATGAACGATAAAAAAACATCCCTACTGGCATTTGTTATTGGGGCGCCTATTGGTTGTTTAGGCGGCATTATGGGTTTAGGGGGGGCTGAATATAGACTGCCTTTTTTATTAAAAACTTTTAATAAAACTGCAAAAAAGGCAGTAGCATTAAATATGTTAATAAGCCTAATCACCATTGCCTCGGCTATTTTTTTTAGAATGAATAATTTTGATATTGCAGTGGTTTCTCCCCAAATATTACTGATAATTTCAATCATTGCAGGATCTACAACTGGTGCTTATTTAGGAATAGGAATATCCACTAAAATATCCGATATTTTGTTTAAAAAGGTATTGTTATTATTACTTTTGATCATGGGATTACTTCTTATTATTGAAAGCTTCATTCCCTCCGGATCAATGGGAATACAATTTGGTAGTATTTATACGGAGCTGATTGTAGCGTTTTTCAGTGGAATAATCATTGGAATTGTCAGTAGCCTTTTAGGGGTTGCTGGTGGAGAAGTTATAATTCCAATATTAATTTTAATATTTGGGATAGATGTTAAATTGGCAGGTACATTAAGTTTGATCATCAGTTTGCCCACTATGCTAGTGGGGATCACCAGACATGTCCATAATAAGATGTATACTGACAAGTCCGAAATTGGTTTGTTAGTGGTGCCCATGGGCATAAGTTCCATAATTGGCGTCTCAATCGGCGCATTCTTAGTTATCTATGTTCCTTCGGTTGTATTAAAAATCATATTGGGCGCACTACTGATATTCACATCTATTAAACTATTTGCAGAAAAAGAGTCGATCTCCTGATTAAATCAGGTGATTTTACTTACTTAAAAAGAAATTAATGAATCATAAATTCTTAAAAACACCGGAATTATTAATCAACAATCCCAAAAATCCGAATAAAGATTTAAAACTTACCAATAAAGAGTTAAACT
>JAUNXM010000079.1:0-2068 GCA_030539815.1 Methanobacterium sp.
TAAGAGTTTTAAACAGTTTTAAGAAGAGTATCAATAATTAATGTATACTCACTTGGGACGGAAAGCCTTAACTGGACAGTTATCAGTATCCATATCTCCAGCAACATCGTTCCCGAAGCAATTTCCCTTTTCTTCATCTAAAGGTTCATAAAATTTGCATTCACTACATTTGGGCATTTAATTCACCTCAATACATCTTTTAGGCTTAAATTCACCCTCATTATTTAAATAATCCTTACTGGGCCTATGTTTTTATCCCAATTAAATCTTATGCTGGTTAAATATTCCCAATTAACACACTATTTTTATTTTAACCAATTAATAATTGAATTTAAGGTAAACATGGTTTTAAATAACAAATTTATAACTCTTATGAATTTCATAATATTAACTAATGAATCATAGTATTAGCAGCATTGAATTTCATAAAGTAGCATCTAATGAATTTCAAGTACATAGCTGAGTTTTAAAGGGGTTAATAATTATGTTATCTGAAAAGCACGATCTGGGGAAAATGAAAAAATCAGAACGGGAAAACACCACCACCTACGGAAGCCGGTATTTCAGTGAAAGCATTCCCAAGTATGAGATACCAGAGGAGGGTATGCCGGCCAAAGCCGCCTATCAACTGATACACGAGGAATTGAATCTTGATGGAAACCCTGCTTTGAACCTGGCCAGCTTTGTAACCACCTGGATGGAACCAGAAGCCGACCAGCTAATCATGGACAGTATTGGTAAGAACTACGTGGATAACGATGAATACCCCCAAACATCAAAAATCCAGGATAGAGTGGTTAACATGCTCGCTCGCCTGTTTAACGCACCCAACGATTGCCGATCAGTGGGAACCGGAACCATAGGATCATCAGAGGCTATCATGCTGGGACTTTTAGCCCATAAATGGACCTGGAGAACGCGCAGGGAAGAAGAGGGCAAAGCAGGTGATAAGCCTAACATTGTAATGGGTGCTGATGTGCACACTGTATGGGAGAAGTTTGCTAAATACTTCGATGTGGAATTAAAACTGATACCCCTGAAAAGGGATGCCTACACTATAACTGCCGAGGACGTGGCCAGTGAAGTTGATGAGAATACTATAGCAGTGGGGGCAGTTATTGGAACCACCTTCACCGGGCAGATGGATCCCATTAAAGAGATCAACGACTTACTGGTTGATATTAAAAAAACCAAGGGATGGGACATACCTATACATGTTGATGGTGCCAGTGGAGGTTTTGTAGCTCCATTCATCTTCCCAAATATGGAATGGGATTTCAGGCTGGAACAGGTGAAATCCATCAATGTCTCTGGACACAAGTACGGGCTGGTCTATCCAGGGGTGGGCTGGATAATATTCAAGGACAAATCCGACTTACCCGAGGATTTAATCTTTGACATTAACTATTTAGGGGGTATGATGCCTAATTATTCCCTGAATTTCTCCAAGGGAAGCAGTACCATAATTGCCCAGTACTATAATCTCATCAGGCTGGGTATGAATGGTTATAAGGATATAATGGATAACATGTTCGAAAACACCTTATACTTGGCTGGAGCACTAAAAGATTCCGGTAAATTCGAACTTATCAATAAAAACATAATCGTGCCCCTGGTGGCGGTTACTTTAAAAGATGCTGATTTCACCGTATTCCAGCTTTCCGAAAAACTCCGGGAGAAAGGATGGATCGTGCCTGCTTACACCCTCCCTGCAAATGCCGAGGATGTGGCTGTTTTGAGAATAGTGGTTAAGGAAAACTTCGGCCGGGATATGGTTGAAATGATTCTGGACGATATAAAAGAGGTTTATGATGTACTTGAAAAAGAGGGAGCCAAAGAGGTACAAGGACCTGAAAACCCAACACTGCTATACTAAACCTTTACCTTAAATTTATTTTTTAAGTTATGAAAATTCATATAAAATTAGATTTAAAGTTATTAATCCATTTTTTTGAATTATTTTTAATTATACTCCTTTATTTTTAATTCCGTTAACCCTATTCATTACTAATTCCATTTATCCCTTATCATTGAATCCATTCATCATTCTCATTATTCATTATTAAAT
>JAUNXM010000079.1:2114-7114 GCA_030539815.1 Methanobacterium sp.
AGTTTATCCCTTATCATTAAATCCGTTCTTTATAATTCAGTTCTGTGAATATAATAATGAATTTTGTCCCGTTACCCCTATCGATCTGGAGGGTTCCTTCCAACTGGTTCACCAGGTTGTTTACCAGTTGCAGTCCCAGTGTTTCCGAACTTTCTGGTTTGATATCCACGGGTAAACCCATCCCATTATCAGATACTGTGAGTTTAAATTGGTCTTCCATTTGATTGAGTTCTATTTTTATGGTACCTGTGGTATTTGATGTAGATAGAGGGAATGCATATTTCAGGCTGTTGGTTACCAGTTCATTAATAATCAGCCCACAGGGTATTGCAGTGTCAATATTCATCTCCACATCCTTAACTTCTAAAACCTGTTTAATATCCTGTCCTTGTACTTTGTAAGTGTAGATCAAGCTTGATACCAGTTTTTCAATGTAATCTTTAAAGTCGATTCTGGTGAAGTTAGGGGATTGGTAAAGTTTTTCATGGATCATGGCCATGGAACGGACTCTTCCCTGGCTTTCCTTTAGAATGTCCAGTGTTTCTGTTTCTTCAACATGTAGTCTTTGCAGGTTAAGGAGACTGCTGATAATCTGCATATTATTCTTAACCCTGTGATGGATTTCCCTTAAAAGAATTTCTTTTTCTTCTAAAGATTCTTTTATAGCATTTTTAGTAAAGGAACGTTGAAGTGCGATGGAGGTCTGGCTTACAATGGTTTCTATTGTTTTTTCATGTTTCAGGGATTGATCTTTGCTGAGGACAATAGTTAAACCACCATAATGCTGACCATTCCAGTAAAATCCCATGTTATATATCTTCCCAATATCCAGTAACCTTTCAATCATCCGGGAAGCCTTGAGGGAGATTTTTCTAAAAGCTAACTTATAAATTCCTTCAGTTGATTCTTTAAGATGAACACTGAAGTAATCATCAAGATCATCCTGTGACATGTTCATGAGGGGAAGGTTGATTTTGAAGGGATTGATTCCCAAAATAGCCTCTAATTTGTTTAAGTATTTATCAAAACCAAAACATTCCATTATACGGATATTTTTTTTATCTGGTGTGATACCGCTGATTATTATATAAGAATTTGGTAAAAGTTCTTCTATTGTTTCACCGATGATATGGTATATCTCTGCTGTTGTTGATACACCAACCAGCTGGGTTACCACCCGGTTCATTATTTCCTTTTCACGCAATGATTGTTGCAGGGCACGTTCTGCTTTTTTTCTTTCAGTAATGAAACGGGTCTGTTGAATATTTTGGTATGCCAGTGAGGATAACTGGTTTGCAAATGCAAAGAGAACCCTGGTGATCTTTTTGAACTGGTCTTGGGGTATGATTGGAACTTCATGGAATGCTTTTACACATTCTTCAGGGTGAAAACCTATTATTTTAGCGCAATCTGCTATTTTATTATCTTGCTGTGTTTCACTACGAGCTTGACCTATCAACCAATTGGCAATGTGTTTTCCCCCAATGCTGATGTTGGCATTGGCTTCCCATAAACCCCCATGGCAGGTCCGTATATCTGGTAGTTCAAAACTGTTCTGCTCTACACTACCATCAGAATCATAACAGGTTCCCTTAACTCCCCCATTATTCATCATCTTAGTGCATAAACTGCAAAAATTACTTGGTTTGGTTATGGGCCTACCATCTGGACTGATGATGATGGAGCCCACCCCCGTAGCTTCGACGAAAAGATCCTGTATCTCCTGTATCTCCCTTAAATTGAAAAGATCCTGAAAACTAATGTCTTCATGATTATCCAGGGGCCTGCTAAGGGCCACAATCCTTTTGTCTAATGCTTCCTCCATCTGTTTTCGTTGGGTCACATCACGGGTAACATAACCAATTCTATATCCAGTGCAAGTTTTTATGGGAAATGCAAGTTGTTCAACATAACGAATCTCACCATCAGGACGTATCAAATCAGTTTCATGAATCTTTCTTAGGAATGGTGCAGTTCCAGTCTGGAGAGCTTCTAATTGGAGGTTCATAATATGTTTTAATCGTTTGAGACTCCGTCGTTGTGGGGGTGTTAACTGGTATTTCACCTCCCAGTACAACTTACCAATAACCTCATCCTTTTTAATGCCGGTAATTATTTCATGTCCTTGATTCCATTCGATAATGTGCCCTTCTTCGTCTAACAGCACAATACCGTCCAGGGATTGCTGGATGAAGGTGCGGAATTTTTCTTCACTTTCTGTTAATGCTTTTTCGGTCTGTTTACTTAGGGTAATATCTTTGAAAACACAATGGGTTCTTTTAAACCTTCCCTGTTCGTTGTATTCGATTTTACCTTCATAGAAAACATGGATGGTTGTACTATCTTTTTTAACCATTTGTAATTCTATACCATGAATCTCTCCAGCAGCTAAGAATCGGGGAAAGTTCTTCTTAAAGTAGGCACGGGAATCAGGGTCTAGGAAATTCAAGAACCACTTCCCGATAACCTCTTCACGGGAATAACCCATGGTATTTAACCAGATATGATTCACTTCTAGAAAACATCCATTTTCATCTAAAGAGTGATAAGGTAGTGGGACTTTATTGTAAAGCGTTCTAAATATTTCTTCATCACCATGGGGGCTTGGGTCACTATTAAGCTCATTATAATGCCTTGATTGTTTGCAAATTACCATATCAATGGTAAATTTCAATTTATCAATATTATGATGGGTAATCTCTTGTTTTAAAAGATAGTGTGGTGATGTTGATAAAATCTTTTCAACTGAATTATAATCAAATTCTTCTGAAGTATCGATTACTGGAATAACAGGTATATTGGAATTAAAAATATCATACCAGTTAATATTATCATTATCTTCTTTTTGAAAAGTCAGATTTTCAGAAGGAATATGCATAAAAAAAAGGTCAACACCTAATTCTTGTGCCCTTTTAACTGCTCTGAAATCATGGAAATTGGTATATAATACCTGGTGGCCCATGGATTTTAGATTATGTTCCAGATCAAGGGTTTCACTACGGTTGCTGTTTACTAGAATTCTGGCCAATATTCCCCCTCACCAAATAATAAAATCTTACTTTAAGAGCTATGTTTATTTATGTATATAATACCTTTCTAAATATGTTCCTCAATCTACAATATAAATTTGTAAAACTCAAATTAAGGGGAATAATCGATAATAAATCACTATCCTAACTTTATTATCGATATATTACTCGTTCATCTTCATTTATTCACTTAAAAAATAGTAGGTATGTTTAAATTTTTGTACTTTTTGATGTTACTATTGGCTAAAGCTTTTAATGGTTTTTTAGGAGGTTAGTTGTTGATCTGGTCACATCCGAAAATTCGACATCTGCCTCCCATTTTAGCTTACAATCACACTCAACTTCTTCGGGAATGGTCTGGTTGATGTTGGTCTTTATGATCAAATCTTTTAACTTGGAATTACATTTTTTACAATTATAGGGACCCCTTCGTGTTCCGAATCCGGCAGTGTCCATGATCACCGGGATTTTAACGGATTCACGAACCCTGCTAATTATCTCTATGGTGCTCCATATCCATGGGGGCTGGTAGGAGCCACGACGCCATAATAATTCCATTAAAGTTCCCTTATGAATGGTAGAGGGACAGAAAGATACCCTACCCACTCCAATTTCTGCAGCGTACTGGGCTGATTTCACTGCATCCTCAATTGCCTCCCTTTCCGAGGTTAGCACTGATTTGACCAGTAAGTAAACCTTGCCCTGTACTTTAAAATCTGATTTAAGCTTGTTGATAACATCCATGGATTTCTGGAAATCTTCCCGGGTGAAACCCTTGTTTATTCTTTGCAGGCGGATCTCATCATCGGCACTCTCCAATCCCATGGCCACTTCGAAGATCTTATCCGGAATCAGCTGGCAACATTCCCTTAACACTTCTTCAGTAACGTATTCCGGTCTGGACTCCACCACAACTTCTTCCACATCATGGTATTCGTTGATAACCTTGAATATTTCCCTCCGGGCATCTTTAGGTATTTCTTCTTCATTGAGGAAGCTGCCGGATACAAAGATCTTAATGGCAGTGGGGCCGGTGATGTCCTGTTTCTGGATTTGCCTCTGGAACTCACCTTTAAAGATATTCACCAGTTCCTCTGAAGAAACTTCTTCCAGGGGGGAATCAGCAATGTAACTGCACATGCTGCATCCACCAGAACTTGCCAGGGCCCAGGCACATCCTGGTGTGGGTAAAACTATGAATATGCTCCGGCCAGGTCCAGAATATAATAAGTCATCTCCAGACCAGCTGGCCGCTAACTCGTGCGGGGGCCTTTTTTTAACCCTTTTAAGGGCTTTTTTTCTTATGTCCGGGAGCAGGTTGTTAAGGGGTTGCTGATTGTTCATATGGTTAAAGTTATAGAATTCAAATTAATATATTTATTTTATTAGCAAGATTGCAGAAATTATTAGAAAGATTGTGCAGAAATTTGAAATTCATCCATCTCCAAAAAATGATGTTTTTTTTTAAAGGGGTGAGAAAACTGGTTAGGGAGATCAAGGTCAAATCGGTTTTAAACAAACAGAAACATGCTGATGACTGGTTTCTCTCCGGTTATTCTTTAAACCCCTACTCAGGGTGTTCTTTTAATTGTGTTTACTGTTACACCAGGGGTAGTAAGTACGGTGAAAACCAGGTAACTGGTCTGGCGGCTAAGATAAATGCACCTCAAGTCCTGGTTAAACAGCTTAAAAACAGGGCCCGAAAAAGGGAATATGAGTTCATAGCATTTGGTTCAGCTACTGATCCCTACCTTCCAGTGGAAAGGAACCTCCAGATCACCCGGGAACTTTTAATGATCATCCTAAGATTTCATTTCCCGGTACACATGGTTACTCGTTCACCGCTGATTTTAAGGGACCTGGATATTCTTAAAAAGATTGGTGAAAAGGCAGTTTTACCCGCGGGACTAGTGGGAAAAATGGATAAAGGGATTGTAACTTCCTTTTCTTTCTCCACCACTGATGAATCCC
>JAUNXM010000265.1 GCA_030539815.1 Methanobacterium sp.
ACTTTAGTCAATAACAACCCACACATCAACTCCCAGTACCTCCCGGAATTTAATTCCCCTAACCAACATAGGGATTTACCCAGGTGAATATCTTAAATCAATCGAAGAAAATATGCCCGAGTTTAATTCCCCCTAAATTAATTAAGGGGAATTTACCGAGTTTAATGTTATTTCTCGAATTTTTTACGCTCGCTGGCTTGACCATGGAAGTATCCAAGGATATAACCAATTATCAAAGCACCTATGGCTGCCTGTAGTGCAAACAATAGGCTTTCAATTTCACCACTGGGTGGTTCCCATATGGAACTGAACCATGGTTCGTATCCAGTTTCTTCTATCACCGGGCCAGCTGAACTATCCGCCCCACCGAAGTAACCTTCATCCTCACCCATTCCACTGTACATTGCCAGGGGAATAATGACAATTATGGCCACCAAGGCCAGTAAGACGATGTAGTATTTACTATCCACTCAGACCACCGCCTGCACTTTTTCCTTTATCCTGGGACCGATAACCTTCAGGTTCTCCAGTATATCTGGTCTCAGTTTCATGATATAATCGAATATCACCACAGTTAGTAATCCTTCGGCTATGGCCAGTGGTATCTGGGTGATGGCAAAGATCCACATGAAGTTGTTGAAGGCCACTGCAAAACTGGGTACTGGGAATGCCAGGGATAGCTGGATGGCAGTGGTTACGTAGGTCATGAGATCTGCCAGGGATGCTGCCAGGAACACCCCGATTAGCGGGGACCAGCCTGCTTTCTGCACACCTTTGTAGACCAACCAGGCCACCAGGGGACCTACAATTCCCATGGAAAATATGTTAGCACCCAGAGTGGTAAGACCACCATGAGCCAGGAGAAGGGCCTGGAAAACCAGGACTATGGCTCCTAGAACACTGGCCACTGCTGGTCCAAAGAGAACAGCGCCCAAACCTGTACCAGTGGGGTGAGAACAACTACCCGTTACTGAAGGTAGTTTTAATGATGATAAGACAAAAACAAATGCCCCTGAAACTGCTAATAATGGTTTTGATTCTGGATGTTTATCAGTTATCTTCTTGATCTGTACTACTCCGTAGGCCACCACTGGCAGGGATAATATGTACCATAACAGGCACCATTGCCAGGGCAAGAAACCTTCCATAATATGCATTTAATATCCTCCTTCTAACATTATTTCACGTTTAAAGGGATAATTTCCCAATTAAAGGATCATTTTCCCCATTATTTTCCCATCAAAATCTCTAAGTTTCATTCAAACACTTGCAGATAGTATTAAAGAATAAGATCAGTGAATATGAACATATTCCCCCATACTTTCTACAAGTTCACTTTAGAATAAGCCCTTTATAAACTTTTCACTTTTAGTTTAAAAAAAATCAGGAAAACTTGATATTTTGGGTGTTGTGGTGGAATTTCTCAGGACACAAACTTTACTGACCTTAAAAATCATTCTTATAAAATAAAAAATACGCTTAAAATAAGTTTTATTTATAAAAATAGCTCTTTTTAAGAAGAATAGATAATCTAAATTAAAGAATAATAGGAATCTAGATTTAAGGATAATGTGATCTAGAAT
>JAUNXM010000080.1:0-7215 GCA_030539815.1 Methanobacterium sp.
TTGTTGTTTGAAACTTGATTTGAAAACTTAGGATTTGAAACTCGGTAAAATGTATTGATACTAGATCAAAACAAACTGTGGGAATGTGTCAAATTACTAAATTATGTTGAAAAAAATATGAAAAAAATGCATCTATAATCATTTTAGAATATTATTACCATGATGGGAATTACAAATATAGATAATAGAAAGATCATTACCGTGACCATGGTTATGTTAACCGCTTTTTTTATCATTTCTGGGATTAAATCTTTTTCAGGGGTTCCAAGCTTGTATACATTAGGTTTAACCAGTTGAATACCAAGCGCGCCTGCCGCAGCAGCCATAGGGTATCCTGAGTTGGGGCTTGGAGTTTTACCCGAATCAACCATCATAACCTTCCAGGAAGATTTGTAATCAAAACCCAATAGCAAAGAGGAGAATACTATTAATAAACCGGTTAACCTGGCAGGAATGTAATTTATAACATCATCCAGCCTTGCAGGGAACCAGCCCATATCAATATTCTCAAGATCTTTATACCCAACCATAGCATCCAAAGTGTTCACCACACGATATGAAATTCCCGCCATAGCCCCTAAGAGAATTGGCAACTGAAATTGGTAATATCCAATCCCAATCAACCCAGATAAACTCAAAAAAGAATAAATGACAGTGTCACCGAAATTTGTTAGCAATAAGATCCCCAATGAACCACCGATAAAAATGTAAAAAATAGGGCTGATAATAGAATCAGTTATATTTTCGGTAAGGGTTTCAATTGCTGCAGATACCACCTCACCCTGTGATAATTCAGAAGTATTACGACTGACTAAATAAGAAACAACAATCCTGGCTTTATTTATATCTATATTTAATGCAAAATAGACTTCAAGTACGGATTTTACGAGAGATTTGATGGCAAAAGTAGTTGAAATGATAATAGAAATTACTATCAAATGAAAAATATAGTTAATTGAGGAAATATATAAAATAAATACTAGAAATAAGTTAAAGATGATAAGAATGATTAAAGTCAATATGAAACCAGAAAATCTGTTTTTATTTTTACCAATATTGATTATAAGTTTCCGAATTTTTCCTATGAATTTGCCCATCCAAACCACCGGATGAATTGATGTGGGTAACTCTCCTAGAGTTAAATCAATGAAAACAGCGGTAAAAATCACGATTAAAAATTCAATTTCCATCAGGTTCCCTCATCTAACATACTGATCCCATGTCCATGTATTTTTATCTAATTTCTAATTTAGTTTATCTAATTTCTAATTTATTCTAATTTTTTAAGCTATTAATTTTTTTATGTTGCTTTGTGTTGTTTTTAAGTGGATTATTGTGTTAAATCTGATTTGAATTATTATATCATCCAGATATATAGTTTAAACAATTGAATGA
Organism: Methanobacterium sp.; assembly: GCA_030539815.1. Classification (GTDB taxonomy): domain Archaea; phylum Methanobacteriota; class Methanobacteria; order Methanobacteriales; family Methanobacteriaceae; genus Methanobacterium. The sequence goes on from JAUNXM010000080.1 coordinate 1,396, forward strand.
AGGACAAATTGTTTCTTATTTTTACAACAATTATTAAATTTCAATGAGTAAGACAGCGATTGCAAGTGTAATTTTTCCTGTTGATATCCACTAAAAATTTAAAAAATTAAATTATAGGTATGGAAAATGAAGGTAGTTAGTAATCCATAACATAAACAAGTGAAAAAAACTGAATTAATAATTTTATGATTCAAAGAGTAAGACATGAATTGCAAGTGTAACTTTTGAAATGATAGACACAAAAACAGATGGAAAGAGAGATCAATTTCAAGTGTATTCGATAATTACAAACTAATGAATTTAATTAAAAAACTAAGTGATACCTCTACTTCAAGTGTAAATTTATGACTAATTGGAATTCTTGAATGAAAAAAATGAGCATGTACATAATTGATATTGTGAGAGATTGACTGCAAGTGTAAAAATAATAATAAAAGTGTGATACATACTAATTAATTTTAATTAATTTATAATTCTTTGTCTTATTTTATAAATTTTAAAAAAAAGTATTATTTTTCATTTTTTTATTTTTCAACAGGATGAATAATCGTTAATTTTATCCTTGTTTTAAAGCTTTGAATATAAAAATAGTTAATAATTATTTATTTTATTAGTTGATTCTTTAAGATAATTTTAAAATAGTCTTAAATTAATTTCTAGTCATCTCTATATTATTTTCATTTTTTTAATTTACATCATTTAAATAATATTATTTATTTATTTATTACTATTCTTATTCTATACATTTTTTTTTACACTTGAAATTGATCTCTCTTTCTCTTTTCTCATATTTTTTCTATTTTTTTACACTTGAAATACACCTCTCTCAAATCAATATTTTTTAATAAATATTTTTTTTATTTCGCATTTTTTTACACTTGAAATACACCTCTCATTCAAAATTTGATCTATTCTTTTTGAAATTTTACACTTGAAATTGACCCCTCACCATAACCATTAATATAGGATTAGTTACTTACACTTGAAACGCACCTTCACTTTGTAAATCATGATGATTATTTTACACTTGAAATTTCCCTCTCATGTTTTTGAGTGTACTATCCTCACTGAAGAATATCATATTTTTGTCATGTTTTAGTGAAATTCCTATAAATTCAAAATCAAGAATATCAAATCAAATAAATCTCTGCCATGAAATCGCATTTTATGGCATTAGATTATATCCATTGATGGTTATGGTAGGTAAATTCATAAACTATCAATTCATTGGTTTGAAAATGATGGTTTTAGATTTAAAAAGTGTTTTAAAAGTGCTCATCATATTAGACTAATCATACAATGAACTAATCGTTTTATTCACGGAATAAGATCCATTGGGGTGACTGGTTCTTTTCCCTGAATTTGTAACTAGCAATCATAGTCCATGTTTCAATTAAATCCTGGACTAAATGTATTTTTATTATAAGAAGTGGTATTTATGAATATATTTGAGGAATTGGGCGACAAAAATTCAGTTTTTAAGTGTAAAAAGTTTTTAGACCATAGATTTCTACCTGATAATTTACCTCACCGTGAAGATCAGATAAAATCCGTGGCTAAATATTGGGTTGAAGCATTGAAAAATGTAACACCCCCTGATGTCACAGTATATGGTAAGACTGGTACTGGGAAAACTGCGGTGGCCAAGTTTGCTAAGAAACAACTGGATCAGATATCCAAGGAAAAAAATGTGAATGTACGGGTAGAATATATTCGTTGCACGGATTTCACCACAGAATACCAGGTTATCGCCAGATTATGTCAGCAAATGGGTCAGGATGTTCCTTACCGTGGTTGGACTAAGGCGGAAGTGATAAATGCTTTTCGTAATCTTTTCAAGAAGAATGTTTTTGGTAATGATTTGATTTTAATTATAATCCTGGATGAGATTGATATTCTATTAAAAAACGATGGTGACGGGTTACTTTATACTCTTACCCGAACTGATAATGTTTCAATAGCATCAATCAGTAACTTTGTAGATTTCAAACAGTTCATCAAACCCCGTGTTCGCAGCAGTCTCCGTGACCGTGAGATCGTTTTCCCACCCTACAATGCCCAGCAACTGGTAGATATCCTACAAGAACGTTCAAAATTATCTTTCAATGATGGGGTACTTCATTCGGAAGTAATACCTCTTTGTGCTGCGCTAGCTGCTAAAGAAGAAGGGGATGCACGTTATGCTCTTGATTTATTGAGAACTTCTGGGGAATTAGCTGATGAAAAGAGTACTGACATGGTTTACGAAGAATATGTACGAGAGGCCAAGGATCAAATAGAACATAACAAGGTCACTGATATTGTCATGACTCTGCCCAGTCAGCAACAGAAAGTACTGGAATCCCTGATATACCTTACCAAACGTAAGGAAGAAATCACTTCTGGAAGATTATACGATGTTTACAAGGATATAACCAAGGGAGATTCAGTTTCATACCGTAGAATCTTCGATTTTATTAATGAATTGGAAATGTTAGGACTTATATCTACAAAAACCGTATCAAGGGGCAGGGGTAAGGGAAGAACAAATCTCATCACCCTTCAGTGTGACATGGAACTTTTAGAAGATGCTATGTGGACTGGTTAACTAACCAACTTCCCATTATCCATTCCTTTTTTATCACTATTATTTTTTAAATTAAAGATTATTGATTTAAAATTAAAAATTGAACATTAACTAAAAATATTCATTCGTAAAAAATTATCCAAAATAATTCATTTGTATAATTATGACCCTTTTAAAATCTAAAATATTTAAAAAAAACCTTAATTGCATATTTAATTGGATTTCTTATTATTAATTATTTTACATTTAAGAGGGCCATCCTAACTGGAACCCCATAAAATGCTTGCTGAAAATATCTTCCGTAAGGGGTGTTATCCACATTGTGTGAAATTTCATCAACACGAGGTAGAGGGTGCATTACTATAGCTTCACTTCCCTTAAGGAGTTTAGAGTCGATGGTGTAGGCACCTTTGATTTTCAAGTATTCCTGAGGATCTGGAAACCTTTCTTTCTGGATCCGTGTGACGTACAAAACATCGGCATAGTTTAAAATATCACGAATATCTTCGGTTTCCTGGACACTAACTCCTGCGGCAGCCAGATCATGGAGGATCTCCCTGGGCATTTTAAGTTCTGGTGGTGATACAAAGCTCATTTTTGCTCCGAACATGGCCAGAGCATAAGAAAGGGAGTGCACAGTTCTACCGTACTTAAGATCACCTACCAATGCCACGTGTAGTTCTTCAATATCACCCAAAATACGTTTCATGGTGTACAAATCAAGGAGTGTCTGGGTGGGATGCTGCCCAGCACCGTCACCAGCATTTATAACCGGGACGTCCACCATTTCTGCAACATAACGGGCAGTTCCTTCCATATTATGACGAATTACCAAGGCATCAGTGTATTCTCCGACAATGCGCACAGTGTCAGTTAGGTTCTCACCCTTAGTTACAGAACTTGTACCGGCCTCTGCAAAACCAACTGTACTCCCACCTAACCTTTTTATGGCTGTTTCAAATGAGAGTCGAGTGCGGGTGGAAGCCTCGTAAAATAACATTCCCAGAATAGATCCAGATAAAGCACTGGACTTTTCCTGTGACCGGGCAATGGGTTCCATTTCCTCGGCCAATTTGATGATATATTCAATGTCTCCCTTGCTAAAATCTTTAATTGAAATAATATTTTTCAAATTGAAACCCATATTTTTCACCATAACCCTAGTTCAAGCGTGAATATTCATTCACAAAACCCACATCAAACTTTATTATATTAACTTATCTTTAATAATTTTTTTAGATGAGATTTCTTAATATTTAACTTAAATTAATTTAACAGGATTTATTCAATCATTAGGTGTCAATTTATAAGCTTAATTATAAATTATCAATTCAAAATACGAATCTCGAATATCTAAGTTATATTTTTCTTCCAAATGTTAAATAACCGGTATGTCCAGTCATTCTGGTTTTTGGTCGCACACCCTTATCTTTAACTTCTATCTCACGTACCAAACATTCTAAGCTTTTTAAATTAGAAAATTCTCTTTTCTTAAGTATTCTAGTTAGTAGTTTCACTTGGTCAATGTAGGGAGTGTAGGCTGCTAGGTATCCTCCAGATTTAAGTGCTTCAAGGGCATGTTCCACTACTTCCCATGGTTTGGGCAGATCCAGGAATACCAGATCCACATCCTCTTCATCAATCCCTTCCACCACATCCTGGCATTTAAGGGTTACATTTTCTAATCCAAATCCATTAACATTTTTTTTAGCTATTTGTGAGAAATCATCCCTTAATTCATAGGAGTAAACATGACCAGTTTCCCCTACCACGTTTGCCATGAATATTGTGGCTGCACCTGCCCCAGTACCGGCTTCTACCACTCGCTGTCCACAACCCAACCCGGTGTAGGCTGCCATTACACCCAAGTCTTTGGGTAGGATGATGGAGCATCTGCGGTCCATGAGTTCAATATAATCGTTGATGTTTGCTTGTAAAACACGGAATTCCCTACCTAAATGCGTTTTTAAAACATCTCCAGGATTGCTACTGGCAATTTCTTCTTTTTTAATGTAACCATGGTCCGTGTGCAGGTCATCAGCGCCAATCAGAAATTTCTTTCCTTTCTCATTTACTAAAATCTTCATCTATCTTCATTCTCCATTCAAGGTTCAATTAACATATCAATTCCCAATATTCCCCTTATAAAATTTTTCTTTATATTCAACTAATTTTAATCATTTTTTTTACTATTTTCCAGATAGTATTCCTGTTGTGGTTTATTTTTCCCATTAACAATAGATTTCTCTTCCGAAACTTGATCAGCGGAATAATTGGATGAATCTAAATATTTTGATTCAATAATTTCCCGAATATTACGGGCTTTCACCCTACCAATACCACTAATTCTTATTAAATCATCAATTTTAGCATTAAAAACTCCTTTAACACTTTTAAACTCTTTTAAAAGTCTCCGAGCATTTACTGGGCCCACGTTGGGTAATGATTCCACAATGAAAAGTTGTTGTTCATGTAGAGTAAGGGGTTTTCTTTCGGTCTGGATCTGCACTTCCTTGGTATCTTTATCTGATTCCCTGATTGCAATTCTGTTTATCATGGCTGCAGTATCTTCGGGATTACGTGTGGGAATGATAGGTATGTTGAAATCAACTGCCAGGCTGGCCAGTGCTCCTCGAATGGCATTAGGGTGTAATCCACTACTGTAGAGATCTTGACCTTCCAGGATGATCAATGGTTTGGAAAAGTTCTCCACCAGTTCCTGGGCCTGTTTATATAACCTTTTATCAATCATGGAGCTAACAAAATCTTTAGTACTCTTTCTTTCCACCACAACATCCGAATTTATCTGGTAATCACCCACGAGGAGGTTGGAAGGTTCTACACTCACTTCCAAGTTACTTAATTCCCGTGTAACCCCGGACATGGATTCGCGGTGGTCCACATACACCATCAGTTTATTTTTTCTCTCTTCTCTAGTTTCGGTGTCATTGGAATTTTTTCTATCCAGGACCCTCACATCCTCATCATTGGCAATCAAAGGTTTTTCTGCCGGGATGAAGCCGTTGGCCAGTTGTTTTTTCATTCTCCTTTCCCGGTGCATACTGGAATAATAAAATGATTCGTCCCTAGTGTTCTTTGTTATTAAAACAATCATATGTCCTTTGGTTGTCCTCCCGGTACGTCCACGTCTCTGGATCATTCGTATCTCCGAGGGCACAGGTTCGTAAAGTACCACCAGATCCACGCTGGGAATGTCAATACCTTCTTCTGCTACACTGGTAGAAACCAGAACC
>JAUNXM010000080.1:7225-8935 GCA_030539815.1 Methanobacterium sp.
GTTTTCATCCGGAAGGCTTTTATGATCTCTTTTTGCTCTTTCTGGGTGAGACCTTTTTCTTGATCACGGTTGGCCTGCCCAAAGAATTTAACCGCATTAATACCCTCTTCCTGGCACTTGTCATAGATCTGATTAACGGTATCCCGGTACTGGCTGAAGACAATAACTTGCTGCTGATCCTCAGAGGCTTCTTTAAGGATTTCCATGAGCTTTTCAAGCTTCGGATGTTTTAAACCTTTCTGATTAGCCTGCCGGGTAAGGTTTACAGCAGTTTTAAAGTTTTCATCCTTAAGTAATCCCTGCGCAGCTTTTGTCTTTTTCCGGCCCATGCGTTGGAAATAGGAGTATAGATTACTCATACCCTGGGTTTCTAGTAGTTCAAGAGAGTGCATAACACTGAAAACAGCGGTTAACATAGATATAGCTAGTAAACAATCTCGGGGTGGGGTGGCACTTCGGGATATTCTGTTTTGAACTTTTCCCCGGGCCATTAGTATGTCCTTTTTGCTGACCTGCTGGGTTGACCTGAGTACCCCCAGTTTTTTCAAACCCTTCAGTCGGTTTTTTAAAACCACATCCAAATGGTTTTTAATAGCTAGTTGTTCTTTTTTTAAGTCAACTTTTATCCATTCCACTTCGATTGGATTAAAATAGGGTTTAACATCAGTATCATCCTCATTTTTCACCACCACCTCATTAATGAAAAGATTATCACACACTTGGTTTATTTTTTCTTCATCACCCCCAGGGGACGCTGTTAACCCCAGTATCAATTGATTTTTGGCCTGTTTGGTGTACCTTTGTGCCAGAAAAACGTATGAGTATGATCCGGTTCCCCGGTGACATTCATCGAAGATCAAAAGTGAAACATTTTCCAGGGAGTATCGGCTGGCAATAATATCTGATTCAATAGTTTGCGGTGTGGCGCAGATGATTTGAGACTCTTCCCATCTTTTAATCCGTTCATCTACTTTCACTGCACCGGTAAGACTGGTGGTTGTTGATTTTAAAAATTCACGGAAACTTTCCTCATGCTGCACCACCAAGGGTTTGGTGGGTGCTAAAAGTAGAATTTTGCTATCCGGATATTTTTTAAGCCGGTCTGCAGATACCAGAGCAGCCACTATAGTTTTGCCCAGAGCAGTAGGGGCCACTATCATGGTATTACCCTTTTTAAGAACGTTAGCTGCAAGAATTTGCTGGTAAAGACGTGCTTCAATTTTCGCCGGTTCGATTAAAGGGTGTTGTATCCACCTTACAGATCCTGTTGAAAGGTGGGTCTCTTTTTGATGTTTATTTTCAACCATTTTTCATATCCTAAATCTTGGTGTGTAGAAAGGTATTTCTTGAACTATTACTATGTTTGCAATCTATAAAACAATAATTAAAAAAAATCATAGTAACTCAAGTTTCCTTAGATTCATTTTTTTAGTTATTATTAAACCAATATGATATTAAACCAAAATGAGTGTTATTCGATTCGAATTATGAAAATAGATAATAATAAAAATTTATTTTAATAATATTTAAATAAGTTAGTTTGCCTGGAACCTTAGAGAATGCTTATTCTCAGAAAATTGTAATAAACACGTTAAAAGCCTATTCCTACCAGCCTTCTATCTTTTTCACTTCTTCCAGTATTTCAATACATTCAGTTATTTCCTTAGAAGGTTCTAATCCTTCCAGTATGTTTATAACTTGGTTAATTCT
>JAUNXM010000266.1 GCA_030539815.1 Methanobacterium sp.
GCTTATTCCAAAGATCTGCTATTATATCAATACAACGATTTTCAAGTTCAGTTGTTTGTGGATACTCAGATTTATCTATAGCATTTTTTTCAAGTGATTCGGCCATAAGCTGTATTGCTTCATCCTCCATATATGTTTGACAAAATGTTGCAAGATTTAATCTTGCATTTCCTTCATCTAAAAGCTCATCTTTTATAAGTCTATATGCAAGCTTTGATGATATAGGCTCATTATTTAAAGATGTAGTTGGCATTGCAACATCTGATTCTGTTAATCCCATTATAGGAGTCTTATAACTGTCCTTTATTATTTTTGTCTTATCAAAATTCATATTTTTGATTCCTCCTAATTTTTTAATTACGTTTAGTTCTTATGTAATCTTATAGAAAACAAACTAAAAAATTTTCTATTTTATTTATACACTAATTTATTGAGCATTTATTATGCCAAAATTTGTGTTTAATTTAATTTTTCTATAATTATTTTTTAAAATTTAAATGAATTCATTAAATTTTAAAAAATAACAAAAGCACTTTTTAATATTTAAACAAATAAGTATTTATCATGTTTTACTTGTTTTTTTTATATTTAACTTATATAAGTTGAAAATATGAAAATAAGTTACTATTTTATTTATTTATATACAATAATTTTATTATTCCATTTTTAGGTAGAGTTTATATATAGCTAATTAGTGTTTTATTTTTTATAGTTTTTTCTTTGTATCTTTTGTTTATTTTCTATAAATTTATAAGTGTTTAAAAACTTTTAAACACTTATAAATTTTATCTAAAACACTATTATTAACAAAATATTAAAACCTAAAAATTATATCTAATGTATATAACTTAAAATCTATTGTTTTTAATAGTTATTATTTCATAAAATATTAATTTTATCAATATACTACCTACTTAAAATTTAACAATTTATTAATATTTTTTACAATTTGTTAATAATATTAATTCACTAACAAATCACTTACTGTATTGTTAATCTTTATATTAAGTATGAAAATAAATAGTTACTTTTATATTTTTATATAAATATATTATTAATTTATTTATTTTTACCTATTTGTTTTATTTTTGAAATTTTAATAGTATTAAATCATTACATGTAATAATTTGATTTAGAGGTGATTATATGAAATTAGACTCAGAGCTTTTAGAAGAGCTCGTAGAAAAAAATAGAAAATATTTAGGTAAAGGCCATGTTGCTACCTATATACCTGCTCTTGCTAAAGTTGATCCAAACCAATTAGGAGCATCTATCTATAGTTTAAGTGAAAATAAGCTTTATTCTTGTGGAGATTGTGACTCTAGATTTGCAATTGAGAGTATATCAAAGGTTCCATCACTAATCCTTGCCATTTTAGATAACGGTTTAGAAAAAATATTTGGTCAAGTTGGAACTGAACCCTCTGGCTTTGCCTTTAATTCTATTATGAATATGCAAATAAATCATAAGCATAAACCTTCTAACCCCTTTATTAATGCTGGTGCTATAAAAATTGTATCTTTAATAAAGGGTGAAAATACTAATGAGCGTTCAAAAAGAATTTTAGAT
>JAUNXM010000267.1 GCA_030539815.1 Methanobacterium sp.
AGAGAATAAAAAAAATAGGGGATATAAAAAACTTTAAAAATCCTCAGAACAATTTTCCCAGCTTTAAAAGGGCTTTTGGTGAGATTTTAATTAGTTTTTTAACCATTTCTGACGTGTTAATGGTTTCAAAGTCACTGTCCTTGAAAACATCAGCAATTTCATCCAGTTCTTCATCAGAAAGGCTTAAAAGGTACTCTTTAGCCTTCAAATACTTTTTGAATGACTCTCCCAGTTCATCTTCACAGAGTTTATTGTATACTTCAAGATTTTCATGGGAGTAATCACCATCAGCCACTGCCTGGGCAGCCACCTGACCAGCTATACGGCCTCCCAGCATTCCACTGATTATACCCCCACCAGTAAGGGGGTTAACCATGCTGGCTGCGTCCCCAGTTACCAGGACGTTGTCTGCCACCTTTTTCTTCAGTAATCCGCCCACCGGGTCTCCACCCACATTGAGTTCCACTGGTTGGGCATTCTTGGTGGCAGGATTGTTTTCCACAAACTCCAACAGGTGCTGGTATGCAGTTTTATCGGTTATGGTGGTTAAAACACCAAGCCCCACGTTGGCTATGTCATCACCTTTAGGAAATATCCAGGCGTAACCTCCAGGAGCTACACTGCCAAAGTGGAATTCTATACAGTCTGGTTCAGCCATTTCCACCCCTGCCATTTCGAACTGGGCACAGGATTCCATATCCTTGGGTTTAAGGGCGGTTTTAATTCCGGCCCACCTGCCAACACGGGATTCAGGACCATCAGCAGCAATAACTATCTTGGCTTTGATCTCCATCTCCTGACCCATATTTTCCACAGTAACCACTACTTGGTCATCTTCTCTTCTCATACCAGTTGCCAGGGTTTTCACCATGATATGGGCACCAACACGACCGGCATCCATGGCCATGAACTTGTCAAAGACCTTACGTTCCAGGATGTAACCAGCCTCGGGTAATTTCACCTTATCATCAGTGAGGTTCACCGCAGTGCCATTTGGTGAGACCATTCGCACTCCCGTGGCTTCCTTGGCAATCCATCTTGGGGATGGTTCAATTCCCAATTTTTTAAGACCATCTTTGGAAACTCCCTCTGCGCACCGTTTGGGGGTTCCTATTTCTGATTTTTTATCAATTACCACTACCTGGGCACCGCCAATGGTAGCGTGTTTAGCTGCAGTTGAACCGGCAGGACCGGCACCTATAACCAGAACATCAGTTTCCATCATTTAATCATCTCTCTTTTCCAGAGCCTGCACTGGACACACCTGGACGCATATGTTACATTCTTTGCATTTGTCTTCATTGAATTTTAAGCTGATTTCCCGTACTTCTATAAGGTTACGGGGACAAACACCAGCGCATTCCCCGCAGTACATACACCATTCCTTAACTATCATATTATCAAGTCCATTACTCTTTACTCATTACAAATTAAAATTCTTACAAATATGGGGATTGAAATTATTACAAACCTATTATCAAACCTTTTTGTTTCTTACATATTAGCTTTACTTTTTTAAACCTTTAGCATTATGGTTTTTTTTGACAAGTAAAAGAATTGATT
>JAUNXM010000081.1 GCA_030539815.1 Methanobacterium sp.
ACAACATAGAATTCATAGGGGGCCTGGACCAGAAAGGACTTAAAAATATCCTCTTTGGTGGGGAAGGAATATTCTTCGCCAAACTCTCAGGAAACGGGAAGGTATGGATACAATCCATGAATGTATACTCCCTATCCAAAACCCTCTTTAAGTACTCTGGTCAAGGGTCAGCCGAGGATAGAACTGATCTAGGTGGACTGTTGAGTAATTTTTAAGAAAAAATAATTTTTTTATTTTTATTTTTATCCTATAAATGAAGTTCATAGAGTATTTATGATTATTAAAGTATTTTTTACAAGTTTTTAGAGTTTATACACTTTATAGTCCTTTTTAATAGTTTTTAGAGTTAGTATGCTTTTATAGTCTTCTTTAATAGTTTGTGAGAATTTTCATCACCACCACAAGTCTATTATGGGGGAAATTGATAGCACCCACAAAAAAATTCATCCCTTGATTCCAAAAAGGAATCGCATTCCTTTGATTCTTCTCACCACTTCAATGGTGGCAATGGTGAATACGAAACTCAGGGCCATGATTAGAATTACCTGCAGGGCCATCAAACTGGGTATCCATCCTATAATGTAGTAGGCAAAGAGGTTGATCCATACTATGTGGAAGATGTATATAGGGAAGGATGCTGCGGATAGGTACAGTGTTATCTTGTTTTTGAATTCCAGGTAGTGTTTACCCATTCCCATCACACTGAGAACTCCCAGCCATAGTATGGAGTTTACAAATATTTTCAGTAGGATGAGATACAGAATGGTCTCCAAGGAGAATGATGAGGCACTGGCAGCATTGCCTGCAGAATCTATAGTAGGTAATGTTATCACTAGATAGACAATGGTTATGGCCAGGAATGAGATGAAAAGTGGCCATCTATTATCCTCCAATTTTTCCTGGACACCATCATCGGATAATAGGAAGTAGCCAAACAGGAAGAGTAAGAAGAATTGTACCATACTTTTTTCTGGATATAAATTCAAGAAGAAGTTTCCAATGGCTAATGGTATTATCAGTAATAATAGTTTGGGTATGGTTACCTTCTCCAGGGGTATCCTCCACTGGCTATTTTTGTATTTCATGATAATTGGCAGGGCAACCAGGGAAATGAGGAAGAGATATAACAGGAACCATAGGGGTCCCAGTATTATTCCATTCTCCAGATAATAGAGGGGGTTGGTGAAGATAGTTAACCAGAGGGAGAGGAAACTCCCAGTGTATCCACTGTACAGGTAGCCGTAATAGACACTTATTGGTATAACCAGGAGAACACCAGCTACTGTGGGGAGGAGGAGCTTGGTAACCCTTTCCTTAAGGTACTCTTGAGAGTCTCTCCTTTTCAAAGAGTAATAAGTGGCAATTCCAGCCACAGTAAAGAGTAATTGCATGAACCAGGGTGCAAAGCTTAAAATAAAGGCATTGGCAACAGCAGAGTTAGCAACGTGGAAGTAATAAGAGCCAATACTACTATAAAGGAGGAGGGTATGGTAGGGGAATAATACTAAAATTATAATCCACCGTAGGTTATCCAGGTAATATTTTCTCATTTATAAGTCTCCATAATTCTATCAAACAGTATACAAGTTTAAAACAGCCATTGTTACTTTGAGGAATGTTTAATCAACATTTCTGTGTATTTGTGTTTATCAATATTCTATGCGAATTGTGTTTATAATTACTCCGTGCAGATGATATTTATTAATACTGTATGGATAATGTGTTTCTTAATATAGCATTTACCAATGCGAATATAATATTTGCTATTTAATTGGAAATATTGAGGTTATATTCTTATTTAATTCAAAAATAGAAAAGTATATTTTTTAACTAGCGTCCCCGGCTAAGTTCCACACATAAGGGTTCCAGTTCCTGGGCTGCCCGTTCCAGTAAATCAATATTTGAAACTTTTTTCTGTCGGAGTATATATTTGGGAACAGTTTCCGGTATTAAAACCTTGTAGGTCTGGGGTGTTTCCAGTACCCGGAAATCAGGGCAGTTAAGTGCAACCAGACTGGTAATCCAGGTACCCTTACTGGGAATACCATGATCATCCAGGAATTTAATGAGATCCATGGTATTCAGGCGAACCTGGGATCCGGGGTTCTTTTTAATGTCCACCCATTTGCCCTGTTTCTGGTACAACCACTGGTTACCCTTGATCCGGTAGGTTCCAGTGTAATTCTTGGTTTCAATAACGAAGATACCGGTGGGCCCGATCACTATGTGGTCAATGTTACCACCCTTACCCGGGAGCTGGACATCATGGTAAGCGTGGTAGTCCAGTGGTAAGGTGTTAATGTACTTGGTAACCATGTTCTCACCTTCCAGTCCCCTCTCCCAACTATAACCCTCCTTTTTACTCCTTTCAGTAAGGGAGTTACCGTAAACTCCCATCAACACCCCTGCGATTGTTATTAATCCGTAGAGAAGATTCAGGGTGCGGAAGATGGCAAAAAGGGATATGATGAACAGAATAACTCCGGCGTAGGTCAGTATTTGCCCCTGTTCCTGGCCTTTCCGGTACTGGGTGGCCTTCTCCTGGGTGAAGGATGTTCCGTTGGTTATGGTTATCCGGTCCTGCTGATTAGTCTTAACAGGGGATTGGTTATCTTCACCACTTGATCTATCAAGATCAATGTAGGCTCCCTTAGCTTCGCCTAAAGCTTCATAGGGAGTTTCGTCTAAGGGCTCATAGAGATAATTCTCCTCCTTATTTGTATAGGAATCCTCTAGATTCTCAAAATAATTGAGTTTCTCTCCACACTCACAGTGGGTGAACTCATTACTTCCTCTTCTTATAGCAGACCAGGTAGGGCATATTGTTTTACTCCAATGATCGATGTACCAATTCGGGTATTTTAATGATTTTTTAATATATAATAAGTTTATTTTTAGCCATATTAAATTTATGATTTTTTAGGGGATTTTAAATTAATATTATGAATTTAATTCGCCATTATTTTAATTTTTAATTTTTTAAGAGATTATTTTTGTATTAATACAACAAAAAAAATATAGTTTGTTATTTGGTGATATGATTTAGAATTTCATCATATTGCTTACAAATCATGAAAAATAGTAGATGGAGCTTAAACTGGTGGTAAGAGCCACAATATTTGGAAAAATTGTCTGGATTAACCCATATAGTGCTTTTTAAAAAATGAGTTTATTTATCCCCCCGCCCTAGGATAAATCCCCCTATTATCACCATAAACGATAGGATGATAGGTACAATGGGTATCCCGGTGTTTTGAAGGGGAACGGTAGTGGCCCTAACCAGTCCTGAATTTTGATCTAAAATTACCTGAATACTCAATGCCCCGGTACTGGTTAAGGGATTGTAGGTTAGGGATTGAACAGTAACCAGATTGGTGTAAACACCCAGTTTACTGGCCAGGGCTTTTATAATAAGGATCGCGGTCTGGTTATAGGGGAGATCACCTATAACCCATAATCCACTGGCCGGGTCATAAGTTCCGGAACTGGCCCAGAAGGAAAGGAATGAAAGACCCCATGGGAGTTTATCATTAACTGTAACCCCGGAAGCAGTGCCCGGGCCCTGGTTGAAGAGTTTAATGGTTAACTGGATGGGGTCACCAAGTTGTGGGTTGGGGTTATCAGTTTCCTGTGATAAAACCAGGCCAGCAGCACTCACGGTGAAGGCCTTTAAACAGACACTGGCATTACTGATCACCCCGGCCATGTCCAGCCAGGTTACACCATCACTGCTGATGAATCCTTCCCCGAAATTACTGGAGGCCCGGCTAGAATAATTCACCAGAGGATACTCATAGGCCACCGGGCTCTGGATACCAGGGGAGGTGATTTTCACCACCACGCTGAACATCTGCCCCATACTAAGCGGAATGTAACTATCGAAGGGGATGGTGTTGTACCCAGGACTGGCTATAACCCCATTTTTCCAGTAAGAGAGTATTCCACTGGTGGGATTGTTATTTTCCGGGTTTAAATATACTGAGACATTGTAGGTGGAATTGGGTCCCAGGGAATAGAAACTGGCGGCTTTCAAGGGATTGGTGGTGTTAGCAGTGAACACGTTGGAGAACCAGGCAGTTTCACTGGTAAAACCGGTCATGTTCACCAGTCCGTAGGGGTCGTACTGGTAGACCTGGTTGTAGTTGGTGGTATTTTCAGTATTGGTAAAGACACAGCCCCCCTGCGTGGCCAGCCTGGTGTCGTAGTAGGATATATAGAAGTATCCACCATCTCCCCAGTCAGTACCCCAGCTATTCCGGACAATGAAGGCACCATCACCAGGGGGTGGGGTTAGGAAATTCATTCTACTGTAATTATCATCCCAGCCCACCAGGCAGATGTCGTGGTTAATGGGTTCAGAATCATTAAAATAATATGCATAGGAGGAACTATTATAATAGTCACCGTAAATGCACATCTGGGCAACCACCGCCCCGTACTTCATAATGGCCACTTTATACTGGGCATTGTCGGTGGAATTTGCCCGTGGGGGTATGATCACAGCGCCCTGTACATGTTTAACCGGGGTAAGTCCTGGTGGTGAATAATCACTGGTAGTGTTATAGGGGTCATCTATGGCCAGTACTGGGCCGGAATAACGGGTGAAATAGGCCAGTGGTGCTAACCAGTCCCCACCCCCGGTGAATGTTCGGTCAAAACCTTCCGGGTAACTGTAACTTAAAATGTTTTTAATATTGTTTTCTGAGAAATTCCAGCTTTCAAAAGGCATTAAGGAGGACTCCAGTGCACCCAGGGTGGCAAAATCCCAACAGGTTCCCAGGGGGTTCTGGTCCTTCACCGGGGTCACCCTGCCCAATAGACGGAGATCATAATAGGAGGGGAGGTTCTCTAATTCCTCAGGAGAGAAAATTAGAACACCTTTTAAGTATTGGAACTTAACGGGGTTGGAAAAGTCATCATTAACATCTGCACCTGATGAGAAATCTTCAAGAGAATTATGACCATAACCATGGGATGTGTAATTAGAACTCGTGTTGGTAGAGTTATCCCCAAGTGAAGTGTTAAAATCAGTATTATTGTTATCCTGAGCGAATGAAAATCCAGATGATGCCAGGATAAGTAAAAATATCAAGGATATTATTTTTATTTTGTTAAACATTTATATCTCCCAGTTGGGCTTCTATTAATTGATAATTAAGTTAAAATTATTAAGAGTTTATTATTATTAAATTTTTATTAATCTTGGAGGGTGTGGTTAATATGAACGTATTATGATAATTATATATACATCCAGTGACTAATATGTATACAGATTGAGGTGACAATATGTTAAGTGAAATTATGGGTGATTATCCTCGAGTTAGAGTAATAGAAATATTAATCACCCATCCCTGGTCTGAGTATACTAAGAAAGATCTCTCTGAAGCTTCTGGAATCTCCAGACGCACCCTTTACACATTACTGGGTGAACTGGAAACCTACCAGATAATTAAACCCACACGTAAAATAGGTAGTGCACAGCTTTACACTCTTAACCGGGAGTCCAAAACAACCAAGGCTTTAATGACCTTCCAGAAGGAACTGGCAGAAATAGAAATAGATAAACAGGTTTCTGGTGAGGACTTGGGTGAGGGGGAATCGGTTATTCATTCAAGCACTAAAAAAGTAGCTTAATCACTCCCTCCATTAAAAGAATATCTCCAAAGGATTAAAAAAAGAACATAATTCTAATTTCTTTTAATTGATTATTTCATACATTCTCAACAATGTACCGGCAAATTTACGAAAAATGAAGAATAATTCATTAAAATATATTTAATTGCACGCTTTTTTTTTAAGATTTTAATTTGTGAATAAAATGAAATATTCATACAATGGCTTCTTCAAAATATTCAGGGATGAAATATAAACATTTACGCCATCTTTCCTTTAGGACACCATAAATATCCTGGTCCAGTATGTAGGTGTTGCAGTAATCATCCTCATTACGCATGCCACGACCATAAGCCTGGACTAAACTGGCCACGGTCTTGTAAGCATACCAGTATCCATCCCTCTTCATACGAGTCATGATCTGCTTATCACCCAGGTAGGGGAAGGGCATTTTATAGATAACCTGGAAACGACACAGATCATCAGGGAAATCAACACCTTCATCCACACTGGGAGCCACCAGTACCAGTGGTTCCTCGGATTCTATGAATTTCCTGATGACCACCTCTCTTTTGGGGGCTCTCCTGGAATTAGGGTGGGGACTGTAAATGATTACCCGCGGATCCTGGATGTTTTCACTGATGTAGGTGGCTAACTTATGACTATGGGTATGTATCAAACCCTTATCTTCGGCGTGTTTATCCAGGATCTTTTTAAGGATGGGAATGGAGCGGGGCTTGGTTTGGTCAATATATTTACTGGACATTCTACCGGTGGTTTCTAGATAGATGGGCCTATTTTCTATTTTAAAGGGGCTTTTAACCTGGATGTACAGGGCATCATCCGGGTTGATCCCGTGCCATTTGCAGAAGTGCTCCTTGCTGAGTATGGTGGCGCTCATCAGGAGACAGTAATCAGTATGGCCCAGTAGGTACCTCTGCACAAAGCGGCTGACCTCTACTGGTTTGAAGGTAACTGATTTTGCTTTCTGGTTGGCTTCAATCACCCACTCCGTGGGATGATCCTCCAGTTCACTTTCAACCATGGATAACCGGTTAATAGCCCGGTGGACTGATTTACGCTTTTTTAATGGTACGTCGGGTACTTTGAGTATGGATTTGTAGGCATCATTATATTTGACGATGTGTTTCCTCCAGAAGTCCACCTCCTCAGTGAAGGCCTCCTCACTTAACTGGGGTATGGTATCCAGTTCTTCTATTTCCCTTAATTTTTCCAGGTATTCCTCGAAATCCTTTTTCAAGATTTTATTGGATAGTTCCAGGCTTAACTGGTCCATGACCTGGTTTTCCATGTTATGTACCTCGTCAAAGACTGCCAGCACCCTTTCCCCGAAGTGGTCCATGTAATTCATTTCCGGGAAAAAGGAGGAGTAGTTCATTAAGGTGATGGGAGATCGTACTGATCTGCCCTTCTGCAGCCAGTAATGGCAAGGGTCGTCACTATTAAAATAGAATGGTTGGCCCCGCATGTCACGGAAGCAGAGTAATTCCCCTTTACTACTGATGCCATGGTCACAGACAAGATCTGCAGTCTGGCAGAGACCATCATCACAGGTGGTGTCCTTGAAAACCATGCCCTCCATGCAGTCAAAGTTATTCCTACCCTTTAAAACCTGGAATTTGAAGTCATTATGGTACTGGTCCTGGAGTTGTTTGGTGATGGTCACCAGGTATGCGGAGGAGAAGTAATTGGCTAAAGTCACGGCAATGGCTGATTTACCTATACCGGTACCGGCATCCAGGAGGATGTAATGGTAGCCCTGGTCTAATCCATTGGCTATTTTCTGGAGGATGGTTTCCTGCTGGGGGCGGGGAGTCATCCAGGAAGGGAAGTTTTCCAGTAGGGCAGAGTAGGTGTCCACGTTTTCATCTTTAACAAAAACACCCCTTCTACCACACCCTGGGCAGATGATTAACCCTTTTTTGAGTGTTTCCTTACATTCCGGACATTGCAATGACATTTAACTCCCCTGGTGGCTTCTATTATTATGGTTAAGGGTTGAAGTTATTAATAATAATTGCATTTTTCAAGGTAATTTTAGGGAAGTATTCTATCATTTTATTGTCATTTTTTTATCCAGGTAGAGTTGGGCTTAAAAAATATCTTTAATAAAAAAAAGCCTTAAGGTTAGGCAAAGAGTTTTAGTGGTTGAGATTATAAGATATCTTTGCACTACTATGAAACGATTTTAACTTTATCCTATTCCCTTCACTAACTATTATATATCAAAAAGATCATAATACTGGATATGGATGCTGAAACTAAAAAGCTCAGGGAAGAGTTTGGACTTAAAACAAGGATTAAACAAGAAGATCTCATTCCTGAAGCTCGGGGCAAAACTGCTGCCGAGATTATCCGATCAATGCGAGAAAATATGAAGAAATATTAAATTACGTCCAATGGATGTACTGTTCTAATCAATTCACTTATTTTTCGACTTTCTAAAATCTTTTCATCGATGGTAATGAATGCTGTGCATTCACTTCCAAGAGCCCCTGCTAACAGTTTAGTATCGGTTATTTCTAATCTTGAATCAGCTTTTTTTATCTTTCCAATACAGTGATTGTAATGGGGTATTTCGAGGGTAACAAATTCTAAATTTAAATGATCAATTACTCCACTTATATTTTGAAAAGCTCCAGTGCGACTTATGTTATCATTGATATTATCAAGGAGAGATAAATAAAGTTCTCCTAATACTAAAAGACTTATATTTCCTTTATATATTGGGGGAATCCGTTTAAGGTATCTTAAACATTCTTTTTCGTTTCGATCATCAAGGGCTATGCTGGCAAGGATGGATGTATCTATGAAATGTGTGGCTTTAACTTGCATGTAAACGTCCCTATTTTATACAGCAATTATTATTATTTTTCTTTTAAATAATCATATATATTTTTATCTAAAGAAAATCAATAATTTTTACATTTCACTCGAATATATTAACAAACTCAAATCGATACAATTTAAGTTTCCTCATGTACCCTAGGTTATCTAATACAAAGACCAAGTGAAAGTGTTCCATCTTCTAGATTATATCCTCATTTGGTCAATAATTTATCAATACGATGAGTTAATTCTTTAACAGGCATTGAACCAAAATTAAATAAATAAGATTCACCTGTCCATTCGAAGGGCACTTGAATTTTTTTTAAGGTTTCATCTGG
>JAUNXM010000082.1 GCA_030539815.1 Methanobacterium sp.
GATAAAAAGAAACAGGATTAATAAGAAATTCGATTAAATTTTATCGTGCTACCATTAATATGGCAGGTTTATATGAATGCCCCCACCTTAAACCACAAGCTCCAGAGACTGGCTATATGCGGTGTCCTGATCTTCTCTATTAACCTGGTTTCCAGTTACCTCTTCCCGGTCATACCCATATCTGAATTGGGACCTGCCAGTGCCCTGCCCCCTGTTTTTGGTCTGCTCTTTGGTCCATGGGGTGCCCTGGGGTCAGCTTTTGGGTACCTGGCTGCAGATATACTATCTGGTGATCCCCCGGAGATCTACCTGGTGTACTTCTTTGTCCAGTTCCTCTACGGCTACATACCCTACAAACTATGGTACCTACTGGACCGGAATGAAACCATCAGCACCCCCAGACTGGATACTGTGGGTAATTTAACCAAGTTCGTGGTGATCATGTTCGTGAACTCCATGGTCATGGCTGGATTCCTGGGTTTCCTCCTGGATGGCCTGGGACTCTATGATCTGGTCTCCTTAACCACGGTTATATTCGCCCTGAATAACTTTGATTTTTCCATAATGTTGGGGACCCTGGTGCTGATTGGTGCTAGTTACTACCGGATTTTTGTGATCAAACCCCGAACCACCCGGAAAACACGGGTACCCTCTTTATTTTATGATACCCTGGCAGTGGTGGCTCTCATCACCGGAGTGGTGAATGTTGTTTACTCCCTGTACAGTGGCCCGGATATTTACTCCATGGCTGCTGGGACCGTGACCTACACCCTGGCCCTCATCTATTTCCTGAAACCAGTAACCAGGAAGATAGGGGAGAAAAAAAGCCAGGTAAGGGTTACCTTAACCGAAAAGTTGATCCTGGTGTTCATCATCATCGGGGCCATAATTGCAGTGGTGACCGGTATCCTGTCCATCTACACCATCCCCGTTGTGCAGGGGGCAGAGATCGTGTTCTGGGAGTCAGTGTACCTCCACATAACATTGATCCTTTCCATTTTCTACATATCCTCTATCCTGCTTTTGGGTTACATAGAACGAACCATAACCATCCCCATAGAATCCATATCAGAGATTGTCACCAATTATGTTAGTGATTCTGAGGGTATCACCAATAGTGACCTCATTACTAAGAAGTGCCAGGAGTACGCTGCGGACCAGACCGAGGTGGGTATCCTGGCCCATTCATTCCAGGACATGATACGGGACCTGGAGGTTTACCTGGAAAACTTGAAAACGGTCACCTCACAGAAGGAAAAGATAAACACCGAGTTGAATGTTGCCCGTAAAATACAGGCCGACATGTTACCCCGGATGAGCACCCTGGGAGATCGGGATGAATTTAGTATCTACGCCACCAACCTACCGGCCCGGGAGGTTGGCGGGGATTTCTATGACTTTTTCATGGTGGATGATAACCACCTGGCAGTGGTGATTGGTGATGTATCGGGTAAGGGTGTGCCCGCGGCACTGTTCATGGTGATTGCCAAGACCCTGATAAAAAACCAGGCCCAGCTCGGTAAAAACCCAGAGGAAGTGTTTGCCACGGTTAACAACCAGCTGGTGGAGGGTAATGATGAGAACATGTTCGTAACCAGCTGGATGGGCATCCTGGAAACCACTACCGGTAAGTTCACCTTCGTCAACGCCGGTCACAACCCACCCATACTCTTACACAGTGATGAAAACCCGGCAAGTGATGGTAAAGGCCATGCTGATGGAAATTACCAGGAGCTTAAATCTGAGATAGATTACCGGTGGCAATCCAGGATAAATTACCAGTGGCTGAAGTCCAAACCAGGATTCATCCTGGGAGGATTGGAGAACACCCAGTACCATCAGGAAGAGATCCAGATGGAACCTGGAGACGTGATCTACCTGTACACCGATGGGGTGACCGAGGCCATAAACCAGGATGAAGAAATGTTCGGTGAGGAAAGATTAATTGAAGCCCTGAACGGGCAGATTAAAAGTAGCATTGAGTCTGGTGTAAAAATTAACCATGATTCAATGCTTAAAAAAATGTGTTATCATATCCAGAGTAAAATCAACGATTTCGCCAAGGACCAGGAACAATTCGATGATATAACCATGCTTATTATCCAATATTATAAAAAGATTTAAGAAAAAGATTTGATGGAATTAATTTTTCTTAAGTTCATTTAAAAGAGAGTTTAATCCGGGTTTCACACATCTTCTATCTTTAAATGCTTTATTGACAAAATTTATGATTGGAAAATCTTTTCCAACTTTTCTGGACATTTCTTGGATTGCCATTGCGGATCTAAAACCTTCCATGGTTATGGTAGAATTATCAAAATCCAAAGCAATATCTTTTCCAATCATAAGACCTAAAGTTCTGTTTCTGCTCTTGTCAACACAAGCAGTTAGATTGAAATCTCCAAAACCACAATAATTATTGGATATATCCATATCATAACCCATTTTATCAAGTAAAGCACGCATTTCTTTAAAACAAAGATTAAGGAAAGCATAATGGGAATTATTCCCATAAAACTGTGAATCAAAAATACCTAAGGCAACTGCATAAACATTTTTGAGTACACCACAAAATTCAACTCCCTGGACATCAGAAGAAAAATCAGTGAATAAACTAGGGGAATAGAAGAGTTTTTGAATAGACTTTCTATAATCAGAATTGTCAATTCCAATTGTTAATGCAGATAGAATATTGTTAATGAGTTCATCGGCAAACGTGGGCCCAGAAATACTGAAAACATTATCATTTTGGGTTTGATCCTTTATGATTTCCGTCATTAAATTCAGAGAAGGATAATCAATTCCCTTAATACTGGAGATTATAATTTTATCCTTTAAATATGGATTTAACTCTTTGATTACACCACTCAGAACTCCTGAAGGAACACTTAAAATAACCAAATCAGTTTCATTCAAATTATTAACATCATCTTTAAGATGGAATGCGTTAATGTTATCATTCAGATGATTTAATGGAAAATACACATCATTTGTTCTTTGATTATTTATGGAGTTTATAACGTTCTCATTTCTCCCAAATAAATAAAGTTCTTCCACATTTTTTGAAATCAATTGGGCTAAAGCTGTTCCAAAACTACCTGGACCAATGATGGATACGTTTTCTAGTTGGATAGTAATTCCCCCATATCTTTAACTATTAATGAAGGAAAATCTTCTGCCACTAATTTATCTACGTCTGAACGCTTGGTTTCACCACTTAAGACACAAATAAAATCATAATTTAAGTTTTCAGCTAGTTTTTTATCAGTATGGAGTCTATCCCCCACCACAACAACTTCATTACTATCATAGGTTTTGTCAATATTTTCTAAAAGTACTTTATTGGGTTTTCCAAAAATTTTATCAGGTGATCTGCCCGTAGTTTCTTGAATAACAAGAGTCATACTACCAATATCTGGAATATTCCCTTCTTCTGTGGGGCAAAACATGTCAATATGAGTAGCTAAAAATTGGATATTTTCATCTTTTTGTAACAACAAAGATGCAGTTTTTAATTTTTCGTAAGTCAATTCCGTATCATAAGCCAAAACAACAGCCTGACACTTGGAAGGATCATCAGTTATTTCAAGTCCTTTGAATTCTCTGCACATATAATTTGTAAACTTTGAATTTGCCACCAAAAAGATTTTTGATATATTTTTTTCATTGAGATAATCAAATAGAGGGTAAACTGGTGAAATAATCTTTTCGGAAGAAGTTTCTATCCCTATTGATGATAAACGCTTAACATAATCTAAAGGAACACGAGAAGTGTTATTTGTTAAGAAATAGAAGTCATTTTTATCAATACGAGAATTTACAAAATTAATTGTTCCTTCAATCGGTTTATTCCCTAAATAAACCGTGCCATCTAAATCCATGATGAAACATTTCTTCTGATCCAGATCTATGTTGCTGAACTTAATATCCGCCTCAGCTAAATCATCTAAATTGTCTATTTCCATCCATTTTCGGCCATTGATATCAAAAGGCTTGAACTTAGAATAAGCTAGGAGATCTTTTAATGCAACTTCAGTCCACAGATTTAAATCTTTCTTTTTCAGGATATATGTCTCTAAGATTTCTTTTAGTTTTTGTGAATTTTGGAAACCAATTTTGTAAAGGTCAATTGAAACCGCGTATGCAGATTTTTCAGGAATTTCTTTAGAAATATCAATTATTGTTCCGTTATCCACTTTTATTTTCATTGATTCAGCAATATGAGAACTTCTATCGCAGGCAATCAGATCAGATCCATTATCTTCCACTAAATTTTTAATAATATCTGGATCGTATACACAATCTCCATTACTTATCAATATAAAGCTGTTATCATCAATTTTTAAATCTTTTAAAGCCAAATATAAAGAGTACATGTTATTAGTACTCAAATAATCTTTGTTTTCAATTATTTTAATTCCAGGATAATTTTCCTTTATAAAGTCTTTAACAAAATCAGATTTGTATCCGACAACAACATTAATAGAATCTATTTTAACACCAGAACTTAAATAAGCCCTAATTTGGTGTTCAATTATGGGAATTCCATTAACTTTAACCATACATTTTGGTTTTTCAAGAGTGATAGGATTCAACCTACTTCCAATTCCTGCTGCTAAAATAATTGATTTAATTTTTATCATCCCTCTTAAATTTTTCATTATCTTTGAAAACAAGATCATATACTCTTTTGCATGATTTATCATCCTGATATCGATTTACAATATCATTAACAATCTTACGTTCATTTTTATAATATTCAGGATCCTCAATACTTTGTTTAAGTTCTTTGATAAAAGTTTTATAATTTTGTACCTTTGGTCCTGGTGTCCAAAATTCATATGGTTCAAATAAAAAACCTCTTTCTTCTGAGTATTGCTGAAAATCCGTTGGTGTGAAAATTATAGGCTTATCTAATAATAAAAAGTCGAAATAAACCGATGAATAGTCCGTTATTAATATTTCAATTTCTCCCAGAATATCATACAAATCAAAAAAACTTCTTTTTAGCATTTTCTTTGTTATTAAGATTATATTGTCTTTGTTAAAATTTCCTCTAAATTCTGATAAATAATATTTTTCATCAAACGGATGGAATGTTAAAAGTAGTAAAATGTTATTCACCCTTAAAAAGTCGTGAAAATGATTCTCATCATAATCTTCGAAATCAAAAATGTTACTTTTTTTAACTAAACCCGAACTCTTTGTACGGGATTTTGACGGTCTAAATGTTGGGCAAAACAGTATTATTTTATCATATTTTGATAAATCAATATTTAAAAGAGTTGAAATATTTGATCGGGTATTACAAAATAATTTATCATTTCTTGGTTGGCCTGTTATGTGCACTTTTCGGGGATTTATTCGAAAGGATGATGCGAATGCGCTTTTCATAATTATTGAAGTTGCGATTAAAAAGTCATTATTTCCAAAACTATTTTTTATGAATTTCAAATAAGAATTATTTTCAGATTCTTTGAAAAACCCCATAGATTTGAGAGGCATTCCATGCCATAAATTAATCAGAATTTGATTATTTGACTTTAAACTTCCATTTTCATTATGAGTTACAAAAAGATATTTAGATCGTATTAGGTAAATGATTCCCTTTAAACAAAACTTATTACAAGCTTTTATTCCTTTTTTTTCTAAGGATTTAATCATTTTTTTATCATTTACCATCCATACGAACGAGTATTTATCTCGAATTTCTGCATTTTCATTTAAATAATGGAACATAGCATTTGCATTATCAGCGAAATCAGGCTTGCTTTCAAATAATATTTGATTTTCATTTTTAGGGACTAACCTATTAAAAATTTGAAAGAAGAAAGTTAAAGAATTTATTAAAAACATTTTTTTAGAATTCATGCCATCTCTTCCTGATCATACTAAATGTTAATTTAATTACTACATTAATGTATTAAATTAAAGTTCCATACATCCCATTTTTTTAACGTGAAAAAGTTTTGCTGACAATTTTTTAAATATTTTAATCAATTATAGATGCAATCTTAATTTTTCTTTAATGGTTTATATTCCTATATCTGTTTGTTTTAATAAATAAAAATGAAAAATTCATTAATATAAAGAATGAAAATGATTAGCATAAGATATTATTAGAAAAAACTATATAAAATTGTTTTGTAAGATTAATTTCATGGCTCAATCGGATGTTTCATTCAGTAAAATTTTGAGATCAGATCTAAAACGTGTTTATGCATATCAAACCACTCAATTTCCCCATTCAAGATTAAAACTTCTATTAATGTATTTTAAGTTTTTCTTTATGTCTAAAAGTTTCAGATCAGTTTTTTTCTACCGCCTGTTGAATTTAAAATGTAAAAATAATCCTTTATTACTATCAATCTTTTTAATAATCCGCCAACTATGTTTTTGTCTTGATATCCCTTATAATGCCAAAATAGGTGAAGGACTTTTATTTGGTCATATAGATTGCATTGTTATACATGGCAATAGTGTCATAGGAAAAAATGCAACAATCATGCAAGGAGTTACAATTGGGGGCAATATTGGGAAAATAAAAAACAACCGTACATCACCAGTAATTGGCAGTGGTGTTTTTATCGGTGCTGGCGCAAAAATTTTAGGTCCTGTGGTAATAGGTGATAATTGCATGATTGGAGCCAATGCAGTAGTAGTAAAAGATATACCAAATGATTCTTTAGCTGTGGGTGTACCTGCAAAAGTTGTGAAGAATGTTGAAACTCCGTTTATGGATATTCAAGAGAATTTCAGAAGAGGAAGGATAGCTAAAATGGAAAAGTGATATCTAGGAAAATTGGGAATATTACTTATGAATCAGTTATAGAATAATAAAACCGGTTATTATAATATTGAGTTGGATTTATGAATACTGTGCAGAGAATAGTAAAAAATATTGGTTTCAGTGGAGTATCACAAGTTATAATTACAATTATAGGCTTCGTTTTAATTATATATTTGGCAAGGTACCTTGGAGAAGCAGAATTTGGAACATATAACTTGGCCATTTATTTCACATCACTTTTTATTCCCCTGGCAGATTTAGGTATAAGCCAGTTCATGATAAGGGAACTGGCCAGAGACAAAAAACGGTTCGATAGCTTTATAATATGCTCTGTTATTAATATTATGGGATATTCACAGGAAATAATCAATTTAGTTTACCTTTTTGGGATATACACCATAATATCGTCTTTTGTACTAACCTTCCGCTCAATATTCCAGGCTTATGAAAAATTAGAATACACTTCCCTTCTGATAGTCGTGGAAAAAGTATTTTTAATTCCTTTAGTAGTGATTTTCATCATAGTGGGATTAAATTTAAAGGGAATAGCTTATGGTTATATAATATCCATTATTCTCACCTTTGCCTTGGGTTTATACTTGTTACTTAGAAAAATTAAAAAACCAAAAATAAAAGTTGATTTTAAATTATGGAAAATATTTTTCAGGAATGCATTGCCTTTTGGATTGAATAGTTTATTTACCGTATCTTTTGTCAGAGTTGACACCGTTATTTTATCCTATTTAAAAAATGACGTGGCTGTGGGCATATACAATGCTGCTTATGCACCGTTACTTGCCATCACATCTGCATTTGCAACTATGGTGGTATATTCTGTGTATCCCGTCATGTCCCGTTATTTTATTTCATCAAAGGACGTACTCAAAACTTCAACCATCCTAACCTGCAAATATATGGCCATAATCAGTCTACCAATGACTGTGGGCTGTTTTATTCTCGCGGGGAATTTTATAAATCTATTCTACGGCAACCAGTATCAAAATGCAATCTTTGCCTTTCAAATATTATCACTATTCATCCCTTTAAGACTCATATCCAGCATCACAGGCACCTTTTTAACTTCCATTAATAAACAGGGAATACGCACGTTTTGTTACATGGTAGGATTAATCTTCAATGTTATTTTAAACATAGTTATGATACCCTATTTAAGTTACATAGGAGCAAGCATAGCAACTGTACTATCAGAAATATTGGTATATGTCCTGTTCATATTTTTCATCAGTAAATACTATTCAATATCTCAGGAATTACATAAAACATTCATAAAACCACTTATAGCTTCCTTGATTATGGGTGCATTTTTAGTTTACTTCAACAAGTTAAACCTGTTTATATTAATTGTTCTGGCTATGATAATTTATTTCATACTTTTACTAATTCAAAAAACTTTCACAGATACAGATAAACACATAATCAATCAACTTTTAGGTAGGTTTACCAATGAATAATACAGTTAGTAAAGATATAAATAGTAATATCTCAAGTGTTGTTTCTGAGGGGCTCTGCACAGGATGCGGTACCTGCACAGCACTATGTGCAAAAGAAATCATAAAAATGGAATTAAATTCTCAAAAAGGCACATTTTTACCAAAGATAAATGAAAAATATTGTGTTAATTGTGGGATATGTTATAAGGTATGTCCAGGTCTAGAGGTCGATTTTGAAAAATTGAATATGGAAATATTTGGGAAAAAACCAAAAGACTCCTTCATTGGAAATTACACAGATTGTTATACGGGATGTTCAACTGATAAAAAAATTCGATTTGATGCTTCGTCTGGGGGCATAATAACTCAGTTTTTAATATTTGCCCTTGATAAAAAGATAATAGATGGTGCTATGGTAACCCGGATGAATAAGAATTATCCTTTAAAACCGGAACCATTTATTGCCAGAACCCGGCAAGAAATAGTTGAAGCATCTCAGTCTAAATACTGCCCAGTTCCTGTTAATTTAGCATTGAAAGAAATATTAAATGCACCTGATC
>JAUNXM010000083.1 GCA_030539815.1 Methanobacterium sp.
CTCTTTCCACCTTAATATCATAAACAATTATAACATACATTAAGTTCACCACCACATCACAAATGGCTTGTACTCCTTTGAACTCAATAAGTGTTTTATAAGTTTATATGCCTCCAAACGTATTAAACGCCTATAAGAAACTTTACGGTTAAGTTCACGATGTTTTATAGTTTTTTTCAGACGTTCATCATATTCTTTTAAGAATGATTTACGACCCTGGTCATTTAAGAGACAGTAATTTATGTCACGCTCAAAATCTTCCTCTTTAAGCATTCTTTTATTAACCAAATAAAAAATAAGGCGATCTACCAATATAGGTTTGAATATCTCACTTAAATCCAGTGCCAGAGAGTAACGACGTTCGAATGGTTCATGCAGATAAGAAATAGTCGGATTGAGCTGAGTATGATAGATTTCACTCAGCACCGTGGAGTAAAGAAGAGAATTTCCAAAACTTATGAGAGCATTTACCATATTTTCAGGAGGTCTACGACTCCTTCCTTCCATCTTAAAGCCATCAGGCAATATTTCATCCATATGAGTGTAGTAAGCAGAACGCATTCTCCCCTCAACATTCATCACTTCCGTAATGGCACCACAACCAGCTAAATCCCCCATTGTATCCCCAATAGTGTTTTGTATGCGGTAATATGAAAGTACTTTCCCCATATTTTGCCCTGCACCTTCCACAAACTTTTTAGCAATCACCATCCGTTTTTCATGATCAAGGTAGTGTTCTGCCTGTTTAATCAGAAGATCACCGGAAAGAAGGGTTTCCCGGGGATAAAAACTACCATCGTAAAAACCATAATAATTGAAGAAGTGAATTGGTATCCCTTCTTTGGCCAGAAGATGCACCACTTGAGAAGAAAAGGTTAAAGATCCATAAGCGTAGATGGAATATATCTTATTTATAGGCAGGGGCTTTTTACCCTCTTTGTTCATAAAATAAACCGTATTTTCCTTTCTTTTAAGAATTCCATCCGACATTATGTAGTAATTTCTCTTCATTTTCCCACCTATTCCATTAATATTGTCACAATAGATAATAATTGAGTTGCAGATTCAAAAAGATCTTCAGCCAGTTCATTGTTATAAGAATAACTGTAATTTGCCTTTTCTCTGCTTTTCATTGCAAAATCAAAATCATCAAGTAGATCAGAATTTATAACACCCTCATCTACAAACAATGCTTTTATGGCATGTTTTTAACCCCAGTTATTAATGTCAGCTTCTTTCAAAGGGCTTAACAAACAATGCTTTTATGGCATGTTTTTAACAGGCATGACTTTTCTCATGGTAACCCTTTGTAAAAAGAAGAGCCCTAAAAGCATGGAACATTGTATAATAACTTTGAACAATTACACATTAGGGTTATCTCCATTAATACTTTTTTCAGCAGATTTTAAATCATCACGAGCTTCTTTTAACTCTTTATTCGCAAAATCTGAGTTATCCCAAATCTTTATTATTTTGCCTTTTTCCTTGCATCTTTCAAATCGAAACCTCATAAAGAGACCTTCCTTTCATTATTTGATTGTAAAATGGTTGATCTTCTTTTTTTATTTGTCTAAATTCATTTTCAGTTACAATAACCGGGGAAATTTGGCGTGAAATTTCTATCTGATGTTTTGTGGTGATTTCATTGACGTGTCGGGGGTTATCTGTTAGTACAAAAAGGTCAATATCACTTTCAGATGTATCTTCGCCGGTGGCACAGCCCCCATAAAGCATTATACGACTGGAATCTTTTTTAAGCTCTTTGATCATAACTTCGAGGTCAAAGAGGGTGAAGAGGATTTTTAATTCTCTTAAAATTGGGTTTTCCATGTTGGCCTGGTATATACTCAGTCGACCTCTTTCTCTTTTTATGAGTAAATCTTCCTCGGTTAGTATCTTCAAAGACTTGCTGGCAGTGCCCAGTGAAATTCCCAGCTGTCTAACCAGCTCGCGGGTGTGATAATCTTCGTGATATCGCCCACCTAAAAACTTTAGGAGGGAAAGGGATGGACCACTGAAAACGTTCATTTGAACATATGTTCATTTTTTCGAACACTTTATAATATATTTATCTTTTTTGCCAAACCATGGTAACTTGTTTAAACCCAGCAAAGCTCATAATAGGCACATTTCCTGCAGGTAGGTGATTTAATTGGTTTAGGCATGTCACCATCAATTAGAAGAGCGACCTTTTCAGTTAATTCCCTGATTTCTGCTTCACGAGATCCATCCCATTTTAGGGTAATCTTTTTCCTCATTTTAGGATAGTTTATCATCCCCACCACATTTTCCACACCTTTAACCACATTCAGGTAATAAAGGTAGTACAAAAGCTGGTATTCATGGGCTTTCTCCATTTTTTTACTCTTTTTAACCTCATGAACCTCCAACATGTCACCTTTTTTGATGAAATCAATGCTGATGAGGTTGTCAATTGTGTAATCTCTTTTTTCTTTCTGGTAAGTGCCCTGGTGGAGTTGTTTTCCCATTGAGACTAAATCTGATTCCTGTTCCATCTTAATATGGTGAGAAAAGAACCATAACTTGGTTTTGCATATGAAGTAGTAGTTGATCTGGGTTCCCATGATCTGCAAGTGTTTTTCAGTTTTGGATAACATCACCATACCCCTTAATGTATTCTCATGATTCCCTTAACTTTATCAAAATCAGAATCAAATGAAGCAATTGTATCTATTTTATCCCGTTGCATGAGTTCTAATGAAACAGAATCGGCAAAAGAAAGCATTCCATCATATTTTAAGAAAAAATTCATGGCCTGTGTACTTAAATCTTTATCCATGAATTTTACGTCATGGTTATCTATTATGTAATGGTATAGGCGGGCCCCCATCTTA
The DNA here is from genome assembly GCA_030539815.1 of Methanobacterium sp. Lineage (GTDB taxonomy): Archaea > Methanobacteriota > Methanobacteria > Methanobacteriales > Methanobacteriaceae > Methanobacterium. The sequence continues at coordinate 2,856 of JAUNXM010000083.1, forward strand.
CCACCCGCCAGACTCCCAACCATGGTCACTGCCTCTGAAAGAACAACAATAGATGTCATTTTATCTTGTTTTGTAACTTCAGGAAGTATTTCCAGAACCCTGGTATGCCACTGGTCCTTTTTTATGGATGCAGCTATGAAAAAAGAAGCATCAATGAAAATCAAATCTTTTCGCCCCTCTGGGCTTTCTTTTTAAGTTCTACTGCATCAGTTTCAGGTCCATCAACCATGCCCAGTATATCATCAATGGTCATCTTTTTCCGGAACTTTAATTCCACACCTTCTTCTGTAGAAACCCATTCCAGTATATCCCCTGGACCTACATTGAACTTCTTTCTTATTTCCGCAGGAACAACTGTCTGGAAACCCTTTGAGATTTTAGTTTCCGCCATTTAGATCACCTATTGAAATATTAGTTTTCAAAGTATATATGTTTTCAAATTTTTTGGTTATTCAAAGTGTGATCTAAAATTTATAATTCAAAAAATTTTAACTGAATCATTTTCTTTTTTTAAATAATCAAAATTAAACCCAGTTTTCAGGGAATAAATACAATTTTCCCCATCACCAATTTTATTTGGCGGAATTATGTGAAAATAGCTAGATCCAACCTTTTCGAGTTCTTGACTAATAATTAAGTTTTCAAATTCAAGTTCATTTCCAGTAATCTGAAAAATAAACTTATACAAAATTGATGAAAACTCTTTTTGAAGTATTTTTTTAGTCCCAATATCTTTTCTAAATTCTTTAATTAGTTTTTCATAACATTCAATTAATTTAACCCCATCAACACTATTATTTTTGATCAAATTAACTCCATATTCAGATTTATAATTTTTTAAATATTTAATTTCATTTAAAGTGAAAATAAAGTTATCTTCATTTTTTTTATAAAAATCCTTTATTTCATCAACATCCATTTGTTCTATTGACTTATCCTTGAGTCCACCATTGTCATTTAAAATATCCATTCTAATTGCAACAAAAAATGAATATTGATTGTTCTTTTTTTTAATGATATGAACACCATAATCCTTATCAGTGAGTTCAGAGAATTTTAACGTGTTCCAAGACGTTATATTTTTGTCCCTATCACTAAAAACAAAATTTGTTTCTTTATTGTCCTGTATTCGGTTTATATTATTGGAGATTAATCTATAATAATCTAAAACATTCGAATAATCGTAATTTAGGTTATTTCCAAGTAATTTTTCAGTTTCCCTTATTTTGGCGTCTAATTCTTCTTTATCATAAATATACCTGTGATCTAATCTATCATTTCGTTTTATATTAATTATATACACATTTCCTTTTTTATTTTCATCACAAAAACGCACATTTAATTCTCTACTTCTATTGCATCGTCCACGAATTTGTTCAATTGAATCAAGCGTAGCAAAATCTCTTATAACAAAATCAAAACTAACATCTACTCCTGCTTCAACACTTTGAGTACTGACTAAAATATAACGTGAATTATCTGAATTCATATTATTGATTTTCTGAATTATTTTTCTCTTTTCTGAAGGGATTATGCTGGAATTTAATAAGTCTATTTCAAATCTATATTTCTCTTTTAACTCATATAACTTATCATAAACCAATTTTGACATTTTTATGGTATTTAAAACTATTAAACCTTTATTGTAATTAATCTCAAAGTTTTTTTCCAAAATATCTTCAAAATAAAAAGAAAAATCATCATCCTTTGTGTTTAATTCAATTATTTCATTTTTAATTTCAGTTCTATCAAATAAATAATGTGAAAAATATTTATTAGGTTCCTTTATCAAATTTATAGTTTCATAATTAAATTTAACATCCTTATTTAACTTCAATTCATCAAAATCGGGCAATGTTGCACTCATTATAATAAAATAAATGTTATAATTAGTGGATAACTCATTAATTAGATAATACAAACTAGTCCAGTTTTTTAAAGGGAGAGATTGAATTTCATCTAGAATCACGATAGAATTGGATAATGCTGAGAGTGTATATTTGTATCTTTTTTTATTTTTTATTATGGAGTTAAAAAAAGCTACAAAAGTTGTACAAAGCACAGGATAATCAAAAAAACTGTCTTTTAGTATTATTTCTGATTTATCATCATCTGAAATATCTGAGAAAATACTTTCAGAAGCTGAATATATTTTCCTGATTTCTCCGTTATCTTCACTTAAACCAAAATAGTCTTTTATATCGTTATAATTTTGATCTATTATATTAATAAAAGGCATTGCATATATTACACGATTAATATCAGTATTTTCAAGAACATCCAATGCTAGTTTCATCGAGGTGTTTGTTTTTCCGCCACCGGTTGGCATGTTAAGATAAAATATCTTTTTATTTGGATCTTTTTTTAAGGAATTTTTAAGATTAAAAGAAGCTTCTTTAAGCATTTCTGTCCTCAAATCATTAATATCACTTAAAAAATTGATTTTATCATCAGATAACAAATCTTCACTTGAAATATCTTTACATTTTTTATTATAACTTAATTCATAGAATTTTTGTTTTATTGAATTTATTATTTCATCGTTAATTCTATTATTCCAATTTTCAGAGTATTTTCGCACAGTTACAATATCGTGATCTGCATAAGAACTTGCAATTACATCAGATGTGACTAGAATGGAGTAAAAATAAGAGTAATAGAAAGATATTTTAGGATCATTATTCTTTTTTAGAAAGATATATAAAGAGTCCTGAAATGTCCTGATATCTTGAGGTTCCTCACCAAATAAGAAAATAGATAAAAGATAAAATGTTTTCTCTGATTTTGAATCATATGCAAATTCTGTTTCGTATAATATGTCTTTTATTGTTGTATGATGTCCATATATTAAGTATGGGAATAAAAGAAGTATTATATTGTTATTTAAAGACGAGTTTTTAGTCTTTAAATTTTTGATTAAGTAATTGGCATACAATAAAGAACTAATGAATGAATGATCTGCACTTATTTGCCATATTAACTCATTAAATCCGTATTTTTCCAATAGGGGAATGATTTCTAAATTTTGAACTCTATTCACCTGGAAATTGAAAGATATTTTTCCAATATCATGAAATTCGACCATTTTGAATAGATAACTTAAGAAATCTTCATAGTTTATGTCTAAGTATCCTTGGTTGTAGAAATTATTATAAAAATCAAAAATAATTTCTTCTTTTGAAATTTGACTGAATAGGATCTTGGTTTTTGATATATGGTCTCGTAGAAGCTCATTATCATGCGCCCATATCTTAAGAGAGTCATTACCAGTCCAAAAACAGGAACTGTTTTCATCATACCTCAAATCAAAGATATCCATTCGTTTTCACCAATTTTATATAGTTGTAATTCTTGATCTTCTTTCAAATTCAAGTTACTAAAAAAGCAATTCCCATTTTTATTCATTGAATAGAAAGATATTGGAGCATATTCAAAATTAATGAAATTATATCTCTTTACAGGATAGTCTCTGATGATATACTCATAGAAACTTGCCAATTTTTTAATACCACTTGTTAATCTACCAAATAGTATTTGTTCAGATGTTTCAGATAATGTGACACTTTCCACAATTCTTTTATCCAAAAGTCCATAAACTTTCTGCTCGTTTGATTGTTTAAAAAACTCAGAAGAATCTTCCGGGTTCAATATCTCAGTTTTTGCATCTTCAAAGTGATTAATAAATTCATAGTTCATAAAGAATTCATTACGTCCCATATACAAGTTATAAATACTTTCTTTAGCCCTTAATCTTTTTAAAAACTCATTTTTTTCGTTTTTTAGCTTTTTTGGAAAGTTCAGATATAATTTATAGAAGGGTTCAATCAAGACATCCTCATGAACATTCAATAAATTAGGTTCATTTCCATAATGAGAGTTGAAAGTAACTCTCTTAACTTTAAGATCAAAAAGTGACTGTATTGAAACCTTAATATCATACAATTCTTCTATTCTGTACCTTTTCGTACCATCGTCCAATTCTTCGAAATCATCAAACTCATAACCAAGTATTGCTGCAACCATTCCTATAATTGAAGTTTTAGGTGGTATTAAATATGTTAATAACCCTCCCGTATTTGAAAACGGTTTGGTAAAGCAACCAAAGCTGCTCCAAATATCCATTTCAATTATATCTTCATATTTACTCATTTCAATCGCCATTCAAAAGAACACTTGGTTCTTTAATGAATATTTTGTCCTGTTCAATTCCATCAACAGCAATGTTAATGTTAATCTCAGATGGATCCCTGTATATCATGATTTTTTCAATGAAATCCTTATATCTTACGAGCTTTTCGTTCAATTGTGCGCTGTTAATTTCTATTTTCTTTACAGGATTATTCGGATCCTTCCTTAATTTCATATTTTCAATTGAAATTAATTCTTTTAATTCTCCAATGTTTAGAGCGGTTACTTTCTCATCTTCTCGTGAGTTTTTAAATTTAATTAAAATAAGTAATTTTGAGTCTGTTTTTTTACTTGTAGACTTTCTTAGGTTTGTCCCATACCAAAGAGATTTTTTGAATAGTTCTAAATCGCTTTCTTTTAATAAACCAGGATAGTTATTTGGATTCACAGTTATATCGTAACTTATGATGGCATCGTCAACAACGGCTTCTGAACCAGTTGTAGTTTGTTTTCCATCATCTGTTGCAAAAGGTGCTCCAATTTGTAATCTCTTGATTTGGGCATTGTTAATATCTTTACCATAACTCAACTGGATTGGACCATAAATCTGTTTTGGGGTACTTCCAGTAAAACTAAATGTTCCCCCAAACATACGCACATCGGGGGAATTTTCTTTTAGCCCTTCAAAATCTTTTTCAAAGAATTTTTCAAAAATAGTATCTTTGGTTAAATATTTTGCATCATGTAATTCTGCTTCATCAGATTGTCTTGGATAAAAAAAGACCATATTTTTCTTATTTTCTGTATCTTCTACCATTTCGCGCATAAATCTACGAACATTGTATTTTATACATTTATCTGTTGTGAACACTTTCCCATCAAAATTTCTAGGTGAATTATCCACAAAATCACCATTAGGATTTCCCATAATAGTTTCTGTTATGTATATGCCTTGGTAGTAGTTTTTAACAGTTTTTTCACTCATTTTATCACCTTATTTTTCAATACCATAGTTTGAAGATAGTAGATTTTCAGTATAGTAACCTGTGAAGATCAAAAGAAGATAATCTTCGAATGAAAATCCTTTTGATTCATCAAATAATGAATTAAAGTCTTTTTCAAACAGTTTAAAAGTGAATTTTCCTTTTTTATTCATTTTTTGGATGTAATAATTATTTTTTTGTAAAATTTCAGTGACAAAAAGGTTTCTAAGATTGTTTCGGTTTGCATTAGTAACAAAATTAGCAAAAACTCCAGATTTTTTGCCTTCACCTCTTTTAAAATTATCAATATACTTCAAAAACTGCCCAATAATATAATACTTCAAAGCAGGATCTTGTTCGACCATTTTCAGCACCATATTGGAGTCTTCTTCGCTAATTCTATTTAAAGTAGATTTTTTGTTGTATTTAAACCCTAATTTCTTGATTTCATTTACATTTTCTTCTTCTAACATATTATCACCCAACAATTCCGTTTTAAGCATGAAATAATAGTTCAAGCGTTTCAAAATATCAAAATAAGGGTCTTTATGTTTCATTTGAATTATAATTAGGCAATTTAAGACTATTTCATTTAGAATAGTTTTATTTATTGCATCTCCATTCAGTTCATAGATAAAGTTGAAAATATTATGCATATATTTTGTAAATACAGAAACTGTTTTTACATCAACATCTGATAAAATACTCCCCCTGCCACTGATTTTTCTGTAATAGATTTCATAAAAATGATAAAACGTCTGATTTTTGATTTTACCATT
>JAUNXM010000084.1 GCA_030539815.1 Methanobacterium sp.
GTAGATTTAATAACGTCTTTTCTGCGCTCTGAATTTTTCTCAACAGGAGAAATAAGAAGAGATTCTATTTCAGATTTGAGGGAATCAGATTGAAGTTTTTCTGAAACCAATAAATAACAAGTCTTAAACGTATAGATGAGTTGAATGTAATTTTCTAACGATTGGGTTGTTGCACTACCCTTAACAAGCTCTTCCTCCACGGTTGCAAGGCTATATATCAAATCCTTAATACGTTCTTTTGCCATTTCGGTAAAAACCGAATGTTCACGCCCGTCAAAACGCTCAAAATTATCAACTAAGTCAACCATTACGTATACCTCATACTTGCATATAGTGTAGTATGTCCGCCACTTTTATGCAAAAATTATTTTGCTACGCAAAATAAGTAGTATTTTTATTTAAAGCTTCTGCACTACATATTCGGTTTAACTGGCCATGGGCAAATCCAGTAAAAATCAGGGAAAAGTATTATATAGTTTACCCGTATAGTATAGAACGTACAGGGAGCGGTGCACATGCATTTTTTAAAGCATGTGCACCGACCGACATTGTTTTTAATCGTGCATTTTACTATTGAGACCAAGATGGACAATTCAAACTACATTTTAAAAGCTCATTATATGAGTTGTGTCAAAAATAATTTTACCGACACACCGTCGGAGACGTTCCAGTAGAAACAAAGGGGGTGGGGTATGGACTATAATAATTGACGCACAATATAATAGTGATAGATAGTAAAGCGTATGACGATAGCGTTTTCCCATAAAATTATTTTTATAAATATGCTCTCAATGGAAATGTACCTTTTGGATTTTTGGAATAATCCTATTAAAAAATCGAGACATAGATACAAAATGGATGAAATTTTACCAGTATCAACCTATTGAATAATATATTTCAACTGGAAATATAAATGACGGCAGACAACCAGTATTTAAATAAACACGCAGATTATTACAAAATTTCCCAAAAGAGTTATAATCCACTAGAAATCAGAAGTTTTGTTAAACTGTAAACGTTCAAAGCCCATAATTACATATATTATATATATAAAGAGACCATTGTTTTATAGAATAAGAGGTGAATAGAATGAGTCAAAAAAGAGATATCGCAGATGTATTTTAGAATTATGCCAGAAATAATGACGCAGTCATTAGATTCAATGAGCATAGAATGGAATGGGAAGTGAATAACATCACCCATTTAATTAAAGCCATCGAAAGCGAACAATCGTGGATGGTTAAATTCATAAAATTTAATCCAACGATGGAAGATGGTTCCATTGAATATATTGAAAAGATTTGTATTGATGACAAAAATACAGAAATACACACATATGCAATTTTTTTTAAGATAATCCATTATGGATAATTATTTTTTTAAAACAGCGTGTTTTTTCGGACCATTCTCCAAAATTTCAACAAGGCCTCGTTTATACAATGCCATCATTGTATCATTTCGGATTCGAGGAGCCATTTTATTTAATGGTTTCCAATATCTACTCCATTCCAATTCAATTAATTCAAAGGGAATTGATACACTATCCATAATTCTAAGCGATTTTTCCATAGCAGGAGATAAATTTAAATTTGGAGACATATTAGTTATTCCGATAATTTTTGAAAACTGATATACCATTTAGGGAATATCCTATATGGCTGTATCGTTTTGTGAATACTAGAATTATCCATATTAGGCAACATATATAGCGGCATATCATAGCTATTGGTGTATATTTTATTTAGAGGTGACATAATCCAATCTATACGGAAATTGTATAGATAATCATCAATTACGTCAGTGACGATTACTGCAACCTTTCCTTTTGTTTTAGAATCCATTTTTATTAATTTATCACCTACATTCAAAGCGATTGGAGAGATTCCGTTCCTTTTATGATGTTTGACGATATCAATAAATTCATTGTGCTCTATTTTTATAATATGTGTCAATTTTTCCATTTCGGTTTACCCTCTCTTTTCCACTTTTCAATACATTCGCAAATCCAATTTTTCTGCGAAGAAATTATATTAAAGATTGCATCCGATGATGTCGGATGCACGTTTATCAAATCATCATAATATAACAAACGTTTCGAATTAATACCAATGAGCGAATTATTTAAACACTCTAAAATAGGTGAGTCATCCACAATTGCGTGAGTAATTACATCGCCGTCTTTTGTTTTTAATTCGACGCCATAATTTAATTTGCAGTCTGATTTTAATACAAAAGCGTCACCCATCAAATTTTGAATAGATAAAAGTTGATTCATATTTTCCACGTCCTGGTTTTTCATATAATAACAATTCCTTTCAACTCATTCTTCCAAATATATTTTAATTGCATATTCTAGTCGTTCGGTATTATTCTTTACAGATTTTTGGGCCAATTCCGCAATGACTTGGTCAAGCGGAGATTTCAATCTAATTAAATAGGCCGTCCTTCCTTTCAATCCCGTCGGTTCCATCGGAAGTTCGATGGATAAATGATGAGGTATATTTTTTTTCATCCACGACATAGCAACAGATACGGGCGGTTGCCTCAATCCTGTTTTTTGTTCAATCTCATGTAACGTATATTGTTTGTTATCTGCCATCAAAGACAAGCATTCCAATACATGTTTATGGATTCCTAAGTAATGTGCAAGCACTTGGGTATTTTGAAAAGTTATATTAACACTTCCATTGATTAATTAATTATAATGAATACATATAGTATCATTTGCAAATAATATATATACCTACCTTATTTATACATTTTGCTTTGTTTCTTCAACAGGCAACCATTTTTCAGGATTTTTATTTGAGAATGATTTACCTGATTTAATGCAATTTACATATTTATGATATGTTGCCGATGAGATGCCCAATTGCTCCAATACATCTTTCCGTCTCATTTCCCTGTTTAATACTTTATCATAATATTTTTTAAATTCCTCTTCGGACATTTTTAATTCTCGTCCAAAATCCCATTTATCTGTGTTCAACTGAACCCGCAAGGCTTTTTGCCGCATCCCCTCTTCCTGACGCTTTTTTTTAGTATCGACTTCGACTTGTGCGAATGTAGTATACACCTCAATTAGAATATTTTGGAGCAATTCCCTGACCAATTTAGAAACAGGGTCATCGTCTTTCTCTACAATTTCAGATTGAGTTGTAGGGATATCCAAAATAATAACCCTAATATTATTCTCTTTATAATATTCAAGTTCTTTATGGAGCAGAGATTTATCCCTTCCCAAACGGTCCATTTCAGGAACAATTAAAATATCCCCATCTCTCAATAAATCTTTTTTGAGACGTTGATAATTAACACGTTCAAAATTTCGCCCAGTTTGTTTATCTGTAATTATTTCTTTTAACTCATAATTCTTAGATTTTGCAAATGTCTTGATATCTGCAATACCACGGTCTAATTTCTGCTGGTCTGTACTAACACGAGTATAACCGTATATTCTTCGTACCATATTATTCAAGTCCACGTTCTTCTATTATTTTGCAAACGTAACAAACATTTGCCCTTTTATATTCATCATCTATTTTTGTATGAATGTTATACAAGAATAAACAATTTTCAAAACATTTTTCACAAATTGCCATGTATCCACCCTCTAACTCTAAAATCCTCTGTAAATGTATATACCTATCACTTTATTAAACTTTGCTCTGAATAACTATAATTTTGGTAGTTTATAGAGCACGTTCTCCAAAATATTGATGCATCACTGTTATGTTCATAAAAGTGTACTTTTTCAGAAAGACATGATAGGGAAAATTAAATAACTTATTCCAACAATTACAAAAAAATAAGGAAATAATAATAATTATTAAATATGTGTTTAACCACCTATGTTTTTATAACGAAATTAATACGGATTAGACTATATGAACTAAGATGTTTCGATAAGTTTCCCCCATTTAAGATTCTTCTATCATAGAAATCAATTGAGAATCATAATACTCATTGTAACATTTTTTACAAAAATAATACGATACCTTGTGATTTTTCGTTTCAATTATAATTTTTTTGAAATCATCGTCATAATGAAGTACTTCATCGCAATCCTTATTGCAACAGTTTATTTCATAGCCCATGTCTTTTTTTCTTTTTTCAAGGCATTCGTCACAAATGAAGAATGGAAGATTTTTGTAAGCGTACGACCAGTTTATAATTGAATCTTTATCCATAATCCAAATTCCGTCACAATTAATGCATTTTACACGTGTCATCGTTTATACCACCATTTAGATAAAAAAATCCGCTTTGAGGCTACAATTCTCAAATTTTAGCATGTCAGCGGACCGATATGCGTGCCTGCCGCTTGAATATATTTTTGCATCGTCTTTGTTTAAACTTAAAACTGCATACGGTTTTCCTTGATAAATGTATTTTTTCCCCGTATAATATTTTTCAAAATCGTCATCTGTTGCAATTAAACACCATTTCACCATAGTTTATTCCTCCTTCTCGTCTTCGTTGTCTTTCCCTTTGGAAAGGTAGTTCTATAATTACTCTCATAATTTTCACCCCTATTCGATTCTCAATTCATAGGTACTAAAACGACAATTATGATTCCTATCAAGCAGGTAATGCCCGCCATCATAAGAATTTCTGCTTCATTCATTCTTTGTTAACCTTTAATTTTTAATTTCAGTTTCACGAAATGTTTCGTAAATGGTTCCTACAACTGTATCCCCAATTACAATTTCTCCCTTATATGAGATAAGGTCATCAGTAGAATGCGTTTCTCCGTCGAAGGTGCTAATAGATATCCCCATATAAAATATGTTATCAAGAATTTTTTCTATACGTTTTTTGAAAATAGTATATGGTGCCTTGAATGGAAATACATAAGAAACTGATTTTCCATTTTTTAATCTTCCCTTTATTTTAACTTCTGCTCGAATTTCATCCATTTTATAATTATTAGTCATTTTATTTTCACTTCCTACGTCTTACGACAATACATAATACGCACTACTAGTATAAATAACTTACTGTCTGTTTGGAGATTGTTTATGAAATAGCTAACAAAGTAGTTCCTGTAATTGTAGATGAATATCTTAAAGAAAATAAATGAAATGAGGATGTATCAGTATTTAATCCACCAGTAAATTGATTTTCCCAATTTGCCACCATCTACATACCCTTTTTTGTGAAGGTTTTCGAGGTTATTTTTTGCGGTCTGCCATGATATTTTTGCCCCATCTGCAACTTTTTGTGTTGTAAGTGGTTTATTTGCAAAATAAAGAGCATTTATGATACTTTTTTCAATCGGTTTCAGAACCATCATCATCACCACTTTTTAGAGATATGGTTAAAACCTTTCCCACACCTGTTTCTTTCGGATTTGAAGTTTTCATTCCGTTTAAATCAAATACAACAGGAAAACAAGGCGGTTCTCTGCCGTGGTTCGATGCGTTTTACTTTTTTAAGAATCACGAAGAAGAATTCATGAAAAATATCATGAGCGGTCTAATGTTGAATCAACATTCGGTTCTATCAAAAAGAAGTTTGGCGACTCTTTGAAATCCAAGAACCGTACCGCCCAGATAAATGAACTGTTTTGCAAACACATTGCTTACAACATCACGATGTTGATTCGGGCGATGTATTTACATGATGCAGAGATTAATTTTAACAAATATAAAGCTGTCGAAATCGGTCAAATTGAAATTAAAAATTAAAAAATTAATATCTGATAAAAATACCAGATATTTAATTTAAAAATCAGCGTTTTGCAAATCGGCCTCTTGAATCTCTTTTCGGCCCCTTCGATTTCGAAGAATTTACAGTTGCAGATTTTCTTTTAGTTTTCCCCTTACGACCATCTTCATAGTCGATGACTTTCTTTTTATTACGGACGTTTTCAGGCCTTTTTTCAACAGCTCGTTCGTAAGATTCAACTTTTACAATTTCTTTAACTAAACCGAGTCTCATTTTATCACCAATTTTTTGTATCTATTTTAATTTAAAAATAATTTTGAGATTGCAATATTTGTTGCTGGTTTTCCGTTTCTGAAATATGTGTATTTGGAAATTTGATTCCTATCTAAATCAAAAAGGAAAACGGATACCTTATTATCTGTTTCTTTTCCAGAACATACATTATAGACAACGTCGTTATTGTCAGATTTTAAAATCTGTGCTTGGTGACCGTAGATTTTACGGCTTGGATTAAAAGAAATTAAAAAACCCTTATCCAAAAGTTGTCTTTCTAATTCATTTTTTTTCATATTTTCACCGTTTTTTGCTTTTATTTTTTTGTTTCCTGATTTTTTCTAATCGTTTTAAAAATTCAGTCTTGTCTAATTTTTTATATTTTTTGGCGGAATAATGCTTTTCCAATCCATCCATCTCTCTATGTGTTTTAACATGTTGATGCTCTGCAACGTCTTGTGCGCCCGTATCCCACCCACCATAATACCATTTCCGAGAATGATTAACAACTAAATCTCTATAATGTCCATTTTTCGCATAGGTGTAATATTTTTGAAGTCGGTCCATTAATAAAACTCCATTCGTTAATGCAACATTATTTAGAGTTCACTGGTGTAAACTCATTTGAGCATGAGTTTAGATTTGAGGAGGGCTTCTTTCCCTTTCCATCCATAATTACTAACCAGTTGATTGAAAGTATCCCTAAGAAGTTTCGTTCCACCTTTCGCTCTTGATTCTTTGATATACCCTATTTCTTCCCACTTTACAGTAGGATATCTATCTCCTCCATATCCAACTACTCCTCCAAACACTTTTCTATATTTATAGCCATTCTTATTAGTAACAGAAGGGGAAACACGCATTGCATCATAGCCACGCACAGCGATATTATCCGCAACGCTTACAACTTTTTCTTTATGATAGGGTATAAATAACCATTTGCTTCAATTAAATTATCCATTTCCCATCTTGCCGCTTTTAATTCAGCAGGGCTCATATTTTCAAACTTTTTTGCCATTTATATCACCATTTTGAAAGTTCAGGAATTTCTCTAATAACTTTTTTGTGTTTTAGTTTATCAGTAGCTGACGATTTCATTTTATTTTTTGAGAAAACATAGCCAGGTCCTTGTTTTTCAATCAACTTGTTTTGTTTCAGTAACCATAATAAATATGTTTTATAGTCTGTCCCCATTTTGTTTTCAACGATGTCTGAATAAATCACTCCATTATTCAGAAATTTTGAAGTTAGCCTGAAAGAATCATATAATTCATTATATGCTTTTTTCATTTCTTCCGTAAAAAAACCTTTCACATCAGAAAGAGATAAATCTCCATTATCAACTTTCCTTTTGATTTTAGAATAATAAGGGGTTTTTGGAGTAATGGATATTATAAAAGCCAAGTATATCACCTCTTTAAACATATAACTAATTAATTAAATGAGATTTTTTAGATATATAGTTATTCATCCCTTTTTGATACTAATTGTCTCGTTAAATTTAACTGATTAAACACGGAATGTTTTGTTTTTTTAAACATGAATGCAATTTCATCAACGCTATATTTTAATTCAACGTAGTAATAGTATACAATTAAATTAGTGGTCGGAATTTCACTATATTTATTAAGAAAATCTTCAAAATCCGTCATATTTTCCCGCAATCTATCCAAACTAATATCATTCACAATTATCACATCTGATTTCTATTTTTTTATAAATTATCTCAATTTTTAAACCAATCTGCTAAATACAAACCCAATGACAAACCCGAATGATATGAATATCAAACAGAAAAACAGTGAACCTAAGAATTCACCAAATAAATCACCTTCTGGTTCGTTTTTACTCATTGTTGCGCCTCTTTTTTGAATAATGAATATTGCGGGTAATTGTAATTCGGCCATCTCGCATTACCAAAACCTCTAAATCAAATTCAGGATAATATTTGTATTTTAAAAAATTCATATACGTGCCCCCGTTTAATAATTCTATCAGAAATCCATTGTAAGATAATCCCATGCATATTCTGAACCAAATTTATTATACATATATATAAGAAATTTACTAAAACATGCATGTGCCCTAATGGAAGAAGTCCAATCAAATATTATGATTTTGAAGTCGTGAAATTCATAATCCTCTTTATAGTGATAGACCTGCATACGTTCATCAACCGAATCACACTTAACCATAGAATGGACATATATTTTAGTCGGCTCTCTGACAATTTTGAATTCCGTTATATTTTTGTTTGAATTATAAAGTTCATACAATTCCCTCCAATAATGTTTCCGCTCTCGTCGACCTCAATGAAATCGCAGTCTTCCCCAGCTAATTCTTTTCGGCATGCTACCGCATCTTCTCGAATTAAAAATTGATGGAGACATGCATCGCAATCGTTCCCTTTATTAAAATATTTTGAATAATCTTCCATTTTTGAAGCACATTCTTTACACAACGTTTTTTAATTTTTAATGCCATTTTATTTTCACGTCCTTCGTCTTACGACAATCCATAATACGCACCACTGGTATAAATAACTTCCTGTCTGTTTGGCTTTGCACGAAAATAGCAGAGGATGATATAGGTATAATTATTCTCTGTTTTAAAAAATAAGCAGATATAAATAAATTAAATGATATCTGTTGAGTATGACACAAT
>JAUNXM010000268.1 GCA_030539815.1 Methanobacterium sp.
AATATATTATATACAGGATAATAATATTACTATAAAGCCATAAAAATATACCAATTATATAATTTATTAATAAAGGTGAGACAATGGCCATCATACCTTCTGCACTTTCCCCAATATCCAACAGTATTGATAATATTTTCCCTGATAAATACTTGGTCCGTATGCAGGAAATGCTTATTCGTTCCGGCATGTACGTTAAGGCCGCTGACCTTTTAACACTGATCATTGGTGCAGGACTATTTCTGGGCATAATTGCCCTGATTGCATTTCTTTTACTAGGCGCTGACCCATTAATAGGATTTATTATAGGATTAATTGCTCCCGCAGCTCTAATATTCACCTGGATTTTTTTCATGATGGAACGCAGAGTTGATTCCATTGAACAGGGAACTCCTGACTTTTTAAGACAAATTGCATCCCTACTAAGATCAGGTGTGGGTGTTGAAACCGCCCTGGAAGATATCTCCAAACACGGAGAAGGTCCCTTAATCGATGAAATGAAAAGGGCAGTAATTGAAATAAAAATAGGTAGCACCTTTGAAGACGCCCTTCTTGGAATGGGCGAACGTCTGAAATCCAAAACATTGGATAGAACATTCAGAATGATTATTGAAGGTAGGAGAGTTGGTGGTAGCCTTGCAGACGTTATAGAAACAGTGGCTGAAGATTTAAGAGCTGTTCTAGCACTTCAGAGGGAAAGAAAGGCCAACGTCATGATGTCTGTGATGTTTCTGTTAATAGCAGGTGTTATCGCCGCCCCCTTTGCACTGGGAATGGCTATGACTTATAATTCTTTCATCGGGTCCCTGGGAAAACCCAACCCACTGGCAGATGCCGCTCTTACCAGTGCAACTGGATACATTATTATTCACTCCATAATTGTTGGTTTACTTATTGGAATCGTACTTTATGGAAGCGCCAAGAAAGGAGTTAAATTTTCATTGGCTCTGGTTCCGGTGTCTTACGGGATATTTTATGCAATTATAATGATTGGACCCTCTGTGATGGGAATGACCTGATGTGACGGGAATGAACCTATAATTATAATCAGGGAGTGTTTTACAATGAAAATAATAGACAAGGGGATAATGAAGGATGAAGCAGCCCAGACAGCTGCCGAATTTGTGATGTTATTCGGAGGTATTATAGTCATAGTTCTGGTGGCAATAATTTCTTACCAGAATTACGTCAATGGTCTGGGAGGTAACATTACCAATGGTAGTGAAATGCAGAGTGTTGAAAACAACCTCCAGGATATAAATCAAACCCTGAACCAGACCTAAAAAATCTTTTTTTCCAATATCATCAGTTAATCTAGATATTTAAATAATCCATCTTGATGAGGATGTGCAAAGAATTAAATAAACTGGATGCTTTTCTTTTTTTTAAGGAGTAATCACCATGAAAATGCTGATAAATGGGAAGAGAGTAGAAAAAAAAGATAAAATTGAGGTTATAAATCCTTTTAACAATCAAACTGTTGGAAATGTCCCTTTGGGAGATGCTAAAGATGCTA
>JAUNXM010000269.1 GCA_030539815.1 Methanobacterium sp.
TTCCCCTTCACCGGTGAGATGAATCCCCTTAAATGGGAAGATGAATACCCTTTACTCTACCTTAAAGCTATTGACAATCAATTCAAAGTAGGGTTTAACTGTATTAATGAATACACCCCCACCTGAGGCAAACAAGAGCAAGTAGAGAGAGTCATTCTTTTCAAAGTCAATGAGCCTGCCATATGTATTGTTTCCAGTGGTGTCTTTTCCAGTGTAGCTTATATCACTGGCAGTAACCCCTGCAATATTTATAGTTGCATTGGTTGCATTTTGACCGGATTGCTGGGCCTGGGTTAGTAGTGTCTGCCTGGTCTGTGACATGTTATTATCCCCACTTTTAGGGAGTTTAATGATTAACACCACACTTCCCTTGGTAGCGTTGCTGGAAATAAATTCAGAACTGGCAACCATGACTTGAGTGGAATTGTTATTAACCTGACTGGACACATTCCAGGTATCAGGATACTGAAATGACATGCCACTGGTGGAGAAATTCTTGGTATTAATGGTGGAGGTGGTGGTACATCCAGAAATCATAACCACCACTGCCAGTACCGCTAAAATGAACAGATATTTTTTCAAATATAGAGCCCCCTTTTAAGTAAATTAATAATTACAGCTATATATGGTCTTAACAACCATAAATAATCATGGTACATAATATTAAAATATAGCCAAAAAAATAATCATTTACTCTATCAAAAATTATCTTAATTAATTACCTTTGGAGTCCCCCCATATGACTTATGAACCGGATAATAGTCCTCAAAAACTTAAACAAAAACTTCTTGAAAATTATCAGGATAAATCACTGGAAGACCTTGAACATGGGGAAGAAATTGAAACAAAACGGGGCAAGTGTTATCGTTTCACTACTCATGAGAAGTTGGAAATAAAAACTTTGAATGAAAAAAAGGTTAATAAATGTTTACTCGGGGATTTGAAATTAATCAAAGGAATTGGCCAAGCCAAGGAACGTAAACTTAAAGAAAACGGATTTAAATCCCTGGATGACCTGAAAGATCATCCCAGTTACGGTGCCAGTGCCTGTAATTTACTGGAGAAAATGGAAACCGGGGATGTGTGTAGCATTTCGGATTGGATATCAACCAGATATTCAGCTTCCCATCATCTCAACCTCCTCTTATCATCCCTGTCCGGCCCCGAGAACATGCTTTTCATGGATATTGAAACCCTGGGGCTTATGGATGTGCCTTTGATCCTTATTGGTGTTGCTGAAGGAAATGAAGATGGTTTAACAATAAACCAGTATCTTTTAAGGGACTTGAAGGAGGAAAAAGCAGCACTGGATGGTTTCTTATCCCATCAGAGCAGTGATAATGTATACGTGACCTTTAACGGGCGTAGCTTTGATGTGCCCTTCATTAAAAGTAGGATGCGTTTTCATCATCTGGATGAAAAGATCAACACTCAACACCTGGATCTGCTCCATTTTTCCCGACGCCAGTGGAATAACCAGCTCCCTAATTGCCGCCTGCAAACTTTGGA
>JAUNXM010000085.1 GCA_030539815.1 Methanobacterium sp.
CTTTTTAGGTACTCATACTTCCTTTAAGAATCTTTTAATTTCTCCTAATTTTTTGGGTTTGTATTAGTTAACAATTGTTTCCAAAACTTTGTGCTCTATCAAAATAATTAAGACTTGTTAATTTAAAAAGGAATGAAAATGAATTGGGATAGATAAGGAAGGGGTTTAAAGTTTAAACAGTTTTGAAAATGATTCTTCTGCTTCTGCCCCTGAAGCTATTCCAAGAGCCACCATGTCCACGAAATCCAATGTTTTAAGATAATCAAAAGCATTATCAGGTGTCATTATCCCTGCAGCAAGAACGTGCATGGCGATTATGGTTTTATCCACTTTTTTGATGATTTCTTTGAAATGGGCTCTTTCATCAGGGCCATATGTATCGCAATCCATCAAATATCCCAGACGGTTAACTGGAACCATGTACATTTTGAAATCATTCAACACCGGGGAATCAAGCAATTTCAAGGTGGTGCTGAAGGGGAATTGGGTTATCAGGCCTGGTATTGATCCAGTATCTTTGATATTATCCAGTTTTTCTCCAATTAAATTCCAGTCTGTCTGGTCAGTAATCTCCGGATCTACCAGCATGGCACTGGCACCTAACTCAGATAAAAGATTTATATCCTCTTGTTCTGATTCTGGGCGGATGGTGGCTATTACATCCATTGGACAGCCCTCATCCATGGCTATGTGCAAAGCCTCTATAACCGGATCATGGGGTATTAATTGTATTCCCTTAACTCCAAGATTGTAGGATTTGATCATTACCTTGGCCATTGCTTCAGGGTTTCGGTAAAGATCCAGGAGGTATAGTCGTGCACGATGGCCGAAGTGAGCAGCTCCAATAAATGGAGAGGTCCCTAGTAAAGTGCGAGGGATCTGTTTTTCGAATATTTTAAGGTAGCCTTCTAACATTTTAATCTCTTTATTTTAATATACTGGGGAGTTTTGTTAAAGTTTGGTGGTTTATTCTACTTTGTGAGCCACAACAGCAGTTCCGAATACCAGGATCTCCTGCATCACATCTGAAATATCGTTGGAATCGTAACGAGCACTGATTATAGCGTTGGCTCCCATGGCTTTGGCATGGTCAATGGCCCGGGTCATAGCTTCATCTCGTGTTTCTTCCATCATACTCACCTCCGAACATTGAGCGTATTCCAGCACCTATCTGCCCACCAACACCCCTACTACGTACTGTAAGGCCGTAAACAAATCCTTTAGTTTCGGTAATTTCATATCCTGGTATGTAATTCGAGCTCACAATAATATATTCATCAATTGAGACCATAATTTGGACCTCCTTAACTCGTTCTATTATTTAATTTCACAGCCAACAATCTAAAAAAACTTGCATTGTATAAACTCATAGCACTTCCCAGATATAAATTTATGCTCTTTAAGAGTTTAAATCTTTTAAATTCAGTTAAAATATATTAATTTTAATAATAATAATCTATTAAATGAATATCTTTTCAATTATCCTTTAATTCGGGTAAATAATTTTATACTAAGTTTTGATTAAATAGGGATAATGATGTATTTAAAAAATTATAGGGATTTAGTTATTTTTCACTATTTATTTGTTGTTATCAGATGTTTTTTCACAACAGATTTAAATCTATATCTCACCTAATAAGAATATTGAACGATAATTTAAATTTGACATGTAAGTTTGTAATAAAATGGATAAAGTGGATAATATGAATGTACTTATCGCTGATCAAATAAACCAGAAAGGAATCGAAGAATTGGAAGAGGTTGCAGAAGTCATTGCGCGTACCGATATCACTCCAGAAGAACTGGTAGAGGATATTAAAGATTTTGATGCCATTGTAGTTAGAAGCAGAACCAAAGTGACCCGTGAAGTTATTGAAGCTGCTCCCTCATTAAAAATCATTGCCCGAGCTGGAGTGGGTGTGGATAATGTAGATGTGGAAGCAGCCACAGAAAGAGGAATTATGGTGGTTAACGCACCAGAATCCACCTCTATAACTGTGGCAGAACATACCATGGGCCTGGTTTTATCCATGTCTCGTAAGATAGCCATTGCCGATAAATCAGTTAAGGAAGGCAAATGGGAAAAGAGCCGATTCATGGGGATGGAGCTCAATGGTAAAACTCTGGGTATAGTGGGAATGGGCCGTATCGGTAGCCAGGTGGTTATTAGGGCCAAGGCATTTGGTATGGATATTATGGTCTACGACCCTTACATCACTCCTGAAGCAGCAGCCGAACTGGGAGTGGAAGTGGTTGGTTTGGAAACTCTCCTGGTTAACGCTGATGTAATCACCATCCACGTGCCTCTAACTCCTGAGACCAAATACCTCATCTCCAAGCCACAGTTTGAGATAATGAAAGAGAATGCCATTATTGTCAACTGTGCCCGTGGAGGAATCATCAAAGAGGATGACCTGTACGTCGCACTCAGTGAGAATGTGATTGGGGGTGCTGCCCTAGATGTGTTTGAAACAGAACCTCCTAGGGAAAGTTCTCTCCTAAAACTGGATAATGTGGTTTTAACCCCTCACATAGCAGCTTCAACATCTGAAGCTCAGCGTGATGCCGCCATAATCGTGGCCAAGGAGATTAAGAAAGTTTTCCAGGGGGAATCGCCTAAAAATGTTATTAACATGCCGGTGATGGATCCTGAGACATTTCAACTGATTAAACCATTTTTTGGCCTGGCTGAGAAACTGGGCAGATTCCTGATTCAAACTGCCCAGGGAAACATCAACGAACTGGACATCACCTACTGCGGGGAACTGGCTGAAATTCAAAAACACGACATCATAACCCGGATGATCCTCCAGGAAGTTTTAAACCCCATACTCACCGAACCAGTGAACCTGGTAAACGCCCCTGGAGTTGCTAAAAACCGGGGAATAATCATCACTGAAGGAAAAAGAAGTGATTCAAAGGGTTTCAAAAACCTCATAAGCATTAAAATGAAGGCAGACAATAATGAAGTCAGTGTTGATGGTGTTTTTGACAAAGAACCCAAAATAGTCATGATCAACAACTACCAGGTAGATGTGGAAACTGAAGGAACCATGGTAATAGTTTGTTATAAAGACATCCCTGGTCTAATAGGTTCCATAGGAACTAAATTAGGCGAACACAATATAAACATAGCTAAAATGCAAGTAGGAAGGCAACAACCTGGTGGGGAAGCAGTTATGGTTCTAAAAGTGGATCAAAACGTTTCCCGCGATGTGGAGGATGCCATCAAAGCTTTAGTCCATGTGTACGATGCAGTGGCAGTAAATTTATGATTCAACCTTTTAAAAGAGGTTGAACAAAACTTTTTTCCAATTTTTTTCTTAGTAATTTTATTTCAAGTATAATCTATAACTAAATTAACCTGTAACTCGTTATTTCTCCGAATGTATCATATGCATGTATGGTATCATCTGCGTATGGATATGCTATTATCATATGGAACAAACCATTTTTGGCAAAAAATTGTAGGTCTGCAGTGGAAGGTTCCCCATTGGGAATAGGATGACTGTGAACTGATCCCACCGTGTCGGTGGTGAGGGGCATCATAAAGGTTTTCATCACCGCGCCCTGGTGGGATGTTTCACCGGGTAGGAAAACAAGTCCATCCACCTTTAAAACACCATTTTTAACCTTACCTTCAAGTAGAGCTGCAAATTCGAAGGGATGAGATTCTCGAGCAATCTGGATTATATACCCTAAAACTTCCCGATCTATGAGTATTTCCTGGAATTTCTTATCGTGGTTTCCCAGAAAAGATCCAATTAGCCGGTCCATCCAATTCTCTTTTTTCTTCATAAAATCAATCAACAAGGGATGTTTAAGTTTTATGATTCGTATTCTTACTAAAAAACCTGTTAAATAAATCATTAAAAAGATTAAATCTTTGATTTAGTTTTAAATTCTTTTTTTTTAGTTCATTTAAGGGTTTTAAATGAATGAATGTGTTCTGAAAAATTCATCATTGAAAAGGGGAAGCTCCCAATCTACGTATGTTTTTCTCCGGTGAGTGACGGTTTTCTCCTTAAGCATAGGATTAAAACCAGGAACTGTGAATTTTTTCTTATAAATACCCACTCCTCTTCTCTGCCATGCCGGTATCTCCGTTAGTTTAATGTCTTTATGGAAGAGAAGGTCATGTAACTGCCGGCTATTCTTTTTATGGAGCATTGCCATTGCATCCTCCTTTGGATGGTCTTCCCTTAATTTCCAGTAGGAATATCCGTTGAGACAGTTTCTCCAGGCTTCCATCTGTCTCCACTGAAAGTAATCAACAACTCCCCCACTGGATAAGGGTATCACCCTGGAATCGAAAGAGACGGGGCTTGTTTTTTTCATTTTTTCCCGAAAATCATCTTTGCCAATGATCTTACTGGTGAAAGCTCCACTTAAAAAACTGGCCATAACTGAATCAATCTTTTCAACCCGTCCGGCAAAGGGAATTTCTCCCAGAATCAAGCTGATTTCATCAGAGAAGATGAACATAAATTTAGGGTTGAACTCCTGGAAGAGCAAGCTGGCTGATTCTGTCATGATCCTCATAAAATTAGGATCGTAGGGTTTTTCAAACTCCAGTTTACGGGATAACTGGGAAAAATTCCTCCCATCCAACCTGACTACTACGTTGGAAGTGCAGGGAACTTTCAAACTGGAAAAAATTTCACATTCTTTCATTTGAATCTCACGTTATATTTCATTAAAAAGATTATTTTTAAATCCAACTCCAATACATCAAATAAAATATGTCTGCATTTATTTATAATGAATACACTCCAAATCTCCACATTTCCTTAATGAAAACGTATTTTATCAGTAATAGAAATTATGGGAATTTATAATTATATAGGTATTAGTTTTATTCTATGATTTATTGTATTGTTATGAGTTCTATAAAAAATAGAAATATAAAAAAATAAGAATTTAAGAAATTTAATTTCAGTCTCTGAAAAAATGGAATTTATTCAGGTTCCAACTAAAAGGTTTTCATTGAGGCTGTTGAGTAATTTTATAGCAGAGTATGCAGCTAAAACACTGGTTTTAGGGTTCATTGAACATCGGAGATTGCTGGTTATGGTGCGGAATTCTCCAAAGTCTCCCACCATCTCCAACTCGTGCATGTTCCGATCCACTTGGGGGTCGGCAATGATCTTTACATCAATCTCATGCCCGGCGGCTATACTTACTGTGGCTGCCACATTGATATTTAGGGGGAATTTCTGAACTGCTTCACTGGCTTTACCTTCATAGAGTATGGTTTCTTTCTCCGTGCTGATCCCCAGTGAACGCGGTGGTTTGCGGGTTACAAGGGTGATACGTTCAATTTTACCCAGAGATGCGGCTTTTATTCCATCCAATCCGACTATTGCGCCTGAAGGGGCGTATATCCTGCAATTATTTTCTTTAGCTAGTTTTTGAAGCTTTTCCCTAACTTCAGTGCCTATAAGGCCACCAACACTCATAATAATTACATCTTTACCTGCTTTAAGGATTGAAGGCACCATTTCTTCCACTGCACGTGGGGCAGCAGCTTCAATAACCAGATCAACTTGGTTAAGCATGTCTTCCATGTCCAGAACTACCCGGCCATCTACCTGGGAGGCCAGGTTCTCGGCTCTTTCCATATCTCGATCGTAAAAAAATTTGATTTCAACGCCAAGCTTTCCTTCCCTGGCAAAATTAGTGATGATATTAGCTATGGCGCCGCATCCCAGTATGCCTACCCTCATTTATATCTAAGTCTCCGCACTGGCTGGTACTGTGGGTTCCTTAATTTCTGGACTAATGAGTAAAATGTCTCCCACTGCCTGAACTCGATCGTAGGGTATTTCCACAGTTCCTTCTTCTCTAAGGGGTCTTATTTCATCTCCTTCTGGAACTATTCGTATGCTTTTAGTTATAACGTCTTTAATACCCACACTTTTTTTATCGGGATTCATGGCAACGGCTTTGAGGGTTGAAACCCTGCCTTTTTTAATGTTTAAGATCACGTCCTGGATTCGCCCCACGTACTTTCCGCGGGTGGTGTACACATCTAAGTTGTACAGATTCGTTAATTCCACCATCTTTCCACCTCTTATTTTTTGGTGCATACCCTGGGTCTATCAAACTTATCCTTTACATTTCAGGGTGCAACGTTAACTAAATTAAATTAAAACCTTCCCTATACTTAAATATTTCTAAAGAAGAGGTTCTTCTTGAGAAATTTAGGGGTAACACCTCCAATTCATGTGGTCTTTAATAAAAATATATAATGTTAATCCCTGAAAATGTTTTATTAAACAGAACTATAAAATAGAAAGCTAATATAAATCTAATGGAAATCTAAAGTAGGTATATTAATTTTTAAAATAGATATTTTAAACTAAATTTAATCAATTCATCAAATTGTATTAGGTGCTCTAATGTGGGATACTAGTAATGATTACCGGCTTTTAGTGGCAGAAAAATCAGTTGAACTTTTTCTGAGGACAGTTGAAGGGGCTAACCTCAAGGGTAAATGGAACAAAAAACAGGCTTTACAGGCCGCCAGAAAAATGAACTCTGAGATACAGACCCTCTACTACTCCTACCTGGAACCAGCAGCAATGATTGCAACTCCACAGATCAGCTTACTGGAAGACCAGGGAATGGAGATAGTTGAAGCCCTGGGGGGAGAATCATGGAACCGGCAGTTCATGGAACTGGCCAATCGGGAAGAAAAACCCAAACTTGAAGAGGCCCTGGCCAAGATTAAATTCTTCCTAAACACTATCTCTGGTTTAAGGGATCGCATCAACCTTGGTGAAATTAGAGACCCCGTAATGGGGGTTGATATTAAAAAAGGGGAAATATTAAGCGTTTCTAAACATCCTGGGGCAGATCAACTGTTGGTGTGTAATGTTAATATGCATGAACGTGCCATCACTGTGGTGACCAATGACCTGGATGTTAAAGAGAAAAATCAGGTGGCAGTTGCCATGCTGCCTCCAGAAGTTTTCATGGGCATCACTAGTGAGGGGATGTTCTTAGGGTCTGGTGAAGGCATTTTAAAGGATGTAAAAGGAGATTTGGGAAAACTCCCCCAGAAAATTCCATTGGAAGCCTTGAATGAAGCCAGGAATCTTGTTGAAAATTTTTTGCAATGATTATGGACTGTCCCTATATTTTTCAATTATCTTTTCCTGCCTTAACGTTAATTAATTCAGTTCTCAAGGCATTTTTAAACAAAAATTGGGTTAATATGGTATAATTTGATGAATGGGGTGATCAGCCAATAACCACCATTTTGCTGCGAGTCATATCTTTCACCGCATATTTAATTCCCTCTTTACCTATTCCGCTCATTTTAAACCCTCCAAAGGGCATGTTATCAGTTCTGAAGGTTGGTTGTTTATTTATGAGCACGGAACCGGATTCAATGTTTTGTACTGCCTTTTTGGCATTATCTATACTTCTAGTGAAAACACCGGATTGCAAACCGTAGGGGGTGTTATTAGCCACTTCAATAGCTTCATCCAAATCTTTAACTCTTATAACTGGGGAAACAGGGCCAAAGGTTTCTTTTTGAACCAGTTCCATATCTTTTTTCACGTGATCGAGTACGGTGGGGTCAAAGAAAGCACCGTCCCTATTACCTCCACAGATCAGTTGGGCGCCTTCTGCAATGGAGGTGTTAACCGCCTTTTCCACGTTTATTGCAGCGTTTTCATCAATAAGGGGGCCCATTTCAGTTTCAGGATCCAGGGGGTCTCCGACCTTTACTTTCATGGTGTGAGATGCCAACTGGTTTATAAATTCATCGGCCACATTTTTGTGGACTATGATCCGTTTAACTGCAATGCATACTTGCCCAGCATTGAGGTAAGAGCCCCCCACTGCTCCTGCAACTGCAGCATCCAGATCAGCATCATCCATAACCAGCAGGGGATCATTTCCCCCTAATTCCAGGGTTAACTTTTTCATCCCTGCCTTTCTGGCAATGGAAAGGCCGGTGGGAACACTCCCAGTAAATGACACCTTATTCACCAGTGCACTGGTCACTATTTCATCCCCTAATACACTTCCACTACCGGTAACAGCATTCACTACCCCTTGAGGCAGATGTCCATCCATAATCTTCGCCATTTTTAATGCCGCCAGGGGGGCTTTGCTGGAAGGTTTGAAAATTACCGTATTTTTTGCAGCTAATGCAGGTGCTATTTTATGAATTGCCAGATTAACAGGGTAATTAAAGGGGGTGATTGCAGCCACCACTCCCAGGGGAATTTTGATAGTGAATCCGAACACACTCTTACCGGCAATGGCCGCATCCATAGGCACGGTTTCACCATGGATCCTTTTTGATTCCTCGGCAGCCATAAGCAAAGTCTGGAGTGAACGTTCCATCTCTACTTTAGAATCACGTATTGGCTTCCCTGTTTCCAGTGTGATGAGTCTGGATATTTCCTCTTTTTTTTCCTTTAACTCCTCATGGATATCGTAAAGAATTCGGGATAGTTTACGGGAAGACATTTCTTCCATTGATTTTTTTGCTTTATTA
>JAUNXM010000270.1 GCA_030539815.1 Methanobacterium sp.
TATGGTTTTTTATTTCAATAAATGGTTTTTCTGGTCTTGATTTCTTTGTAAAGTTGTGATTTATTTCTTCTCTTCCAGTCTTCTTATGGCTTCATCAAAGAGTATCATTGATTTTTCCAGGATTAAATTCACGGAGTAATTGCATTTGTAACGTAGATTGATTATGTTTTTAGCTTTACCATTCGATTCGATAAGTACCAGTGGATAACTCCGACAAACCTGTGGTCTTGAGTTGTATATCCCGCATTTATTGGTCTCATCATCAATAAATTTGCAGGGGCGAATATCTTTAAGTTCGAAGTGTTCAGGGTAGAGTTTGTTGCGGATTATTCCCTTTTCCAGATCCGGGTTGAAGGTTAGTAGTAGGTTTAGTTCATCTTTATGTATGAAAATGGATTCGGATTCCCTGCAGCATCTTCCACAGATGGTGCACCATTTCTGATGTTCCTTGGCCAACTCATAGTTTGATGGGCCACCTAGTGCATCTAAGTTGATTATGTCTGCCAGTTGGATTATTTCCTTAAGGTCCCCTTTACTGACCCCTAATTTTTTGTACTTTTTAACATTTCTCTTCTTTTTCAGTCTATTGAAGACAGCTTTCTCCAGGAGTTCAACCTCTTCATTGGTATTCACTCCGCCCTCATCAGATTCCAAAGATTTCTCTCTGAGGGTTTCAAACAGTTCTTTGTCAATAAGGAGATCTCTTAACATGGTAGGGGCTCGCTTTGGTTGTTTGATTGTAATATACAAGTTTAATCCAGATTACTTAGTACATCAGACTATTTCAGTGGATAGATTGTGTTTAGTGGTTTAAGTAATTAATTCTAATTCTTAAAATTATTGAAATTAATGATAAACAGAAAAAATAACTTAGTAATGAATATTTTTTTAGATTTATAGTTAATATAGTGAAAATAGCAAATTAAAAAATAGCAAAAGTGAAATCATAGTGAAAATAGAATTCCTTATAATTCATAGACTCCTAATTTTATCTCCTGTTTTTATTTCTCCTCCAGTTATTACCCTGGCAAAAATACCCTCCCTGGGCATTATGCAGTCCCCTGCCTGCTGATAAATAGCACAACGATTATGGCATTCTTTACCAATCTGGGTTACCTCCAGGATGGTTGAGTCCCCCACCTTGATCCTGGTGCCAATGGTGAGTGATACTAGTTCTATGCCCCGGGTTGTCAGGTTTTCGGCAAAATCTCCGGGGTGAACATCAAGTCCCATCTCACTCATTTTATCAATACTCTCCTGGGCCAGAAGGCTTATCTGGCGATGAGTTGCGGTGCTACTGTGGGCATCACCAATAAACCCATAATTCTCCTTAATCACACCAACTTCCGTGTTTGTTTTACGGGTCTGTTTCAGTGGACTGGTGCAAACAGCTACTATTTCAGCTAATTTTGGTTTGTTGTCATTTTTAATTAATTTTGCCATGTTTTCACTTGCTAAATGATTCATAAATTGGAATTCAATCGTTGATTGGATTCATAT
>JAUNXM010000086.1:0-316 GCA_030539815.1 Methanobacterium sp.
TGGGTACTGGTTACAAAAATTCTAAAACTCATTTAAATGAAACTTCATATAAATGGGTGAACTAGGTTATAAAAATAAGAGATACAATTATTATATTTCCTTTTTGAGGTTTATTCATGGGTAAAGAATTCTTCAATGTTATGGATCCCGATGATTTGAAGAAAATCATCGGCTCTTTGAATATGCAACGGAAAATTGAAACGGTAAATCTGGTGGATGCCCATAATAGGGTTCTGGCTGAAAATATTTGCGCTGCAATTGATCTTCCCCCATTTGATCGGGCATCTATGGATGGGTATGCGGTTCGCGCTCAAGA
>JAUNXM010000086.1:326-8392 GCA_030539815.1 Methanobacterium sp.
AAGATACTTTTGATGCTTCAGAGGACGATCCAGTTATCTTGATTCTGATAGAAAAAATTAGAGCTGGAGATATACCTTCCCAAAAGGTTGAAATGGGTACCTGTAGTGAAATTGGCACAGGGGCTCCAATGCCTGATGGTGCTGATGCAGTCGTGATGGTAGAATGCACCGATATTAAAGGAAATAAGGTGAAAATTTTGGAAGCAGTTACTCCTGGGACTAACTGGTCCAGTAGGGGATCAGATATTAAAAAGGGAAAATTCCTAATGCCCAAGGGGACTTTTTTAACCGTAGATAAAATTGGTGCTTTAAGTGCCATGGGATTGATAGAAATTCCGGTTCTGGCTAAACCAACTGTTGCACTAATTTCAACGGGTAATGAATTGATAAAACCTGAAGAAAAACTTCAACATGGGAAATTGTATGATATCAATTCTGTATCTCTAACAAACGCAGTAAAAGCCTGCGGATGCTTACCAATAACCTCTACTATTGTTAAAGATGACTATAATTCTATAAAAAATAAAATTGATGAATGCAAACATGCTGATATTATTATCACTTCCGGTGGCACAGCTGCTGGTGCAGGGGATGTTTTACGTAGGGTAGTGGAAGATATGGGCAAAGTTCTGGTTCACGGGGTTTCACTAAAACCTGGTAAACCTATATTAATTGGACGTTTACCTCAGGATGATAGTGCTATCATTCTTTTCGGTCTTCCGGGGTATCCTGTATCCGCTTTAATGATCTTCCATGGATTTTTAGCTCCTTTCTTGAAAGGCTTAGCGGGTATTAAAAAATCCATGGGGGAAAAAGAAACCGTTACTTGCAAATTATCCAGAAAATATCACTCCAAACTAGGAAAAAGTCATTTTGTGCTGGTAAAAATTAAAGAAAATATTGCATATCCTATATCAAATGATTCTGGTGCAATCACTGCACTTGCTGAGGCTGATGGTTATTTTGAAGTCCCTAAACTTGTGGAGATCATTGAAAAAGGCGATGAAATAAAGGTTATATTGTTATCCTGGTTGTAAAAAGATTGTATAAACTGTAATTCTTGATATTTATCTTATAAAAATTCTTTTTCACAATAACAAGGATTTCAATTGAATTTAGAAAAATGTGATATTCTCAATATTGGATTTTTCCCTCGTTGCGTAAGAAACAATTTTTTTTCGTTGATATTTGTCATAAACTAGAGGTGTGTTCATTACACATTAGTTTATAAAGTTATCGGGTTAGTCCAAGTAGCAATATATATATAATATTGTAAATTTATGTGTAATTAACACACATAGTGCCAACTATAGATTTTTAAGGTAAAACACAGTAAAAGACATGGAAATTGCAATACAAATAACTTTTGAATCAATTAGACTCTTTATAAAATCATTGGTACTGTGGTGTCAGATTTGATGGGATTAGTTCCCTTCATTATTGGAATTAGTTCCCTACCACTCAATAGAAATATGGAGGTAAAAAATGGTTTCTAATACGAAGGAAGTCAAAGCATTGGACTTTGATGTATCAAGATCGGCTGAAGAAGAGCGGAAGCTGGCCTTCAAAGACGAAGTCTGCATCGGCTGCGGTATCTGTGAAAAAGTATGCCCGGTAGAAGCAATTGAACTTGGTGATATCGGAGCCATAGTTCGAACCGATGCTGATGAATCAAAAATATGCGTTGACGAAAATAAATGCGTCCTCTGCGGTATGTGCAGTGTTGGATGTCCTGTAGATGCTCTGGAATTTACCATTGATGGAGAATCAATCAAGAACATGGATGTTTACCCACAATATCTATCTTCTGCAGAAATCGATGATGAAACATGTATATACTGTAAAGCATGTGAAGTGGCATGTCCCCGAGAAGCAATAACCATTGCCCGGGAACTACCAGACCGAGCTAAATTGGTTACAGGTGAAATCGAAATAGACAAAGACACCTGTATAAGCTGTGGGATCTGTGAAGAAATGTGTCCTGCTGATGCTATAACAATGGACTCAAAAATCCCAACATCAGACGACCCAACAGTGGCTTCAGACATTAACGTGGACAAGGATAAATGTGTTTATTGTCTGGTCTGTAAAAAAGCATGTCCTGTTGATGCCATAATGGCAGCCTGCAGAACCTGTTCCTACGGTGAATACGACCTGGACCCAGCAGATGCTGCAATTACTGGAAGTTCATTCATTGACGATGACCTGTGTGTCAGATGTGGATGGTGTGAAGAGATATGCCCAGTAGACGCTGCAAAAGTTAAAAAACCATTCAAAGGTGAACTAACTATAAACCAGGACAAATGTTCTACTTGCGGGGCCTGTGTGGATATTTGCCCTTGTGATGTTCTATCGTTCCCACAACCTGCTGAATCGGCACAAATAGTTGATAAAGTATTCAAAGACGAAACATACTGTATCTACTGTGGTGCATGTGAAAATGTCTGCCCAGTAGAAGCTATAGAAGTCAAGAGAACCGATGTGGATTACACTCCAACCAAGTCCAAATCATGGAAAAACAAGATGGAATCTCTTAAAACCTAAAATTTTGGGTGATATATTATGGAATTGAAAGTAAACCAAGATAACTGCCTGGGTTGCGGAGTTTGTGTTGTTGCCTGCCCGGTAAATGTATCCATTAGTCCCGAAGTAGCGGGTGGACACGGATCCAAAACTGAAGAAGTAATTATGATGGTAGAAAATGGTGTAATCAAACTTTTCAGCGATGAAAAGTGTACAAAATGTGGAACATGCCAAATGTTCTGCCCTACAGACGCTATATGGCTGGAATGAGGTGTAAAACATGACATATATAGAAAAACCCGTCGTTCCTAAAGTTGTTAAATTAGAAGAACCAACAGCCACCGAACGAGAAGTATTAAACATGATGTTGAACACCGGCTCAGACATCTACCAAGGCGCGTGCAAAAAAAGAGGTTCAACCTGTAAAGATGAATACCGAAAGGTTTGTGGTGTTGCATACATGGACCCAAAAGACATGGCCAAACTAGGTGTGGCCAACTGGGACACCGTAAAAGTCACCACTGATTGGGGTGAAGTGATAGTTTCTGCAGTACACTCCAGAGACGCACCTCATGAAGGAACTATATTCATACCAAAAGGTCCATGGGCCAATGTTATAACCAGTCACGAAACCTACTGCTGCTGTGACCCGACTTACAAAGGGATTTACTGTACAGTGGAAACATCTGACGAAGAAGTTTTATTAATGGCTGACCTCATGAGAGCAGTCTACAAAAAATACGTGGACGATGAAGAAACCATTCCCGAGTTAAAATCACTCGGTGAAATGCCCGTCTACAAAAAGAAATAAGGAGGTCGATTAAAGTGGCATACGAACCACCTGTAACTGATTATGATGAAATCGTAGAGAATTGTACCTGCGCCTTCTGTGGATGCAACTGCGATGATTTAGATTTCTTAGTAAAAGATGGGCACGTAGTCGGAGTACGACATGCCTGTCGCCTCGGCGCCAGTAAAGTAATGGAAGACATGGACCAGAGACTTCTGGTACCTATGGTCCGTGATGAGAACGGTGATCTACAAGAAGTTGACTGGGACACCGCTCTGGACAAAGCAGCCGAGCTCATTGCTGGTGCAGTCCGACCTATATTCTACGGTTGGAGTGAAACCTCAATTGAAACCATGAAACATGGTATTCGACTTGGTGAATTAGTCGGAGCTGTTCTAGATAACCAGGCAACTATCTGCCACGGTCCATCTTTACAAGCAGTCCAAAACGCAGGATATCCTGTTGCGACTCTAGGAGAAGTTAAAAACCGTGCCGACATGATTGTTTACTCTGGAAGTAACCCTATGAACTCCCACCCAAGGCACATGGCCCGATACAGTACCTTCCCTCGAGGATGGTTCAGGCAAAGAGGGCGATTTGACCGTACTGTGGTCACCATGGACCCCAAATACAGTGACACTGCTAAAATGTCCGACATATGGGTAGGATTTGAGCAAAATGGGGATTATGGATTCTACAATGCAATTAGGGCAGCTTTAAAAGGAAAAGAAATTGACCAGGACTTTGTTTCTGGCATACCTAAGGAAGACATAATGGAATTAGCCGAATCCATGAAAAATGTTCAGTTTGGAGCATTATATTTCGGTCTGGGCCTTACCCATACTCTCTCCAAGCAGAGGAACATTGACATGGCCATTGAAATGTTAGTTGACCTTAACGAATACACCAAATGGGTGCTAACTCCAATGAGGGGTCACTTCAACGTGAATGGTTTCAACATTTTCATGGCATATGAAATGGGATTCCCATATGGGGTAGATTTCTGCCGAGGATACCAAAGATACATGAACGGAGAAACGAACACCATCGATCTGTTAACCCGAGAAGAATGTGACGTATTCATGGTGATAGCTGCAGACCCGGGAGCCCATTACCCTGGAGGTGCAGTTAAACGACTGGCAGAGATTCCAGTTATCCAGGTAGACATCCACTGGGGACCATCCACTGAAATAGCTGACGTAGTACTTCCCGGATCATTTATCGGCGTAGAATGTGCTGGTACCAGCTACCGAATGGACGGAGTACCTATATACATGAAAAAGGCTATAGACAAACCTGAAACCTGCAGAGATGATGAATGGATCATTAGGGAGCTGCACGAAAGGGTTCAGAAAATCAAAGCAGAAGAGGCCGCAACAGCTAGCAAATAAGGTGATATCATGGAATATATACTAAAAAATGGTATAGTTTACGACCCGGCCAACAACATAGCTGGTGAAAAGAAAGACGTTATGTTCAAGGATGGTAAAATCGTTGAAAACGTCTCTTCTGATGCAAAAGTCCTGGACGTGACTGATAAAATAGTCATGCCCGCTGGTATCGACCCCCACGCCCACGTAGCAGGACCTAAACTTGTGGTGGGTAGGTTATACAGGCCTGAAGACTCAAGGAAAGGTGTAACATCGAAAACCGATGTTTGCAGATCTGAATCGGGATTTTCCATACCTAGCTGTCCTGCAACCGGATACCGGTACTCAAGGATGGGTTACGGGACAGTAACCGAAGCTGCAATGCCTCCATTAGAGGCCAAACACACCCATGAAGAGATCATGGCCATTCCTAACCTGGACATTACTCCTCTTCCTCTGTTTGGTAACAACTGGTTTGTATTGCAGTGGGCTAAAGAAGGAAAGATCGACGAAATAGCCGCATTCATTTCTTCCTGGTTGAAAATAACCAAAGGTTACGGAATAAAAATCGTTAACCCCTGCGGAACTGAAGCATGGGGTTGGGGTGGAAATGTTCATGGTATTGATGACCCGGTACCATACTTTGACGTAACCGGTAGAGACGTGCTAAGGGCTCTTGCACAGGCCAACGAGATTTTAGGACTGCCACACTCCATACACGTACACCCTAACGACTTGGGACACCCAGGAAACTTCCCCACCACTGTAAATACCCTGGATTGTATTAAAGACATCGAGAAAAAAAGTTCTGTCCGAGACCAGACAATACACCTCACTCATGCCCAGTTCCACTCCTATGCAGGAACAAGCTGGAGAGATCTAGAAACAGGTTCAGTAGAATTTTCAGATTACATAAATAAAAACAAACACGTAACCTGTGATATAGGTCAGGTAACTCTGGATGAAACCACCACCATGACCGCAGATGGGCCCATGGAATTTGACCTTCACCAGCTAAATGGTCTTAAATGGGCAAACAAAGACATCGAATTGGAAACCGGATCTGGAATCGTTCCATTCATTTACTCTGGAAAGGCACCAGTTTCATCATTCCAGTGGGCGGTGGGGCTTGAACTCTTCCTTAAAATCAACGACCCATGGCAAGTATGTCTGACCACCGACCACCCCAATGCCGGTCCATTCATCCGATACCCAAGAATCATCTCCTGGCTCATGAGTGCAGAGCGCAGACAGGAAATGATGGACAACAAGGAAGTAAGGGTATGGTCATACAAGCGAACTTCACTGGGAACCTTAGACCGGGAATACGACTTCAACGAAATAGCCACCATTACCCGGGCAGCTCCTGCAAGAATTTATGGATATCAGGATAGGGGAGCACTAACTCCTGGTTACAATGCGGACATAGCTGTTTACGACCTGAACCCAAATGATGTAGACCCATCTAAGGAACCAGCCGCCATAGAAAAAGCCTTTGGAAACGCCATGTACACCATCAAAGATGGTCAAATACTGGTTAAAGATGGAGAAATTGTTAAAGTAGTACCCAGTCGCACCCTATGGACCAATGTGAAAGGTTTCGAAGAACAGGAAAAAGCGGTGATGGAAGAAGTCATGCCAACATTCACACGTTACTACACCGTTAAATTCGAAAATTACAAGGTTCACGACCATTTCGCACCTCACCCACTTGTGACCGAGGTCCAGGCAGGTAAATAAAGGGGGTATTAAGAGTGAAAACAATAACCTTAACCTTAAAGAAAAAATCTCAAATAGCCCTAGAGTTCGATGAGCTTATCCCGGATAAAGTGTTTAACTGGGAGCAAGCTGACTTCGAGAACTACCAGGTACCAGTAGGAAACCGAAGATTCCCATTAACTGACTACTTCGATATCGAAGTGGAAGGAAGTGCAGAAGGCCCCGAAGAAGTGAAAATGATTCTCGATGGCGACTTTGGCCGAGTAAAATATATTGGCTGTAAGATGAGCGCCGGAGAGATCATTGTTAACGGGGACGCTGACCTTCACTGTGGAGCAGAGATGGAAGGAGGTAAAATCACCGTCAATGGTGATGCAGAAAGTTACGCCGGCCGTGAAATGCGAGGTGGAGAACTTGAAATCAAAGGTAACACCAGAGAATTCTGCGGATGCTCTTACATAGGTGACTGGAGAGGAATGAGTGGTGGAAAAATTATCCTCCACGGAAACGCAGGAAAACAACTCGGAGAATGTCTATCCGGCGGAGAAATCTACGTCAAAGGGGACTGCGACATATTAGCAGGAATCCACATGAACAAAGGTTTCATCCAGATCGATGGAAACGTTACCCGATGGCCTGGTGGCCAGATGAAAAATGGTAACATCCTCATCAACGGAAAACTGGGAATGTTGCTGGAAGGATTAGTCTTTGATGAAATTGTTGTAAATCCAGAAATTGATGGTAAAAGCTTTTCTGGTAAATACATCAAATACACTGGTGACATAGCCGTAAATGGTAAAGGTGGGCTTTACCTAAATGCAGAGAAAAACAGAGAATACTTATAATCTCTGTTTTTACTTATTTTTTTTAATTTTTTTCAGAGAACCCAAATTTTTTTAAACATTGTAATTAATACTAATTTATCATGTGATTTTTATGGAAGAAGAAATAATTCTAAAGGCCGACGAGACTATAGAATATCTCAAAGATAATGTTGAAACACACGACATACTTGAAATTTCATATAACCGTATTTATGCTCCGGGAGAGGTTTTAGGACTTCAAATGGAGCAGGAGCATGGTGAAGAATTTCTCGAGCTAACCTTACACCTGAATGGAGAATTGGTCAACCAGACGGTAAAAATAAACATGCATGCCATTAAGGATGACCTAATAGAGATAGTACACGTTCAGGGAGACCAGTCTAAGGTTATCGTGGTGGAAGATTAATTTAAAAAATAATTTAAGTTTAAAAAATTTAGGGTGATAATGGTGAAAAACCTGACAATGGATTGTGAAGAATTGATTGAATACGTTAAAACGAACGTTGAACCATATGATAAGGTTGAAATGTCATATAATCGGGTTTTCACTCCAGGTGAAGTTATAAATGTTGAAACCTGTGTGCTCAAAGGCGGAAAGAAGAGTTGTACTGTGTTAGTTCACCTGGATGGAGATACTATCCATAATACCGTAGATATTGACCTTGAAGAAATCAAATACGACCTAATTGAGGTCAGACACTGTCCAAAAGATGGTGAAGAAATACTGATCACCATTGACTCCTGTGAAGAGTAGTTTTATTTCAGGTTCAGGGGATTAAAAACACAAGCTAAAAAAATACGTTTAATAGATTTTTTCATCTATTTTTCCATTTTATTCAA
>JAUNXM010000087.1 GCA_030539815.1 Methanobacterium sp.
ATAATAAACTGAATTAATTATAATTGAGAGTTGATGATAAAATGGCAAAAGTGAAAGGAACTAAAAAAAGAACCAGAGCAAAACATGCAAAACCAGGAAACAAGAGAGGAAGAGGAGTTAAACATTAAATTGAATAACAGAACCGTCAGGGTATTAATCCACAGCTTATTGGTAAGTTATTTTGGAAATCTCTTAACGGTTTTAATTTTTCCCAAAGTTACTCCTACTTCTATTGATGTAAGTTTTCCAGAGAGGCAGTAACCTGCTCTCTTTTAACTTACATGAACCTGTAATAATCTTTATTTTATCCAAATTAAAAAAAAATTTTACTTTTTTTGATTAAACAATTATAAAAAATTAAACTTAAATTATAAATTATAATTTGAATTTTAGTTGTGAGTAGGGCTATTTATATTGCCAATGTTCCCCATAACCAATTTTATTTTTATTTTATTTTTCATAAATTGGCAATATTCCTTCTAGTAACTTGATTTTGATCTAATTGTGTAGATTCAAATCTAAACCCTATTAATGAATGATTTATCATATTAGTGGGTGATTAACCTTATTAATGAGAATGAAATTATGGTGTCAAGGGATGGATTTATCTATAAAAAAAATAATATTAGTGATAGAAATTACTTTTCAAATCCATTACGGAGTTTTATCATGGGTAAAGAATTCTTAAATCTAATGGATCCAGATGATGTGAAGCAAATCATAAGCTCCCTGAACATAGAAAGACGCATTGAAACCGTTAAGCTGGATAATGCTCATCAACGGGTACTGGCCGAAGATGTTTATGCTGCCATTGATCTCCCTCCCTTTGACCGGGCATCAATGGATGGATATGCTGTCCGTGCCCAGGATACTTTCGGAGCTTCTGAAGATGATCCTGTTATTCTAACGTTAATCGAAAAGATCAGGGCAGGAGATGTACCATCTCAAAAAGTTGTAGAGGGAACCTGTAGTGAAATAGGCACTGGTGCTCCCATGCCCGAGGGCTCTGATGCGGTGGTAATGGTGGAAGTCACCGATTTAAAGCAAAACCAGGTGGAAATACTGGAAGCAGTTACTCCCGGAACCAACCGGGCCATCAGAGGGTCGGACATTAAAAAGGGAGAATTCCTTTTATCACAAGGAACATTTCTAACAGCTGATAAAATTGGGGCTCTAAGTGCAATTGGCCTTAAAGAAATCCTAGTTTTTGCAAAACCAACTGTTGCCGTAATCTCCACAGGGAATGAACTGATAAAGCCTGATGAGGACCTTCGACCTGGAAAGTTATACGACATTAACTCAGAATCCATAGCCAATGCAGTTAAATCATGTGGATGCCTACCATTAACTGCCAGCATAGTTAAAGATGACTATGAATCTTTAAAAAACAAAATTGATTCATATAAACATGCTGATATTATAATAACCTCTGGTGGAACATCAGCTGGTGCAGGGGATGTGTTGAGTCAAGTAGTGGAAGATACGGGGAAAATCCTGGTCCATGGGATATCAGTAAAGCCAGGTAAACCCACTTTAATTGGCACATTACCTGGAAAAGATGTTGATGTTGTTCTTTTTGGACTTCCAGGATACCCAGTATCTGCTATAATGATCTTTCATGCATTTGTAGCTCCATTTTTAAGGGATATTGCTGGTGTTAAAGAATTCATGGAAAAAAGAGAGGGATTTATATCCCAATTATCCAGAAGATATCATTCTGCACGCGGAAGAAGCCATTATGCTCTGGTAAGAATAGAAGGAAATATTGCACATCCCATATTAAAGGATTCTGGAGCAATAACTGCCCTGGCAGAGGCTGATGGATATTTCGAAATTCCTAAGAATGTGGAAATCATTGAAAAAGGTGAACAAATAAAAGTAATGCCTTTATCTGGTCTTTAAAAAATCAGGTGAGTTCCATTTTGGTTCCTTTGAAAAATCTGGATTTAAATCAGAACAAATTATTATAATTCTTTTAATTTCTAACTCAAGGTAGTTAGTCTAAACCTTTCTAAATTGAATTTAACTGATCTAATTCTGATTCTATCTAACATGATATAATTCAGTAA
The DNA here is from genome assembly GCA_030539815.1 of Methanobacterium sp. GTDB lineage: Archaea > Methanobacteriota > Methanobacteria > Methanobacteriales > Methanobacteriaceae > Methanobacterium. The sequence goes on from JAUNXM010000087.1 coordinate 2,070, forward strand.
ACATCAAAAATATCTCCTAAAACTACTTTTTTATCAGTTTCAACCAGATCAGGGATTTTTCCCACTATTCCCACGGATTCTCCCACCACTACCATAACACCCCTATAGTGATCCCTAAATTCCTCGGCTTTGGCCAGACAATTTTCTACCTTTTCAGCAGATCCATGGCCTGTGGCATGGTTGGCAATGGAAGTGGCCATGGCATCGGCAATACTGGCAGAAGAACTGAATACAGTCACTGAATCTGCCTGGCCAAAACTAATAGAATGCCCAACGGTCCCGGAAGAGGTGCATATCCCCCTCAATTTTTTCCAGGGTTTGATCTTAAAACCTACCCTCCCGGAAAGGGATGAACCACCAGCATATAATCCCATTATAACCTTTTTATTAATTTTAAAGGCAACATCTCCTCCATTCTCTACCATAACATGTTGGGCATTGTTTTTCAACAAAAAATTCAGGGTTAGTTGGGATATGGACCCTGCCACAGCAGCCATGGGTCCAACACCAGCTATATTTGCTGCTTCTCCCATCATCTTCACAATTAAAGGAGCTTCACCAATTTTTAAGGGTTCCAGGCTTGTTAGAAAATCAGGATTAAGTCTAATATAACTTTTCAGTTCTTCCCGGCACTTGGTGATAAAACTGAGAAGAGAGTGGGGTTCCACATCGGATGTGAGTAATATGTTGGTTTCCTGGATCAGGATCCTTTTCTTTATCATTACCTAAACATTAGTTCCCGGATGCAGATAAACTATTTAGATTGTGAAGTTTATACTACTCTAAAAAGTATTTATGATAGTTGAAGGATGAAAAAGTAGTCATGGTGAATGGTGGTATAAATAAAATGTTTAACCGAAAAAATAATTCAAATCCAGGGGAAAGGGTAGTATTCCAGACCCGACCAAGATTTTTGGCCAACCTGAAATCAACCATTCTGAAATTGATAATCATATTACTGATGCTCTACTTCTTCAGGAGTATAATGGCAGTAGCAATATCTCTACAAGAATATTTGGTGCAGATGGTGGAACTCCCCCTGATTCAAGTTACTTTTTATATTTTAATCATTATTATGGTCTTTTTAGTCGTGTCCATAATTTTGGATGTGGTTTCCTGGAAGCAGAAGAAGTATCAGCTTACAAACCAGAGGGTGATCATTAAAAAAGGATTGATCAGAAGGAAAAAATCATACATTCATTACAACAAGATCCAGGATATTGATGTATACCAGGGTATTGTAGACCGGATATTTTCAGCAGGAAACATAGAAATTTACGGAGGCCATGATCAAACTAATATTCTAATGGAAGATGTTCCCAATCCCCGGGAAGTTGAAGATATAATTGACCGGGTTATGGTGGGTGAAGAAGTGGATTTCAAACCCCCACGAAGTAAAACATCCCAAAAATCCATTATCGAAGAATATGACCAAAAGTTTAAAAGATAGTCTGGTGAATATTGGAGTGACACGCCAGTATAGGGAAGAATTTTATTGTTCCCAAATTTTTAATAATTCTATTTTCTATTAAATTCAGGAAACTCTAATCTCAAGATTTACATGAAAAACTATGACGTGGCAGTGATAGGTGCCGGGCCAGTGGGCTCAACATTCGCCAGAAAAATGGCTGAAAAAGGCTTTGAAGTAGCCATCCTTGAGAAAAAGAAGGAAATTGGTGTTCCACTTCAGTGTGCCGGTTTGGTGGGTAAAAAAATCAAGAAAGTAAATATTCTGCCGGATGAATTTATCATTAACCCTGTTAATGGCGGATTTCTCCACTCACCGGAAGATACGGTTCTTTCGGTTAGTAAGGAAAAACCAGAAGCATATGTTCTGGACAGAGTGGAATATGATAAGTTTTTAGCACGTCTTGCAGAAGATTCTGGTGCAGAAATCCTGCTCAATCATAATGTTAGGGGGATAGATTCAGTTAATGGGGTTATAACTCTTAAAAATAAGGAAAAAACCAAAATATCAGCGGAAGTATTGGTTGGTGCAGATGGACATTCATCAATTGTTTCAAGTGCCTTTAATACCTCCTCAGAGTCTTTCCAAGCTGCTCAATTCCTTGTTGATGTGGGTGAAAAACGATTTCAAACTGATTTTGTCCATCTTTATGTTGATTCCAGGGTTTCTCCTGGGTTTCTGTGGGTTATACCTTTATCTGCAAGCACGGCCAGGGTGGGACTATTTGCCGATGCCAGTTATCAGCAATTAACCTTAATTCTCAACGAACTATTGAACAAACGCTCTGAACTTAAAGGAGCTACCATTTTAAAGAAGTATTATGGAGTTATACCCCGGCACGATCCTCACAAGCAGTTGGTTAAAGACAGGGTTCTCTTATTGGGTGATGCCGCATCCCAGGTTAAACCAACCACTGGTGGTGGTCTAATTATGGGATTTACCAGCGCACAAATAGCATCAAAAGCAGCATCCAAGGCATTGGTGACTGATGACATGGATATACTAACTGATTATAATAAACAATACCAGGAAAGATTCAAAAAAGAGTTGAAAGTACAGTTAATGGTACACAAGATATTCAAATCCCTAACAGATGATGACCTGGAATACATGTTCAGGAAACTGAAACAAGAAGGTGCAGAAGAGATAATCTCCCATTATGGGGATATGGACACTCAATCCACCCTGGTTAAGGAAATGTTCAAAAGGGGTATTATTTTTTCCATTCTGCCTAAAATGTTATCCTGGAGGATATCAAACCTATGGAAATAGCCCTATTACTATCCAAAGAACACCCTACCCTTCCCCTGGCAGAGGTGGAAGCGGTTTTAGAATGTGAGGGAATAAAGTATCATCTAAAAGGAGAACAGGAAGGATTTCTTAGACTGGAATTTCCCTTAGAAACTCCAGAAAACATGTCAAGGTTAATTAAAAGACTCTCCTTTACTCATGAAGTATTCCACATTTTTATCGATGCTGATGAAGATGAGTTAATTTGCAAAACCAAAGAATATCCCTGGGATAGGATTGTTAAATCGAATTTTGCGGTCCGTGTTAAAAAATTGGATAAAAAATCTCATTTCAACACTTCTAAACTGGAATGGGAGATGGGGGCCATTATCAAATCTAAGGTGGACTCTGATATCAGGGTAAATCTTGATGATCCTTCTATTTTTATCAGGACGGTTATGGTAGATGGTAAATCTTTTGTTGGGCAAAAAATTGGCCAAATATCTAAAAAACATTTCTTCAACCTTAAACCTCATAAAAGACCATTCTTTTACCCGGGATCAATGAGTCCCAAACTGGCCCGATGCATGGTAAATCTCACCCGGATAAAAAGAGGTCAATCTCTTCTGGATCCCTTCTGTGGGACTGGTGGGATACTCATTGAAGCAGGAATCATCGGATCAAGGGTTATAGGAACTGATATAGATTATAAAATGGTAAAAGGGAGTATTGAAAACCTTCAACACTGTGGAATTCATGATTATCAGGTTTTCCAGGAAGATGCCCGAAAACTAAAACTTCCCAATAAGGTTGATGCTATAGTAACTGATCCTCCTTATGGTATATCGGCATCTACTCGTGGAGAGAAAAGTCAGGATTTATATCAACAATCAATGCAATCTTTACAGGGATTACTTAAGGACAATGGCATTATGTGCCTGGCCACTCCTCATTATCTTGATCTAGATGATGTGCTGGAAGGTACAAAATTTAAAATAATAGAACAACACCACATAAGAATGCATAAAAGTTTAACCAGGGTAATATCAGTCCTGGCTAAAATTTAGTAACTTTATTTAGTAATTTTAATACAGATCTTTTAAACCAAGTCTGTCACTTTAAAAAAAAACTCTGATCTGAACATAAAACTCTAATTACACATTTTTTAACTTACTAATGAATTGGTGATCCTTATGAAAGCCAGAATATTTGATACCACCCTTCGCGATGGTGAACAAACCCCGGGAATATCATTAACACCTGATGAGAAGCGTTTAATAGCTCGAAAGCTGGATGAATTAGGTGTTGATGTAATTGAAGCCGGATCAGCAATTACATCTAAAGGAGAAAGGGAAGGTATTAAAAAAGTAACTTCTGAGGGCCTTTCAGCGGAGATATGTAGTTTTGCACGGCCAGTTCAGGCGGATATTGACGCTGCCCTGGAATGTGATGTGGATAGCATTCACTTGGTGGTTCCCACATCAGACCTCCACTTGGAATACAAGTTACGCAAATCAAGGGAGGAAGTTAAGATCATGGCAGTAGAATCAACAGAGTACGCAGTGGATCATGGTCTCATTGTGGAATTATCAGCAGAAGACTCCACCCGTAGTGATATGGCTTATCTAAAGGAAACGTTCCGGGCCGGTATAGATGTGGGGGCAGAACGTATCTGTGCCTGTGACACAGTGGGAATGCTCACTCCTGAACGTTCTTATGAATTTTACAGTCAACTAGCAGAATTGAAAGCACCGTTAAGCGTTCACTGCCACAACGATTTTGGATTGGCAGTTGCAAATTCTCTAAGTGGATTAAGAGCTGGAGCAACCCAGGCCCATGTTACTGTAAATGGGATAGGAGAAAGGGCTGGTAATGCATCTCTGGAAGAACTTGTGGTTTCCCTGTATTCATTGTATGGTGTAAAAACCCAGGTGAAACTCCCGATGTTATATGAAGTCTCTAAAATGGTGGCCAGGATAACCGGGATTTACTTACAGCCTAATAAGGCAATTGTTGGAGAAAACGCCTTTGCCCATGAATCCGGAATTCATGCTGATGGGGTGATGAAGAAGGCTGAAACTTACGAACCCATAACACCAGAACTCGTGGGACATAAACGTCGTTTCGTCATGGGTAAACATGTTGGTTCCCACATAATAAAAGAAAGAATTAATGAAATGGGATTCAGGGTTGATCAGGACCGATTCTCCCAAATATTCAGCCGAATAAAAGCATTGGGGGACATGGGCAAATGCGTCACTGACGTGGATTTACAGGCTATAGCTGAGGATGTAATGGGAGTAATGGCTGAAAAACCAGTTGAACTCCAGGAATTAACAATAGTATCTGGAAACAAGGTAATACCCACTGCCTCGGTAAAATTAAAAATTGGGAATGTTGAAAAATTAGAGGCCGGGGTAGGTGTGGGGCCGGTGGACGCCGCCATAGTGGCCATTAAAAAAACCATTGCTGATGTTGCCAACATAGAATTTGAAGAATACCACGTGGATGCTATAACTGGGGGAACCGACGCACTTATTGACGTGGTGGTAAAACTCAAACACGAAGGTAAAGTGGTAAGCGCCAGGAGCACCCAACCGGACATTATAAACGCCAGTGTAGAGGCATTTTTGGCAGGAATAAACAAAGTTTTAAGCGACAAGAGGCTAAAGGAATCAGTAAAAGATTAAATAATTGCTGAATATTCTAAGATTATCTTCTTTTAGTTCATACCCCCATTTTGGTTAATAATATTATTACGGGAATATTATTTTTAATTTTATTAAAGCTCTTTAGGTGAATATTAAGGAACATGATTGGGTTAGGGAACATCCGGTATTCAGGAACCTATTTGGAGAATCATATATGGACATTGCAGTAAATAAACACAATTTCATGAATCATACTATACAAATTTACGGTTATAATTTGGAAATAACCAATATAAAGGAGATTATTGAATATTCAAGGGCTCTATCTGTAGAATGTGACTCTGGGAAGTGTACCATTCAATTAATAAATGCACGGGGTATAGCTGGTGAGAACCACATCTTACATGCAACAGTACAAGCCATCAAAGCCTTTGAAAGAGGTAATAACATGGCTAAAGACATGGGGATTGAAATATGTGTCCGAGCGTCTGCTCAGCGACAGATATCTCAGGCCCTTAGGATTTTAGGTATCAAAAAGGGTAAAATGGATATAGTTTTGGTAGCGGTGGATTGTGATGAACATCTACCCGGAAAGGTAAGGGATGTTCTGGGAAAAAGAAACCAACAAGTTTTAAAAGCGGATGTAAATGCATTACAAGAATTGTACGAAATTTCCCCTGAAGAAATAAAGAGTGCAGGGAATATTGAACGGGTTATAATGGAAAGAACTGCGCTTTTAAATCTTGAAATATAGTTTTTTTTGAAAATATGGATTTTTACCAGTTGGATACTAATTCCAGGGAATCATACAGGATTAAATTTTTTTTAATCAATTAATATTACAGTTCATTTCTATTTTTCCAATTTTGAAATTAATCATTCTGGAAGTGGCAATGAATATTCAAGGAGATCTACCACAATTTCCCCTATTTCAGAGAGATTATCTTTTTTAAGACA
>JAUNXM010000002.1:0-7280 GCA_030539815.1 Methanobacterium sp.
CAAATATCCGTTTTGGTAATTACCCCCACTGGTTTACCTTCTTCAAGTACCAACAATCCAGATATGTCTGCTCTTAACATGAGGTTTGCTGCATCCTCAATACCATCATCGGCAGAAATGGTGATGACTTCCTTGGACATTATGTCCGTGATTTGGAGTGACACTGCATCTTTGGCTGAAGGTTTGATGGTTCCCAGAACTCCAATAAGATCTGAATAAGAAACCACTCCCAACGGCTCATCATCATCCATAACAAAAAGTCTGCGCACGCCTTCTTTGTACATCTTTTGAAAGGCTTCTGGTGGTCGAGTACTGGAAGTGATAGTTATAACATCCTGGTTCATTGCCTCTTTAACTTTCATTTTTTTCACCATTTTGACAATATCACTAATTAGATCATTACTAATTAAATATTAACCAACATTTTTAACTATGTTTACTATGCACTACATTATTGGTAAAGTTTAGTGTGAAGTAGATAGTGAATAAATTCTAGTGAATAAACTCAAGTGGTAGTGTAATAAATTCATGGGAAAATTTCGAATTGAAGAAATTTTAAAAAAAATATTAAAAAAATATTAGATTAACCAATATGATAATAAAATATTGTATAAAAAAGTTACAACTAATTAAATCCATAATATGAAACTGGGCCAGTGGAAATTAGATTATAATCCCTTAATCCACCTAGTCCAAATAGTATGCAAATTTAGTATGAAATAGTTTTTAAAAAAAAAAATACAAATTCAGTTTAAGTATAATCTAATTCTAAATTTTCCAATCTAAACAATTTTAAATGATATTTAACGATTATTGATTATATTATAAGTTTAAATAACTATTTTTCAACCCAAAAAACATTATCTACCCTATATTAAGACTCCCTCTAAATTAAGGATCAAAAATCTCTCTCTGGAGTATGAAGTTATTAAGTTATGCTAAGGTTTATATATCAAGATTTTTATATAAAACAAAAAAGTTCATGATTTACTCTTAAAAATTGTTGAGCATGAACAATATTTGTAGTATTGTACAACATTTAAATAGCATAAAACTGTAATATAATATTAAACAGTCCGGAGGGATTAAATTTGATGAGAATAAGCATGTCTTTACCTAAAAAGTTGTTAAATGAATTCGATGAAGTATTAAAAGACAGAGGATACCAATCTCGTTCTAAAGGTATCAGAGACGCATTAAAAGATTACATTGTTCGATATCAGTGGATGAAAGAAATGGAAGGTGACCGTATAGGAATTATTGCCGTGATCTACGACCACCACTATACCGGTGTAATGGAAGACCTTACTGACATCCAACACGACTTCCGAGACTACATCAACGCGGTTATGCACGTCCACATGACTGAAAAATACTGCCTGGAAGTAGTAGTTGTTAAAGGAGACGTTAAATACATCCGAAACCTCACCGAAAAAATCATGAGGCTCAAAGGAGTAGAACACGTTAAATTAACCAGTACCGCCAGCGGACAGAATTAATCCAAAACGATAATATCATTTCAAACCAAAGATTAACAGGATGAAAATCACATCCTATCAACAGAACTTGCTCTCAGACAGTGAAAGACTGACCGCATTTCAGCAAGTGATAAGTAAAAAATCCAGAGGTGTCATATACGATCTAGGGACTGGTTCAGGAGTTTTCAGCTCCTGGGCTGCTCCACTGGCTCGTTTTGTCTACGCTGTGGAAAAAAATCCATTAACAGCCCAGATCGCCCAAAAAAATCTAGGCATGTTTGAAAACGTTTCCCTTATGGTAAACGATGCCAAAAATATTTTTTTTCCTGAAAAAGCAGACTTAATAATCTGTGAAATGATGGATACTGCCTTGATCGATGAGGAACAGGTCCCAGTAATTAATTCAGTGCGAAAATATCTGAAAAAAAATGGAGATATAATCCCCTGTGGAGTATTTAATGGATTGGAAGCTGTGAACACCAACATCTCTCATCCCTGTTATCAGGAGGGAGAGACTCCGCAATCTGAATTAATGAGCAAGCTAATTATATATGATAAGATTGATTTTAAAAAATATGTTAAGCCTGAAATTGATTACAGTATTATTATTACCGTAAACAAGAAAGGAACAGTTTCAGGTATTAAAATTACCACTTTCACCCTTTTAACCTCTGATTTTATTTGTGGACCAACACCCATGATGAATCCTCCTCTTTTAATCCCCACCAACCATATGAGAGTTAAAAAGGGAGAAAATATTATTTTGAAATTAAAATATACCATGGGAGGTGGGTTAGATACCATTAGAGCGTCAATTGAAACAATTCCTCAATAATGCAGGAAAAATCGTGATATTGGGGATTGGAAACGAAATGCGGGGGGATGATGGTCTGGGATCAGTTCTAGCCCAGGAACTGTCCAAACTTAAAGGCAAGAATATCACTATTTTTGATGGGAAAACCGTTCCTGAAAATTTCACAGGAGCCATAAAAAGAGAAAACCCCAGCCATATTATAATTTTGGATGCCGTGGAAATGGATGAACTTCCCGGACATGTGAAGCTGGTGTTTAAAGAAGAAATTGCCAATTACAGCATCTCCACCCATGCCTTGCCCTTATCAATCCTCATTAAATATCTGGAAACAACCACATCAGCCCAGATTATGTTAATCGGAATTCAGCCTAAAGAGATGGATCTAATTGATAAGATATCTCCTGAAATTAGGAAAAGCTTAAATAAAGTTTTAAAATTATTAGAATACTCTCTAAATTAAGGTATTCAATTAACTAGGAACAAAAATTAATATAATGAGTTAAAATGACAGAAACTCATTAAATTTCGATTTGATCTCCAAAAATTCAGATTTTCAATAATAATATTTCATTTTAAATGTCCAACACTTATTTTCAATAATTCCATGCGTAATAGTTCATAATACTAACCGGACCTCATAATATTGTTTGTTATCTGAATCTGGATGAAGGGTTGATATATAAAAAAGATTCTAATTATAAACAAAATTTATTAACCATAATCAGATAACCATTACAATCTGTACTGAAACACTTAATTGGATATATTCCTCATATGTTTTATCAATAACTCTATTGAAAATGATCAACGGAAGAATCAGGCTATAAAATGAAGTTACTGTTTATTGGGGCTCGCCTATTTGATGATGTGGCTCTTTATACTAAGAATAATGGAATAACCACTGTTCTCACGGAATCAAACCCAAAATCATCGAATTTGAATCTTGCGGATTCACATTATATTGTTCCCCGTGGAATGGATTTACCTAAAGAGATTGCTATTAAAGAAGATGTGGATGGAGTAGTTCCCCTTATAGGGATTGATGGTCCTCTTTTTGATGTGGCTTTGCTTAAGGAAGAGTTGGAAAGAGATTATGATTTACCGGTGGTAGCATCACCCCCTGATGCAGTTTGCATATCAGGAGACAAAATCAAAACCAAAGAATTTCTGGTGAAAAACAATATTAAAACTCCGGAATACAGTTTAATTCAACATAACCATGAAAGAGAGCTTAATGAATTCCCCATAGTTCTTAAACAGGCCCATGGACAGGGTGGGAAGGATATTAAAATTGCATTGTCCAGCGAAGAGGTTCATACATACTTGGAACAATATGACATTGCCCTTGCAGAAAGGTTTCTAGAGGGGATTGAAGTATCTGTGGAAATATTAAGGTGGAAAGGACAATCCATACCCCTTGTTCCAGTATACAAAGGCATAACCACCCCCGAATGTATTCATCCCCTGCACAAATTAAAAAAAGCGCCCCTAACTGTAAATGATGATGGCTGCGTTGAAATTCAGGATGTCATCAGAAAGATTGCTCAAAATATTGGAGAACTAATGGGTGTTGAGGGCACATCGGATCTGGATCTCATATTGAATAAAGAAACCCATGAAACATATGTCTTAGAAATAAACACTCGCCCCAGCGGTACCCGTTACCTTACTGCCGCCTCCTGTGACATAAATCCCTTATGGGAAATGGTGGAAATGGCAACTGGTTCCTGGAATGCCTCCAGAGTGTCTGAAAGGATGAAAAACTATTTTGCCCTGGAAATACCTGTCGGAAATTACACTAGCGATAGAAACAACTACCATTTCAGAGAATTCAGGGCAGATAATGACTGGATAATTCATGGCCCTGAAAATCATCAGCGAATAACAATCAGGGGTAGCGATGAAAAAAATGCCTTTAAAACTGCGGAAGATCTAAATATTGAATTTACAAAAATCTAAGAAATTGATCCCAAGAATAAAGATTAATGTATTAATGAACTGTTTAGGTTCATGATTAATTCTGGTGTTTATAGACATATAGTTTAGTTACACAGCGGGGGAAATAAAATCTAACTTCAAGAAAAACTTAAAATAAATAGACTGCTTATAATACATAATCTTTAAAAACAGATATTTTAATAAAATTATTCATAATATATAAATCTCTGAATTCACATCCATAGTTTATTAGTTTAGTTAAAAGAATCATACACAAAATTCATGCATTATTTCGTTATATATATAGGTGGTAAATTGAGCATAATAGAGACACTGATTTTAGCATTTATTCTAACCATTCTAGCCACAATATTCTTCACTTACTTTGTTCGCAAGATATTGAAGGATGCTGGTGTAACTGACAGCCCCATAGTAACCGAACACAAACATAAAACTGGAACCCCCACCATGGGAGGTCTGGCCATACTCCTGGGTACAGCACTAGCTGCATCAGTCTATTTTAATGATAGAAATCTGGTACTAACTGTGCTGATAATGTTAAGCGCTGGTTTAGTAGGGCTGTTGGATGATCTCTTGGGATTGAAGATCAAGGAAGTTCAGAAGGTAGCGCGTAACATCTCCTCCCAACCCCTAAACATTGGTAGACTTACCCTTAATCCTGGCGAAGAAGCCCGGGTTGCAACACCCAAAGCAAAAGAGGATCTTCCGGATTTATTAAACAATGCGAAAGTAAAAATTACTGGTGAAACTCCGATAAAAACCGAAGGAAAAGAAAGAGATAAGATAATTGCCCAAATTGTTCTTGGAATTTTCCTGGCAGCCACTGGTGCGGTGAGCAGCACTTGTTTAGGATTTGAAGCGGGTATCTTTATAATTCCCCTAGTAATATTCGGAGTAATAGGTTCTATTAACTCAGTGAATCTCATCGATGGAATGGATGGCCTAGCAGCAGGCATATTAACCATTGCTTCGGCTTCATGTGCTATTTTTTCATTTATTAGCGGTAATTCTACAGCAACACTTCCTTTTGTAGTTCTAGCCGGAGTATCTCTTGGTTTTCTGGTCTTCAACCGTTATCCCGCAAGTATTATCATGGGAGATACTGGATCCTTTGCCCTGGGAGCCGGATACATCACTGCTGGTTTTCTGGGAGATGTGATCTACTTCGCAGTTATCGCCCTGGCCATACCAATTATATCAGTGGTAGTTAGCCTAATGCATCGTTCACATATTATAAAATTACCTGTGGAACCATTACATCATACTTTACATTACAAAGGCCTCTCTGAGAAAAAAATAATTGCTCTTTATTGGTCAATTACATTTATCATATGCATAGGCGCTATTTTATTCTACCAATTCCTATGGTAATTAAATTAAACTCCATAAAAACCAGATATGTCATATAAATTAGAACCAGTAACAAATACACTAACCCTAAGATAGTATTACCCTAAATAAATCCAAAATACAGGAAAAGGATAATGAAAGAACTCACCACCCTTGAACTCGCTCAAAAATGTCAGGGAAAATTAATTGGCAATAATCAAATCGTAAGGGGCATATTTAACATCTTGAAGGATGTTAAAGAAGGAGATATGGTAGTCCGCCACTGGATTGATGAAATTGGGGTGGAGATGGCCTCCCGTAAGGGTGTTTCCTGCATTATAACCCAGGATGCACGTGGAAATGCCATTCAGCTAGCTCAAAAATTTAATATTCCCATTATCATAACCCCAAGGATTGAATTGATCAACGCCTTTGCCATTAGCTGGGTTTTTGAGGCATATGCTCCAAATACCTTGAGAGTGGTGGTAACAGGGACTAACGGCAAATCCACCACCACCCACATGATTCACACTATTCTCAAAGAGGCAGGTTACAATGTTCATACCAATACTGATTCAGAATCAGAGTTTAACACCCTAATAGACCCCATGGTAGCCAAGCAAATTGCTGAATTTGAGGGGGATTTAGAGGCCGTTGTTTTGGAGGTTTCTGAGGTGCAGGGATGGGAGGATAGAAACATGGAAAATCATGCCCATCTCATGACCACTGCAATACAACCCCATGTGGTGGTTCTCACCAACGTGGCCTTGGATCATATAGGTCTGGTGCATTCACTGGAAGAAGCATCGCTAGAAATTTCAAGCGTATTAAAGGGATTCAAAGGAGATTTTGTTGTTTTAAATCATGATGATCCATTAATAATGGATATGCAGAATATGGTTCCATCAGGTTCACAATTAATATTCTATGGTTCCAAATCCAAAGTTGAATTTAGAAAGGACGGAATATTTTTCCAAGGAACTCTGCTTATTCCCCTTGAAGACCTACCGTTTAAAAGTCCACATTTCATCCAGAACACCCTAGCCGCAGTTAGTACTACTATAGCTCTTAAAATCAAGCCAGAAGTTATTCGAAAAGCAGTTTCATCATATCAACCATTAAAACGCAGATTCACCATACTGGGCAATGATCCTTTGATCATTGATGATTTTGCCCATAATCCTGACGGCATTAAAGCTACAGTAAAAAGTGCTGCTGATTTAGCATCAGGAAGATTTCATCTGGTCTGTGCCATCAGGGGTTCCAGAGGGGAATCACTTAACCAATTAAATGCTCAGGCTGTTGCTGAATCTATTAAAGGACTGAAATATAACCTGATAATAACCAGTAGCCAGGATGTGGTGGACAGTGCCAACTGGGTTAAACCCTCGGAGAAAAAGGTATTTATAGAGGTACTACAAAAGGAAGGAATTAATTACACTCATTATGATACTCTGATTGAATCATTAAAAACGGCCTTAAAATCAGCCAAAAATAATGAAACCATACTCCTTATTGGTGCCCAAGGTATGGATCCCGCATCAGATGTTTTACAGAATATAAAGCAAGAATAGTCCTGATATTTTTTTGTTAAGGATATTTACCAGTTATATGCGAATAAGTTTATAAAGATGGTTAAAATCGATTATAATCCCCCATACCATATTTCAACTATTAAATCCCAAAAATTAATTTATTAT
>JAUNXM010000002.1:7299-11413 GCA_030539815.1 Methanobacterium sp.
GATTTGGATTATAATTCCTTTCATCTTATTTGCAAATTACAAATGAATTTATTAAGGTTAAATAATAAAAATAGCCCTTGATAACTCCAGTAAGACTAATAAAATCAAAAACATAAACTAAAATTATTCCAGATAACTTAAATAAAAAACCGTTTCAATTCAGGGACTTGTATCACGTTTAATAAAACTGTATCAATAGATTAGAAACATAATCCAAAACTATTACTACAATATATTAGGTAAAAACAGATGATTAGACATTTTAAATGGTATAAATGAATTATAAACTGGTGTTAAATAAAATGAGTACTGATATGGATAAGCATTCATCTGAGGTTGATAAGATTCCTCAAAAAAGAGAAACCTACGGCGTCATTGGTGTGTGTGGTGTGGTGGGAAACCTGGTTGCTAGGGTTCTGATGGACCATGGTTATCAGGTAATATGCACAGATATCCACAGTTCTAATAATTGCCCCTTTCTTTATACTTTAAATGGTTATAATACCCAAATTTATTTGGATGAACATCCTGAAGCCTTTTTTAAATCATCAGATTATATCATTCCACCTCCCAGCCTAAAAAGATCTTCAAATTTGTTCCAGAAAATTGAGGATAGTCCTGCGAAATTGATGGGAGTTGATGATTTAATCCAAGAGATCACTCCCAATAAACCAGTGATCTGCATAACTGGAACAAATGGTAAAACCACTACTACCGCTTTACTAAAACATTTCTGTTACAACGCAGGATTTAAGCCTACAGAACACGGTTTTATGACTTTACAGGGGAATGTGGATTACATACCCCCATTACAGTGCAGGCTTGAGGGGGATGTTGCCGTGGTGGAAACTGGTACCGAAGGGAACAAGGGGGATTTAAAGTTCATACTGGACCGTTGCCATCCTTCCTGTGGTTTGATAACCAATATAAACCCTGACCACTTGAACCACAACCAAGACTTCATGCATTACCGCTTGATAAAAGGTGAATTATTAGAAGAGCTTAGGGGGAGAACTGTAGTGGTTAACGGAGATGACCCTGCAGTGTGGGGGCTGGTATCCAATAAAAATTATGATGGAAAAGTGGTAAGCTTTGGAGTTGACCATCCTCCCCAAGGTAAAAGTAAAAAAGAATGCTGTTGTGGAAGGGAGATCGACCTAGATGAAACACTCTCGGGAGTGGGTTATTACCAATGCGAATGTGGTTTAAAACGTCCTGTGCCAGATTATTTAGCCACAAACATAGAAAATAATAGTTTCACTCTAGAAGCCTGTGATAAGAAGATTAAAATGGAGATAAGCATCACTGGATTGCACAATGTTTACAATGCCCTGGGAGCTATTGCTGCTGGACATGAGATATTAAAAATACCAGTGGAAGACATTAAAAAATATCTTAAAACATTTAAAGGAGTTCCAGGGCGTTTAGAATACATTCACATGGATAAAGATATGGACTTAATTGTAGATTATGCTCATAATCCTTCTGGAGTTGAAACAGTACTCAGAGAACTTAATAAAACCTATGATAAATTAGCAGTATTAATAACCATTTCATCAGAATCTGGAAAAACTGGAGATGTGGATATTATGGAAAGAACCATCGATTACGCTGATTTTATCATTCCAGCATCCTATTATTCCAAACTAGCTGCAGAAAAATATATTTCATCAGGTAAGATCATATTGCCCACAGTTGAACCTGAGAAATTCCGTGATGGAACCTTGGGCGCCACTGCTGAACAAGTAATTGAAGGCCTTAAAAAAGGGTTAAAATGTGATGCAGATGCACTAGTATGCATTGGAGAAGCTGCCGTTAAATATAAAGAAAATATAAAGATTTTTGTTAATTCAGAGGATATTTGAAAGATTCACAAGATAATTAGAGATTAATATTGCACAAGGTGAAAAAAAATGTTCATTAAGGTAAGAAGAGATACCCTAATAATTCTAATGTTGGCATTTATTCTTATCACATCTGGGAGATTGATGTCATACATGTCCTATGCTTCTTCAACAGAAACAGAACAGGGTATTCCCATTGCAGGAGTTATTGTGAAAGGAAATGATATTGTTCCCACAGATTCCATTCGGACCAACATTGCCAATGTAGGTTTTAGAACTGGTAGTTATATTCAGGGAGATACACTTATAACCAGTAAGCGAAAGGTTCCCTTGAATGAAGCTCTGGAAAATGCCCGTCAGGCAGCCATGCTTTCCACGGTTCCAGGAACAAAAGCAACCCCTATTAAAGCAGTTGATGTGAAACTGGATAAACAAACCGGTATCTTGACAGTTAACGTTATAGAAGACTTTTCTACAGTAGAAATAAACCAGAGTGGCTGAACCGGTGAATAAAATGGAAAAAGGAATTTTAAAGGTGAAAGCGAGATGATTCAGAACAATTTACAGAGAATTCTGGTGCTTCTGGTAACCCTGGCGTTACTAATTAATACCTCAGCTGCAACCTGCAACATGGTGATAATCACCGATCCAACTGGAACAGACCCCAATGGAGCAGCAGCAGGCAGTATGTCCTTTGCAGATAACATGTTCCAGTCCACATTTATAATGTCCAAAGAGAAACATTTCACTGTTCTTTCTGGGGGTGAAGGAAACGAAACTCCTCGACTGGCAGCCATTATAGAAACGATTAAACGGTTAAATAATGGTGCAACTGCATCAGAAGCTGCCAGCGCAGCAAGTGGTTACTCCGGTATCAGAGTAATGACCGGAGGCCCCACAATAGGAGCGGCTGTGGGAGGATCCTTTGATGCCTATGTTGTTTCGGTAGCTGGTGATGGAACCATAACAGCCACCCCAGTTTCAGGAGGATTGGCCACCCTTCCCGCAGGACAGAAAGGGGCCATTATTCACCTACGAAATACCCACGGTAACCCCCAGTACGGGACTTCTGAAACTGTGCGTCAGGAGACTGCAATCATGATTGGTAAAATGATTCGTGACGGTTACCCTGCCACTGAGATTTTAGGTGCGGCATTTGAAGAAGTGGCCAAGGATTCCGGTGAAAAATACGGTGGAGGAGGAAATAACTTGGTATCTTCAATAACCAGCGGAGATATGTTCACTCCTTCAAAGTTAAACACCACCGGTTACCCCATGGATGAACCCTATTCCAAAGAGTGCCCTAAAGATGGTTGGAGTATTGCATATCCTGCAGCAGAGAACTACCAGACCTGTCCCTACGATGGAACCGCATTGAAAACAGTTTACGCTTACGAAGCACTGGCCAAAAAAATTACTATAACCAGTAACAGCACCGCTGTTTCCGTTTATGGAACTGATGCTCCCGGTGTTTATGAAACAACCCAGGAAATTGTGGAGTATTCCGTTAAGAAAAATGGATACAACAGTGCAACCATAGCCACCGCCATAAATAATGCCATTAATAATGGTCTTTTGGTGGGAGTCAATTACATTGAACCCAAAGATATTAACATAGTGGAAAGCACACGTTCAGTGGGAGTCTACTTCAAACCCCTACCTGATCACCGTACTTCTCCCCCATGGAACCTGCCCATTAGCACATCAATTCTAGACATTGTAGGAAGCATACAAACTGCAATTGGACTAATACTGATAATTCTGGTCCTATTTAGAAGCACATTAATCAGTTCATTCCTTAAAAAAAGGCGGTAACCCATGACCATAGTACTAATTCGTGCAGAAAATCAAACAAAAATACTTAACAGCCTGGCAGATATTGAAAGACACGCTGGGCTTAAAATTAATGGAAAACCACGGATTATTGACAATGAACTAGCCGATAAATATGCTAAAGGCATAATGAAAGACAGATTAAGGTCAAAATCTAAAATTGCAGTTTTAGTATCTGTAAAGGAGGATGCTACCCTCAGTATCCTTAAGATAAGAAAAATACACCCCCCTGCACATTTAGTGGTTATAAGCGAGGAATACCGCCAGTGGGAAGAGATTAAAAAAATATTCACCACCCTCCCCCCACTTAAAGGGTATTACTCTTCAAAAAATCCAAATAGGGCAAAAACAAATCCACCATCACCTAAATAGAATTAAATCTCTAATATGATTTATTTTTTATTTAGGAGTATTCTTTTTAAATTTTACTTTATCAA
>JAUNXM010000002.1:11423-15496 GCA_030539815.1 Methanobacterium sp.
ACTATTTTGTTAACTGGTTGCTCAAAAAAAGTCCTAGAAGAAATAATTTTTTTAAATAATTAAAAATTCGATACAAAAAAAATAGATATGAAAAGAGTAGGAGGATTAAAAATTCAACCCTTTTTGATCCTTGCTATATCCCCAATGGTAGCTCTTCTCATATGGGCTGCACTCTGGTCATCCATTTGCGCCTGTTCTGTTTTTTCCAGGAGAGTGACTTTCAGGGTTTTCTCCAGTTTCCTGGCCAATTTCAGATCAGGAACCATTTTCCCAGATTCAAGACGGTTTATCACCGAAACCTTTTCATAGATTTTTTCACCAAGATCTTCCCTAGACCAACCATTTTTCTCACGGGCTTCCCTGATAACAGCCTGGTAGTTCTCAATAACCTCATGTGTTGGTTCCTGGGATCTAAATGATCGTCTTCTACCTGCCGGAGCTCTTCCAGGACCACGTTGTGGTTTTGGAGGCTCTCTCTGGACTTTACCA
The DNA here is from genome assembly GCA_030539815.1 of Methanobacterium sp. Classification (GTDB taxonomy): domain Archaea; phylum Methanobacteriota; class Methanobacteria; order Methanobacteriales; family Methanobacteriaceae; genus Methanobacterium. The sequence continues at coordinate 11,913 of JAUNXM010000002.1, forward strand.
AATTTTGAACAATCATTACAGGTTAACATAATTGAATTTTCGATTTTCGTTCTAACTGGCTTTCCAATAACCTTTTTTCCGCATATCTCACATCTCATGATGATCCCTTTAGTTTTAATTGGTATATATCTTGAACACCTCAATACTTAAATATTATTAGGGACAATAAACCCAATAAATAATATCAATATAAGCGGATATTATTTTTCACCAACCTTTGAGGAGTGAACTTGTAAGATGGAAAAAACATCACAAAACATCTTAAAAAAGATAGAAGACCTAAAAAAAGAGATAAAAATCCTTAAAGAGGATAATGCCAAGACTAAGAGAAATTTAATGTGGAAGGTCAGGAAACTGGAAAAAGACAAGCTTCTGATTGAAAACGAGAAGATGAGGCTGGACCGTGAAGTGAAATCCCTCCGTGGGGAAATCGAAAGGTTCCGATCACCACCACTGGTTATTGCCACAGTAACTGAAGTTTTAGATGAGGGAAAAGTAGTGGTAAAAAGCAGTACCGGACCCCACTTTGTAATTGGTTATTCTCGTTTCTTAGATGAAAAGTCACTGGAACCCGGAGCCAGGGTGGCCCTTAACCAGCAGACATTCAGCATTGTCAGTGTTTTACCATCTGAAAAAGATCCACTCGTAACTGGTATGGAAGTAGAAGAAAAACCAAATGTAAGTTACGAACAGATAGGCGGACTCGAAGAACAGATCGTGGAGATCAAGGAGACCGTTGAATTACCACTTAAAAAACCAGAACTATTCACCGATATCGGGATAGAACCACCAAAAGGAGTGCTCCTCTACGGACCTCCAGGTACTGGTAAAACTTTACTGGCTAAAGCCGTGGCCCACGAAACCAACGCCACCTTCATTAAGATTGTTGCCTCTGAATTTGTGAAAAAATACATTGGAGAAGGAGCCCGATTGGTACGTGGTGTCTTTGAACTGGCCAAGGAAAAAGCCCCCAGCATAATATTCATTGATGAAATAGATGCTATTGCCGCTAAACGACTGAAGAGTTCCACCAGCGGTGACCGTGAGGTCCAAAGGACACTCATGCAGCTTTTAGCAGAGATGGATGGATTTGAGGGAAGGGGAGATGTGGGAATAGTTGCCGCCACCAACCGACCTGACATCCTGGACCCTGCCCTGCTCCGTCCCGGACGTTTCGACCGTTTCATTGAAGTGCCCATACCCAATGAGGATGGTAGAAGAGAAATACTCAAGATCCACACTAAAAACATGAATCTTGAAGAGGATGTGGATATTGAACTCGTATCCAGCCTCAGTGAAGGTGCATCCGGAGCTGATCTTAAAGCCATCTGTACCGAGGCAGGTATGTTCGCCATAAGGGAAGAAAGACCCATTGTGGTTATGAACGACTTCCTGGATGCAGTGGATAAGATCATTGGCATGGAACGTGACGAGGAAATACGGAAAGAAGCTGGAGTTATGTACGGATAAATTCCAGCATATTTGGAGGTTTATCCTCCTATTTCTCTTATTTTTGAACTATTGTTAAATTTAATTTTTAGTTGTTTAAGCCCTAATTCATTTAAATATTGATCCGGGATATAAAATTCTCCTTTTATAAAATTACCATTATATAAACCGCCATTGGAAAAAATACATCTCCTCTTGAATCATCAAAAGTTTTTTTATTATTTATGATAATTACTTTTTAGATAGGGCTGAATTGTCCATTTTACTCAATAGATTTTACTTAATATAATTGATACAGATATAGTTGATAAAAACTCCTCTTTAAGGCAAAGTATTTGTGAAAACTGTGGTAAACTCATGAAACCAATAAAAATTCAATTATTGTTCAGAATGAAAAGAAATATTTTACAATGACCCTGAAATATTAGTAACAAGTTATAAATTTTGGAGGTGTATTATATGGCACCACATTGCGATACCATGGACGGGCCTGTTGTCAGTGCTTGTAAAAAGTCTTTAGAAATGGCAAATGTGAATTATGTCCTTCCTTTTGTGCCTAAAAATGCAGAAGAAGAATTAATAATAAGTTTTGATAAAACTATCCAGGCAAGAGAATTAGGTGAAGATGCGGCAGAGGTTGCTGATCTCTGGTTTTTTGAGACCGCAGTACGATTACATCGCGAGGGTGAAGGAGCATCCTACACCGGACTTAAACCAGCTGGTTTGGACTGGGGGCCAGTTGTACCAAAGGCAGAGAAAAATATAGAAAATGGGGATCCCACTGAAACTTTAGAGTTTTTAAAAAGCGTGTTAGAAGATGAAATGAGAAAAAAATTTGATAAAGCCATGTCCTTAAAGAACTACGCTGTAGATGATGTGGATGCTGCCAGGGAATACACAGAAGCAATGCTTCATTTTGTTTTATCATCACATCACACATACAAGTACATAATTTCCAGCGAAGAACACTGAAGCTCCATTTTTTTTCAATACATTTTTTTCTGGTAATTTGAATGATTAATTATTTCACTATGAACCGATCCCCAATTTTTGGTTCAAGAAGACTTCTTAATTTATGTTGAAACTGGTCACCGTATTTTTTAGCCCCCAAAACGTATTTTGGCGTGAATGATGGTGCCTTTATCTCCAAATAAACAGCAAAACGAGTAACCTCAAATTCAGCTTTCTCAATTTCAGTATAAGGAATTACCTTTAAACCAGATGTTTCATGTTTTAACTTGTTAATATCTATTTTTTCATTTATTTCTTCCAGGATCAAATCTCCACCAAATTCTAAGCTCATGGTATTACCTAAAGAACCTATACGGGATCCTTCATCCTCCAATAAATAGTTGGTGGTGAAAAAAACGTTTTTAGGTTTCCCACCTCCGAACCTGCTCTGAGATGTATCAGAAGTGGTAATTGCTGCAATAATAATTTCTTCAGAACTTGAATTGTGAGATGGTTTATCAAACTCAAAATCCTTTAATGACTCTCCACAATTAGCACAAAAATTAAAATTAGGGGTCTTGGAACCACAGTGGGGGCAGAAAATTTCTTCATCAATCAAAATATCAGTTCTCCATAACTTATAATATCTGATAGTTATATGGTAATTAGTGGTATATTATAAATAAATAATTCTAGAGATTGGTAATTAATTAAATCTCTCCTATTCTTTTTCTTAATTTAAATTGAAAATCATTAATTCTTGGACTAACATCATAAAATAACATGATTTTGTTTTATCTTCATAGATAATTTATATTAATGTGAAACAGGATTAATATTAAGATTGATTTGTTAGTAACTGGTTCATAATAACTAGGGGAGTGTTAAGAAATGTTCTGTCCAAAATGTGGAACAAAAAACCAAGAAAATGCCCAATTTTGTGAAAGTTGTGGTTATAACTTAGATTCAACAGTTCAAAAACCCGTTCAAAAAAATTATCCAAGAAATTCATCCGGAAGTAGATCAAATTCTAAAAATCCTGTATCAGGAACTGTTATTCTATTGGTAGGCGTGATAATTCTACTTGTATCTGTTTTTGGAGCATACATTGTATTTGGAACAGATGTGTTTGCCGCGGAAGCCATCTCAGAGGAAGGTGCGGTTAACATTGTGAACAACATTGT
>JAUNXM010000002.1:15506-38006 GCA_030539815.1 Methanobacterium sp.
ACAATACTACCAACAATTACCCTGGAGAAGCCAAAAATTTTGTGGTCAGCAAACCAAAGAAGGTGAAACAAAATGGGAAAACCGTGTGGCAAGTTCCTGTGAAATACATCGGGACTAATCCAAAAATTGCAAGTGTATTCAATGGAAATAGTGTTTTCATACCAACTAGAGGTACTAAAGATGCAAATGATCAGATAAAAGTTACATTAACTTTGCCCAATGGTTCCACCATAGATATTTCCAGCAATACTAAGGGTGTCGGTACCATTGTGATAGTAACTCCTGGAGTTTTACCGCAAGCACCAGCCGCAACTGAAACAACAACAGAAGAAGCAACTACTCAAACTGCAACTCAAGATACACCAAAAAGATCAAGTTCAGCCCATAAAGAAACTGGGATTGATTACGATGTAGATGGTGATGGAACCACTGAAGACTGGGAACTAGTATATTAATTAAACTTGGATAATGGTAAATTCCTCCTCTGACAATGGCCCCCGGGAACTAATTTATTTTAAGGGGAGGATATTTCTATCCTAACGACCTCTGTTAATCAAAAAATCAGATATAAATATAGTCCTTTGATAAGTAGGGTAAATCCAAATAAAGGTAAATGTGTAAATTGAGAAATAAAAAAAAAGGATTAATAAATTAGATTTAAATCAATACCGTCCCCTGATATGATTATTTATCATAAAGAGGTGCTTGGAAGATGTTCTGTCCGAGTTGTGGAACTGAAAACCTTGAAAATGCCCAGTTTTGTCAAAATTGCGGTAAGATATTAAATAACACTGAAAACCAACCATTTAATTATTATGATGCAAAAAAACCTTCAATTTTAATTGTAATTTTAGGATACATTTTAAGTATTTTAGGTGGATTTTTTGGGATTTTAATTGGCTTGTATTTATTATCTAAAGATAACCCCAACTCAAAGTTTCACGGTCGGAACATATTTATCATAGCAATCATAAGCATGATTTTAGGACTTATATTGACAATGTTATGATATCTATGATAATCATACATTTCAAAGGGAGTTAATTGATAGAGTTTAATTGATAAATTAGTAGGGAGTGTATAATAAATGGTATTTTGCACCAATTGTGGTAATGAAAATGAGAATATTGCAGTTTACTGTTCTAACTGTGGTCAGAAATTGCAAAAATTATCAGATGATCAAAACGAAACTCCAATAACATCTCAGAGTCAAAGCGAACCACAAATTTCCCCTGGTGACGAATTACTTCAGGAAATGATTAACGTTGCATGGAAATCCGGTCTTAACAACCGAAAAACCCTCTACTTCACTGATAAAAACCTCTACGTTGCTGAAGGATCATTTTTAACCGGGGGAATGGGATTTGCAGTAGGGGGGATTATCGGCCATTACGTGGAAAAAAAGAGCCTTTCTGAGAGAGAAAAAGCAGCTCGTACTATGAACTTCAAGGAAATGGCAGCTAGAAATCTAAATGTAATTACCATACCTTATAATGAAATAATAAACGTGAAAATGGGGAAAAAAAGAATGTTATTAGCCCCTTCAATAAAAATTGAGACCACTTCCGATGATTATACTTTTACAGTCATGGATTACAACAAATACAAACAATTCCAACAGAGTATACCCATCATTCTAGGCGATAAAGTGACTGTTGAATGAACTCTATGAATAGTAATATTGAGAAACTAATATTGCAGGAAAAAATATGGAAATAAAAGGAAAATATTTAATATTATCCTTATATTAGGCTGCTAGACCTAAGGTTACACTTAATGATGTAGTTTTTACTATTACAATTTCCTATTTATTAGTCTGCTTTAAAAATATGAATTCTATGTTTAAAATTAGTATCATTGAAAGAATATAAAACTAATAAGAATAAAATATTAGACCAATATCCAAGCCAATGATGAACCCTATGAGCTCTGAACTATGATGACTGATGGGCGAGCTGAGGCTTATTCTAATTTCTTATCGATTATTCAACTAACTAACAAATTTCCTTTAAAAAAACCCCCTATTAATAATAGGTTTAACCAGAATCTGATTGGGTTTGACATCTGGAAAGGACTCCATCTATGAGAAGTTCCACCTCACCAAACACCATCTTCCCATCCAATTCATCTATTTTCGGACGCAACACAATAACCACCGGGATCTCCAAGTCTAGAGCTGCTTGGATCTTAGAATTGGTCCCCCCGCTCTGACCACTTTCTTTGGTAAGGACCACCTTTACATTGAATTCGTTCATGAGGATACCATTAAACTGGGAGGAGAATGTTCCTTCCATAGCCACAATGTTACGGTGAGGTATTCCCAGTTCCAGAGATTTTTCAATGGAATAAACCATTGGTAAAACCCTGGCCACGATTAAATCCGGGTTCAGTACCTCGGTAAGGTAATGCAGCGTATTAACCCCAGCCAGGTGTAAAATTTTACCATCAGGAATATCTGATCCTGACAAAGCACTGCGGCCCATTATTTCCTTGATCAACTCCACAGCATTTTCAAAGGAGTTAACCGGACAAATGAGAGCACTATCTGGAAGTTCAGTTGAAGGTCTTTCAAAACGGATATAATCAACATCCGCAGCGTCTGAGGCTTTAATAGCGTTTTTAGTGGCTGTTATTGCAAATGGATGAGTAGCGTCAATTAAAAGTTGGATATCATGTTCTTTTATAACATTTATCAGGTTTTCATCATCAAAAAATCCTTCCAGAACTTTACTGGCCCCGGAAATTTTTGCCAGCTCCGCTCCATGAGTTGTGGTGGCAGTGGCCATAACTTTGATCACTTTCTCCTTAGAAAGATGGGTGATGATCTTCCGGGCATCACTGGTTCCTGCCATTACCAACACATTCATTTTTTTAACCCTACCGGGATTCTTTTTAAATCTTTGATTCGTTTAACCTGATTTTGAATAACTCCACTATACTCAACATATAGTTATCCCAAATACTTGAATTCATTTAACTAACTTTCCAATCAGCCAGTCACTGATGAATATGGTACCTGCAATCAGCAGGATTAGGACCCAGTCAAATGCACCGAGCGCTGTGGTGCGGAAAACACCCTGGAGGAATGGTAGATATATAACTCCCAGCTGTAGTAGGAATGAAGCTCCCACTGCTATGAAAAGGAATTTATTGGTGAATCCCCCGTCAGAACGGCAGTTGAACACGTTGAATATCTGGTACATTACAAAGACTGTGAAAGCCATGGTCATGGCCTTGGTCAAGTCCGCACCACCGGATAACAGGTAGTAATAAAGGGCCAGTGTACCTACAGTCATGACCACCCCAGCCACTACTATTCTAATGAGATTTTTCCGGGGAATGATCTCCTCCTTAAGGGGTGGACGTTCCATAACACCCCTTTCAGGTGGTTCCACTCCTAGAGACTGAGCAGGTGGTCCGTCCATGATGATATTTATCCACAAAACCTGGATGGGGTTGAAAGGAACTGGTAATCCCAGTATGGAAGATGAGGTTATGGTGAGTATGGCTCCAATGTTGGTTGAAAGTTGGAAACGTACGAAACGACGAATATTATCAAATATGGTACGACCTTCACGCACTGCCTTTACAATGGTAGCGAAGTTATCATCCTGAAGAAGCATATCCGCAGATTCTTTGGCCACGTCAGTACCACTTCCCATGGCCACACCAATAGCAGCTTTTTTTAGGGCAGGAGCGTCATTTACCCCGTCTCCAGTCATGGAAGCAACATGACCCTTCTTTTTAAGGGTTTCCACAATTCGGACCTTTTGTTCTGGGAATACTCTGGCGTATACTCTGACATCATCCACCATGTTTTCAAATTCCGGGTCACTGAGCTGGTCGAGATCAGTGCCAGTGAGGGCTACTATTTCTTCACCATTAGCAATACCTATTTCCCTAGCTATAGCCACCGCAGTGTCCTTGTGATCTCCAGTGATCATCACTACTTTTATTCTGGCCTTTTTAGCCAGGGTAATGGCCTGTTTGGCCTCTTCACGTGGTGGGTCCATCATACCCACCAGTCCCGCGAATATTAGGTCTTTTTCCAGTGTTTCTTTGCCATCTAGATCCTCTTCTGGGTCCAGTTTTCGGTAGGCAAATCCCAGTACACGAAGTGCATTTCCAGTCATTGCCTTAAGGTCTTCCATTGCATTATCAGTATCCTCTGGTCTGATGGAACAAATACCATTTTTCCCACCTATCTGGGAACATTTTTGGAGAAGAACTTCAGGTGCACCTTTAATCAGAATGTATCTGTCTTCACCAATCTGATTGATGGTAGTCATCCTTTTTCGTGTACTATCTAATGGTATTTCCAGTAAACGGGGATTTTTTTCCTCCATTTCCTTCCGGTTGTAACCATTTTCATCTGCATAAATTAAGAGTGATGCATCCGTAGGATCACCTAAGAGTTTACCATCAGATTGGGTGGCGTTGTTACAGAGGGCAGATATAGTGTAAACCATTTCCGGGTCATTTACCCGGGCATCTCTAACAGTCATCTGGTTCAGGGTTAGTGTACCAGTCTTATCAGTACAGATCACATCACAGGATCCCAGGGTTTCCACTGCCAGGAGTTTTCGAACAATTGCATTGCTTTTTGCCATTCTCTGCATACCCAGTGCCAGGGTAAGGGTTAAAATAGCGGGAAGGCCCTCGGGAACAGCAGCCACTGCCAGTGATACTGCAGTCATGAATGTTTCCACCAGAGGTATTCCCTGTAAATATTCCAATACAAACACTACTGAACACACTAAAACTGCCAGTAACCCAAGAGTCTTGCCGAGACCGGCTATTTTTTGTTGGAGAGGGGTTTGTTCTTCTTCCCCCTGGATCATCTCCGCGATTTTACCAATCTCAGTGTCCATACCAATCTCTACCACCACACCTTTCCCACGGCCAGAAGCAACATCAGTTTCCATGAAAGCCATGTTTTCGGTGCCATGATCATCAGTGGATAGAATGTTGGGGTGTTTTTCCACTGGTAAAGATTCTCCAGTCATGGCGGATTCATCAACCAGGAGGTCGTAGCTTTCAATTATTCTAAGATCAGCCGGTACATTATCCCCTTCCTCTAAAAGAACAACATCCCCCAGGGTTAGTTCCCCTGCAGGCACCTTCTGCTCCTGACCATCCCGCAAAACCACCGCTTCTGTGGAAATAAGACCTTTAAGCTTTTCCATTGCTTTTTCAGCACGGTATTCCTGGATAAATCCAACAACTGCATTTATGATAACCACAATTAATATCACAATAGCATCGAGTGTATCTCCAACGTAATACGCCGCAACTGCAGCTATAATCAGGATCAGTATAAGTATGTCTTTGAACTGTCCAAAGAAGATCTGGATGGGCCCAGCCTTCTTTTCCTCAACCAGTTCGTTCATACCATGTTCTAATAAACGTTTTTGAGCTTCAGAATTAGTTAAACCATTAATGCTTGTATTAATGGTTTTTAAAGTTTCATCTACACTTAATTTTTTCCATTTCATGAGAAATGCACCTTAGTATTTATTATAAAAAAATTAGTATTATTTTTTTAGTATCATATGAATTTAATTTCAAGTAGGGATTTGTATAATTATTTAGTAATAATATATCTTGACATTACCAACTTATAAACACCTTTTAAAAGATTTTTTATAGAAAATAGCTTTTTTAAAATTAATTAAAGTCATTTCCTCTTTAGTGTTGATAAAATCTGAAGAAAGGGGTTTTATAATTAAATCAGCCCCAATATTCTCGGAAAGTTTCTCAAGATAGGGGTGTAATTCTTCTGGAGGTCTTATGGAATAAATAAGTCCCGCATCCTTATATATTTTTAAGTCAGGTTGTCTAATATCATCTAGGATAATCCAATCATGATAAGGTTTAATATCAGTCATGATGATATCCCCTTTAAGATGCTTCTTCAGCTTGCATCCTACTAGAGAGAAACGTCCCATTGCCACTTCTACAATACGGGAAGATTGGGAATAATGTTTTGTAATGTATTCTGCAAAGTCATTCCACATTTTTTATCACTCAAATTAGATGGAGAGTTTCATGATAATAAGAGAGTTCAAACGTCCAGATCTAAAAAGAGTTCTGGAAATTGAATTATCATCCTTTAATGACCCTTACCCCGCCAATGTTCTGGTGGATATTTACAACTTAGGTGCTGGATTTCTGGTGGCCCAGGAAGATAATATTGTGGTGGGGTATATTATATTTTGGATCAGATTTGAAGATGAAGGTCATATCATTTCCATAGCAGTAGACCAAAAATACCATAGAAGGAAAATAGGATCTAGTCTGGTGGATACTGCCCTGGAAATTTTCAAAAAATATTATGTTAAAAACATTCGCCTAGAAGTAAGGAAGGGCAATCGAAAAGCTCGTAAATTTTATAAAAAATTGGGTTTTGTGGAGAAAGCCCATTTAATTGATTATTATGAGGATGGGGAAGATGCAGTAGTTATGGAAAAATTAATGGAAGAATTTGGAGATCCAAACATCTGAAAAATTCATAATCAACTTGTAAAAATTAGATATGAAATCGGATAATGATAACAGACCCTATAATAATTATTACTGAGGTTTCAGAGTATTTTAAAACTGAATTAGGTATTTGAATAAATAATCAGTTACATATCTAAGACCAGCCAAAATATATCTAAATAGAATTACCATATTGTGAAATTCACAATGATAAAATACTAGAACTTGTATATTAATTGAGAAGCATTAAATCTAAATATATCAGCAAAATACTTATCTTACCCATTTTAGCCAAAACTGGAAATAGCTGGAATATAACATATTAAGTCAAAGAATAATGCCTAACATATTTAATAACACGGTGATTGAATGCAAGAAGACGCCAAATTAGCTTTAGAGGATGGTACAATACTTAAAGGAGAAGGATTCGGTTACCAAACAATTAAGACAGGAGAAGTAGTTTTTGCCACTGGAATGACTGGTTATGTGGAATCCCTTACTGATCCCTCCTATAAGGGTCAGATTCTCATGTCAACCTACCCTTTACAGGGTAACTACGGAGTATCAGAGGAATGGTTCCAGTCCAACGGGATAAAAGCCGAAGGATACGTGGTGAGAGAAGAAAACCCCCACCCATCACATAGTCACTCTGGAGATAGTTTATCCGGTTTTTTAGAGGAATATAAAATTCCAGGGATCAGTAAAATAGACACCCGTTCACTTACGCTAAAAATCAGGAAATACGGAGCTATGAAAGGAGCTCTGGCTACTGAAGAGGTTGATGATGATGAACTTCTGGCCATGGCCAAGAATCAACCCGGGATTGAAGATATGGACCTGGTAAATACGGTATCAGTAACTGAACCTAAAATTTTAGGTGAAGAATATAAGGACCGGGCTGTTGTCCTTGATTGTGGGATAAAGAATAACAGTATCAATGCTCTCCTTAAAAGAGAAATTGGTGTTGTTCTCCTACCATATAACACTACACCACAGGAAATATTGGATTACGAACCTGGCGCTCTCTTAGTTTCAAGCGGACCAGGAAATCCCAGCAGGGTGAAAGAATCCATCGAAACTGTGAAGAGACTATCAAATAGACTTCCTATTTTTGGTATTTGTTTAGGTCAGCAGATAATCGCCCTGGCCTTTGGTGCTAAAATCTATAAAATGAAGTTCGGTCACCGGGGGATCAACCAGCCAGTAAAGGATCTTAAGTCAGGCAAAGTTTCCATAACCTCCCAGAATCATGGTTTTAGCATTGCCCTGGATACTTGTGCAGATTTACCCATTGATGTCACCCAAATAAACCTTAACGATGGTACGGTGGAAGGGATAGAACATCATGAACTTCCAATCTCCAGTGTTCAATACCATCCTGAAGCCGGACCAGGACCCCACGATACTGATTATTACTTTGACAACTTCATGGAAACAGTTAAAAAATATTGAAAAGGATGTCTGTTTAAATTTTTTAGTGTCCAAAAATGAATCATTCGTGTATTAATCCATAAATATTATGCTTTAAATTTATAAAAGTGACATAACAGGACAAAGAGGATTAGAAATGCCACGGGACAAAGATATTAACAAGGTACTCATCATTGGATCAGGCCCCATCCAGATTGGTCAGGCCGCTGAATTTGATTATTCAGGCTCTCAAGCTTGTAAATCCCTCCAGGAAGAGGGCATTGAAACTGTTCTGGTGAACAGTAATCCTGCCACCATCCAAACTGATATGGACATGGCTGACTCAGTTTACGTGGAACCACTAACCCCGGAAATTGTAGCACAGATCATAAAAAAGGAAAAACCTGATGCTGTGCTCCCCACCATGGGGGGACAGACTGGTCTGAACGTTGCCACTGGACTGGAACAAATTGGTGCACTGGAAGGTATTAAAGTAATTGGATCATCAGTCCAGACAATTAAAAATGTGGAAGACCGGGATCTATTTGATAGCTTCATGAAACAGCTCAATGAACCAGTTCCCAAAGCCAAAGCAGTGTCAACTTTAGAAGAAGCTTTGGAAGCAGTTGAAAAGATCGGATACCCGGTTATTGTAAGGCCCGCATTTACCTTAGGTGGGACTGGTGGTGGTGTAGCCCATAATCGCCATGAACTGGAAAAAATTGCCACCAGAGGACTGGATATGAGTTACATTAACCAGGTACTTATTGACCAGTCCGTAATGGGTTGGAAAGAGTTCGAATATGAAGTGATGCGTGATAAGAACGATACTTGCATCATTGTATGTAACATGGAAAACCTGGATCCTATGGGTATCCATACTGGAGAAAGTATTGTGGTTGCGCCTTCACAGACCCTGTCTGATGTGGATAACCAGCGACTCAGGAATGCTTCTATTAAGATTATACGTGCCCTGGAGATACAGGGGGGTTGTAACATACAGTTTGCGGTACACCCCATTACTGGTGAGTATAAGGTCATTGAGGTAAACCCCAGGGTGAGCAGGAGCAGTGCACTGGCTTCCAAAGCTACTGGTTACCCCATTGCCAAAATATCTTCGAAAATTGCGGTAGGGATGACCCTGGATGAAATTCAGAACGATATTACCAAGGAAACTCCAGCATCCTTTGAGCCCAGTTTGGATTATATAATCACCAAAATACCGCGCTGGCCATTTGACAAATTTAAGGGCATTAGTAGGGAAATTGGGGTGCAAATGAAATCCACTGGTGAAGTAATGGCCATTGGTCGTACCCTGGAGGAGTCCCTGCACAAAGCCATCCGCAGTCTGGATGTGGGAAGCTTTGGATTTGACACCGTGGAATTCGATGAAGAAAAACTAAAAAATGCCACTGATGAACGTTTGTTCCAAGTTTACAGTGCATTAAAATCAGGGATGACTGTTGAAGATATTCTAGAGATAACTCAAATTGATCCATTTTTCCTCCACAAAATACTAAATATTGTGGAGTGGGAGAAAAAAATAAATTCTGAAAACATCTTTCAACCATCCATAATGCGTGAAACCAAGAAGATGGGTTTTTCTGATCGTAAAATATCCCAGATCACTGATCTAAATGAGGAAACCATTAGAAAGACTAGGGAAAAGGATGGAATAATCCCTTCCTATAAAATGGTTGACACCTGTGCAGCGGAATTTGAAGCTAAAACTCCTTATTACTATAGTTGTTACGAAGAAGAGGATGAGGTAACTGTTTCTAATGAGAAGAAGGTTATAATAATTGGTGCCGGACCCATAAGGATTGGTCAGGGCATTGAATTTGATTATTGCTGTGTTCATGCGGCTATGGCTCTTAAAGATGCGGGTATTGAAACCATTATTGTTAACAATAACCCGGAGACTGTAAGTACTGATTATGATATCTCCAGTAAATTATACTTTGAACCACTCACCCTGGAAGATGTTATGGGTATTGTAAACAAGGAAAAACCTTATGGAGTGGTAGTTCAGTTTGGAGGGCAGACTTCCATTAACCTGGCGGTTCCCCTGGCCAGGGAGGGAGTGCGCATACTTGGAACACCCCACGAAAGTATTGACCGGGTTGAAGATCGGGAACGATTCACGAAGGTCTTGAATAAACTGGAAATTCCCCAGGCGGATTATGGTATTGCCCATTCTTTTGAAGATGCCAGTGAAGTAGCTGAACGTATCGGGTTCCCGGTACTGGTGCGACCCTCCTATGTTCTGGGTGGCCGGGCCATGGAAATAGTATACGATGATGATGAACTCCGGGAGTACATGAAAGAGGCCGTGCGTATCTCACCTGCACATCCCATACTGGTGGATAAATTCCTGGAAGATGCCATTGAAATAGATGTAGATGCCCTCTCCGATGGGGAAGATGTGTTTATTGGAGGAATAATGGAACACATCGAAGAAGCTGGTGTGCACTCAGGTGATTCAGCTTGTGTTATACCTCCTCAAAGCATCCCTGATGAAGTTCTCCTAACCATTAAAGAGTACACGATCAAATTGGCACTGGAATTGGACGTGGTGGGTTTAATGAATATTCAATATGCATTTAAAATGGATGAAGGTAATCCAAAGGTTTACATATTGGAAGCCAACCCGCGAGCCAGCCGTACCGTTCCATTTGTTAGTAAAGCAGTGGGCGTGCCCCTGGCCAAAATCGCCGCGGAATTAATGATGGGTAAAAAACTCAAAGATTTCGGACTATCCCAGGAAATGAAAATAAACCACGTGGCAGTTAAAGAATCAATTTTCCCCTTTATCAAATTGCCCGAAGCAGACTCAGTACTGGGCCCTGAGATGAAATCAACTGGGGAAAGTATGGGAATCGATGCAAACTTTGGAGTTTCCTACTACAAAGCACAGCTTTCTGCGGGAATGGATCTACCCCAGAAAGGTACCATCTTCATTAGTGTGCGTGACGCAGATAAGGATAAAATCATGGATATAGTTGAAAAAGCAGAAGAACTTGGTTTCAAACTTATAGCAACTCGTGGAACTGCACTAGCAGTTGAAGACCATGTAGATATTGATATTATTCGCAAGGTCAGTCAGGGTTCACCAAATATCCGTGATGCCATCCTCAACAAGGAAGTGGCCATGATCATCAACACGCCCTCTGGCAAACAATCTGCAGATGACGGGTATTACATCCGCAGAATGGCTGTTGAACTGGGAATACCATATGTCACCACCCTTGCCGGAGCAAGAGCAGCTTTAAATGCCATTGAAAATGTTGAAAAAGGAAAAATTGGGGTGAAATCCCTCAATGAATACCATAAACTAACCTGATTTTTTATTCCATTATCTTAACCTTTTTTTTGCACTTGTATTTTTTTCTTATTATTAAGCTTTCTTTTCATTTAAACCATATCTTGATTAAAAGGGATAATTGATTAGGGGAAGATTAACCAGTGTGAATAAAATTGATTCCCTTTTTCAAACTGATATCCTTGTTAAAAATTGTAATTATGAATGATGAATTTAATTTAAAGGATTAAATATCTTTATGAACATAATTTTCCCTGTATGCTTAACATCAAAAATGGCCTGGTACTATACGGTCCTCAAATGGAACCCACCAAAGCCAATATACTAATTGAAGATAATCAAATTGTAGAAGTATCCCCTCATGCATCGGGAGGTAAGGAAATTAATGCAAATGGTTGTATTGTCTCCCCTTCCTTAATAAACAGCCATGTGCACAGTGGAGATTCAGTGGTTAAAGATATTGGTGACGGTAAATCCATTGAAACTATTGTAAAACCACCCCATGGCCTGAAACACCAATTACTTGCCAATGCTGACCCTCAGGAGATCATTAACTCCATGAGAGGTTCTCTCCAGGAGATGCTGGATACTGGAACCACCACCCTGATTGATTTCAGGGAAGGGGGGCTTAATGGAGTGTCATTACTTAAAGAAGCAGGTGAAAATATCCCCCTGCGGAAGATGATTCTCGGACGGCATGATTCCTTCTTCAAAACTTTTCCCCAACCTGTTACTAGTGATGTAAAGGATGAAATAAGGAAAAGCACTCTTAAAATACTTGCATCCACTGATGGTGTTGGTTTAAGTGGTTTTGGTGAGATCAACGATGATATAGTGGATCTTATCACGGCGACTTGTACCAGTGCAGGGAAGCTATCCGCAATTCATGTTGCTGAATACCAAGAAGTACAACAAAATTCAGTGGATTTAACCGGTAAAACCGAAGTTCAAAGGGCCCTGGAAGCTGATTTTGATATTCTTATCCACGCTACATGTCCCCTAAACAAGGATCTGGATTTAATATCTGAATCTGGCAAATCGGTTGTTTGCTGCCCACGCTCAAATGGTGCTCTTTCAGTGGGAATACCCCCCGTAAAAGACATGTGGGATAAGGGAATAAACCTACTACTGGGGACAGATAACTTGATGTTTAATTCTCCCAACATGTTTAGAGAAATGGAATACACCTTAAAAGTTACCAGAGGATGCTATCAGAAATATTTCCCCCCAGTAGAAGTGCTGAAGATGGCCACCGTGAATGCGGGACAGGCCCTGAACCTTAACATTGGATGTATTGAGGAGGGTATGCTGGCAGACATTATGATTGTTGAACAGTTATCCAACAATCCCATACTGTCCCTGATAAACCGAACTGAATCGAAAAACATAATAGGTCTCATGACAGATGGTAACTTAGTATACCTTAGGTGAAACTATGTACCACAAAATATTATTGCCTACCGATGGCTCAAAATTTGCTGAAAAAGCAGCTGAACATGCCATCTGGATTGCAAGCAAAAGCGGCGCTGAAATTATCGTTCTAAACGTAATCGAAACATCATCACTGGTGGGGCTCCCTGCAGAAGACCTCATCGTAAGAATTAAGGAAATGCTCAAAGAAGAAGGGCGAAGATCCCTGGAAAGAATTTCAGAAATGGTTACCGAGGAAGAAAAGGAACTTAAAATTGAAGATATTCAAATAACCCTTAAAACTGAGGAAGGATCCCCAGCTGATGCCATCTTGAAAACTGTTGAAAAAGAAGATGTGGATCTGGTAGTTATGGGAACCTCCGGAAAACACGGTTTAGACCGATTTTTACTGGGCAGTGTAACTGAAAAAGTTGTTAGATCAGCCAAGTGCCCTGTCTTAGCCGTTCACTGAACAGTCTATTTTTTTATATTTCTTAGTTTGCAGCTAATAGCTGGTGAGACAATGCAGATAAAGGACATAATGTCAGAGGAAATACACTACATCCAAGTACCTGGAAACCGTGCTAATGCACTGGGACTCATGAGAAAAAACAGCGTATCAGGTTTACCTGTGGTGAAAAAAGGCACCAATAAATTGGTAGGTATATTAACCAGAACTGATCTGGTAGAAAACCCAGATGAAGAGCAGATTGCCCTTATAATGACCCGAAACATGATAACTGTTAGTCCTGAAGATGATATTAAAGATGCTGCCAGAAAAATGGTTGAAAATGATATTCGTAGAGTTCCGGTGGTGGAAGAAGAAGAGTTAGTGGGCTTGGTAACTGCATCCGATCTCATTAACAAGGCATTGTGGAAGATGGATCTTAATGATCCTGCCGAGAAATACATACTCCGAAATGTGCCAACCACTTGGGAGAGAACCCCCCTGAATGTTGCCTTCTCCATAATGCGCTACTTTAATCTTAAAGTATTATTAGCCCTCAACAACGAAGGAAAACCATCAGGTATACTAACTGAAACCGATTTCCTGGATGAAAGTGAAGTGGTGTCCGAACAAACTGTGCACAACACTTCTGTGGGTACCGAAGGAGATAAATGGTCATGGGATAGTAAAAACGTCCTTTACGTTATAAAAAACCACTTGCAGTTCGCAGATAAGGAAGTGCGAGATGTAGCAACCAGTGACCTGGCTATAGTTACTACCAAGACTCCAGTTAAGGATTGTGCCAATAAAATGAGGCAGAGGAGTATTGAACAAATGCCAGTCATTGATGTGGAAGGAGACCTGGTTGGGTTGATAAGAGCTGGTGACCTTATTAAATCAATCATTGATTAAAATTTTGATTAATTTTATTTCCTTATTCTTTTGACAGGAATTAAGTTTCAGTTAGTATCCCTTAACAAAGCTCCAACATATCATTAAAAAATTAAAACAATAATGAAAGATTAAAATGTCAGAAACAGAACCAAACCCCATAGTTAAACCAATTGTCAAAATAAAAGCGGATCCTGAGATTATCCGTATCGTTGGCAAGAAAGGTGGAGAGGTTTCTCTCCAAGATATCAACCCAAAACTCATCATGGCCACCCTGTGGTGGGAAGGAGAACCCCAGCTGGAAACATTCTTTCAAATACTGGAATTGACCATTAAAAGAGCATTACAGGAGGTCCATCCCCACGATAAACTGGTTATTGACTACTCTTACACAGCCAACGACACTCTGGAAGATGCATCTGAGATAATGGTTGAGATTGAAAATATAGAAGCAGATGGAGAAGTACTGGAAGTGGAAGGGGATATTATTGTTTTCTCGGGAAATGATGACCGTGGTTTTTTCAAAAAACTCACTGCATTCAGACGTAAAGTTAAAGAAAATGTGCACCATGAAATTTAGTAAATGTTGGTTATTGTTTGATTGATAAAAAAAACTTTTCAATGAATCGAAACTTAATTTACATTTAATTACCTTATTTAATCATCATATTTTTAATCTCTTTTTAAGGCTAATCAATATTTTAAAAATTTTATCCATAGAAGTTTAAATCCTAAAAATATAATTAAAGAGAATTTCTATATCCTTTATTTAATGTTTTTTTATTTCTAATTCCTAATCACTTTTATCTGCGCAGGCAGGGTAAAACCTTCAACAATAATTCTTGTGCATCTTCACGATCTTTGACTCTGCGGGCCACGATTTTGCCCTTGGAGAAGATGGTGATGTTTTTTTCTCCCATTTCCAACATTGCAACACCCATCTCACTGGAGCACTTAACCTTCCCCAATTTTCCCAGCTCCTGGCAAGTGAGTGGGATGTTTATCTGGTAAGGAAGTTCAGTTTCAAACATTATCTTATTTTTCGCATCTTTACACGGTTTATAGATTACCATTTCATCCTTTACATCATAGCCACCTATATCTAGGGCGACCCTCTTAAAACCCAATGTCTTGAGTTCAGAATCTATATGATCTAGTATTGCTTTGTCAACAAGTTTATCAATATTCTTAACTTCAATAAGGGCAAATTCATCATCATCTCGCACTCGAACTATGGTTAGTCCGGTGAGGTTTTTGATGAGATTTTCAGCATAGTTTATTCGGTTGATCTTCTGGGTAGTGATGGTCTTCCCTGTGGGGATGCGAGTGGCAAGACAAGTGGTTGATGGATTATAATCCATATTTAACTGCTTTAAAACTTTTCTTACTTCTTGAGAAGTGATTTCAGACCTTATCAATGGCATTTCAATATTTTTTTCCAGGTTTAATCCTATTCCCGGTCGGTCTTCCAGCAGATCACTGATGTTACTACCATCAATTACCCCATCAAAATGTTCATCCCTGGCAATTTTCTCCAGCTTCTGGTACATCTTTTTTTTACAGATGTAACAACGATTAGGTGGATTTACTTCAAATGCAGGGTCTTTTAAATAATTCCCACGTATAACGCGGTGTTTGATTCCGATTTTTTGGGCGATCTGTTCTGCTTCCTGGATACAATTAGCAGGTAAAAGCCCATTATCCATGGTTACTGCCAGGGCTTCTTTTGCCTCTTCTTTAACAAGCAAAGCCAGTAATGTGCTGTCAGCACCTCCAGAAAAGGCAACAAGAACCTTCTTACCATGAAGATGGTTCCTTAAATGATCAATTTTTATTTGAATATCCATAAAAAATCACAGGCAATTCCTTAGATTTAGTTAATGAGAGTGTATATGAGAGATTCTATATAAGAATGACGTGAGAATAATATATTAAAGGATTGACATCCTTATTAAAGTCACTGGAGAGTAAATAGGTATTTAAAGTAATTCATTAATACACTCCAAAACTTTTTTTGCATCCTCTGCCTTAATATCAATTCCATTATTTGCCAAATATTTTTTAAGTTCTTTTTTCTTATATTCGTTCAGCTTTGCATCCTTTAAAACACGAGTGTATGTTCTTTGAGGGTAATAAATTCTTTTGGCAGTTTGGTATAAATTCTCAACATCCCCCGATGTGATTATGCCCTCTTTTTCAGCCCTTTGGAAATTATGGTTCATGCTAACCAGGGCTTCAGAGAGGAGTTCATGGGTTTCAGGGTTGAAAACAATGGCCACATCATCGTCAGATTCTATTACTCCATCCCGGTAGTTTTGGTAAACCATTCCAACCCCAATCATGCCCGCATAATCTAATTCTGCCGATCTTAGTGCTCCCATACTGGATCCCCCCACAATTATTACCCCTGCTTCCAGGGCACGCAGTATTTCCCGGTGGGAAACTGCAGGTTGCTGATGGAACACCCCATCAATGATGCCAATAATATCTGGAGGATCGTTTAATAGGGCAGCTATATCATCTCTAGCTACTGGGGGATGATATTCAGCATCTAAAATCTTTTTTGCATCATTAATAGAAAGTGAAGGTCCAATAAACACTACTATTCGTTTTTTATCCAAATTATCATCCCGCAAAAATTACAGTAAAGTGTAGGAGTTTTCTAATGACAGCCAGATAAACATTCATTTGACAACATTTGTTAGATTCGCCAACTAATCATCTTGTCGATTTTTCCCATAATGTGTTTATTGGAGTAATTATTATCAAACTTATTTTGGTATCGATTAAATATTAAGATTTATTTAGATAACAAGGAAATATCTCAATTATTGTATTCTATAAGTAAATGTATGTTTGTATGTTTTAACTGAATCAGAGTTTTTTAAGTAGTTATAAAAACGAAAAGGTTTATGATTTCGATTATTTTAAATGTGATTAACTGGAACTTTTCCAGTAACTTCGTAGTGTAATTTTATCAACCTCGATATGGAGGCTTGGTGTTCACCCAAACTTTTTTCCCATTTCTTTATCACAAAATCCAATTCAACCTCTTTAGTGCCATGTATCAAATTATCAGCATGAGCTACAAGTTTTTCTTCCAAAGTAATTGGGAGATAATCTTTTGGAGGTAATCCTAGAACTAAAGCTTCTTCTTTAGTGATTCCCGCCCCTATGTGTCTCTCCACTATTTTGATAATTTCAGAGGGAAACCCTTCTTTTTTAAGGATTTCTGCCCCAACAATGGCATGTTTTATGCCATTTGTCTTGGAACGCCCCACATCATGAAGAATTGCTCCTTTTCTAACTAGTTCCAAGTCTACATCCAATTCAAAATCCATTACAAGCTGGTTTGCCTTTAACATGACTGCTTGTGAATGTTCAATAACAAAAAAAGAGCAATTAAATTCTGCTAAAATATCAGACGATGGATATCTATTTAAAATCAAGTATTCACCTGTCTATTTGGTGTAATCATTTAAAATCAAGTATTAATCATTCAAAGAATCATTAGGAGTAAAAATGTGAAACCCACTTTTACTTACCAATTCATTAGTTGATAATAAAATTAAATCCTAATATAATAGAATATAATCATCTAAATATTTCTATTAATTATAGGTTTTAGATCGAGTACAAGGAATGGAATGATAGGAAGAATAGTTAATTCATTCTTTCCTTTAACTCCTTTAACTCCATTATTATTGATGAATTGTCCTGGAATTCCATGTTGGTATTGCAATCCGGGCATATGAAGTTTCTTTCAGATGCTTCTTCGAAATTGTAACGACAACCATTGGGACATACAAAAAACATGTTGTCCTCTTCGTATTCCAAAGATTGATGGATTTCCATGGAGAATTTTTCAAATTTCTCCGATATAATCTCGGCGATTTTATCTTCCTCAAACTTCCAGCTGTAGGTGTACCATTGAGTTTCAGGATCCTTACTTCTCTTATAACTGGCCACACCAGCATCGTATAGTTTGTAGAGTATTCTTCTTACAATGTTAAGTCGAATTTCAGTTTCTTCGGCAATTTCCTCATCGGTTGTTTTGCCATTCAATAAACATTGAATAATGGGGATGCTATTCTCATCATCTTTAGTAACATCAATGAGAATCTCCTGCACATTAGGATCAGCAAGCATCTCGTCTCCTCCTTCCTGTTTTGACATTTTTAGCAGCTCTTACATTTCATGGATCTATTAAGTTTCGGGATCTATTTTAAGCAATCAATACTTTAAGCAATCAATTTTCTCAAGTTAGAGAAATTAATCAACCAAAAAACTGATAGGTCAAACCAAGCAATGCTAAATAATCACCCACCGTGTGTGAAATAGCAGCTTTAATTTGAAAAGCTAAAATGTCTTTTCTCCGCCCCAAAAACCCCTGCGTGTTATTAAAAATAACCACGTTTAGCTAGTTTAAACTGAAATAGAGCTTATTTATGGGTGTTAAAAATATCTTTGGGTTAATCTTATTTATGGTCCAAGATAGTATTTATATTTTTTTAATGTTCATGCAAAAAACCAAATAAATACTAACACCGGATAATAAGTAAATGCTTAAATCGTTTTATTATACTTTTCGAACTATTATTGCAGGATTGTGAATTATAGAATCTAACATACTTATGGTTATTGTATTAACCTCACCGTCGAGTAGTTCTTGCATGTCATAAACTGTTTCCATACTGTTTTCAAGAAGCTTCTGGCATTCTTCCGCTGCAACGGCAATTTGGAAAATTTCATCAAGTTTATGGTGTTTAGAAATGCCAAGGGGAGTAGGGCCCATTATATCGCCCAATCGACCTAATAAATATCCGAATATCCCCAAATTATTCCTTATATCTTTAATTGATATTGGTAAAGACGTGAATTTCATTTTTCCGATTTTATAAGTTGCGTCGGTATCAATAATCATCACAATAACATCTTTACCAGATATAATCTTAATTTTAAGGGCCATTTCCTCGCAAAGGCCCTGAGGGTCATGTGGTAAAAGTGATACCCAGGTGCCTGGTGCGTTGCTCAAGTCCACACCTGCCTCAGAAGCAGGTTTAAGAGCATGCTTCCAGCCATAGTAATTGAGAATAACTTCTTTATGAGAACGGGCCTCAGGAGGAAGTTTTCTGAGATTTTTTATGGTTCTTTTTTTTATGCCTAGTAAAGGGCCCAATAGGTAACCCCATAGAAACTTAGACCAAATTTCTGCCAGAAAATATGCACTGATAGATGGTTTAAATTCAGTTTCATCCACTAGCCGGCCTTGGGAAATAGCTAGAGGAGTTTCAGAAACCACTAAAAAGTCACCATCCTCTAAAAGGTTAACCGCATTTTCAATTATAACATCATAAGGTTCTCCAGGTTTAATATAACCTGTTTGAACAGGTATTAATTTATAATGACTGTTTTCCATGGAAAGGTCCATAAATTCCTGTTTTTGAAAGAGTCCAGCTTTGGATTGATTCATAATATCCACAGAAAGATGAAAATAATTTATTTATTTCAAGGGTAACTTAAATTGTTATAGGCTTGGAAATCAGTTAAAATTTTTATCCCTTAATAGGAGGAGCCCAAACCTTAAGATCAATGCCCTCGATAATCGCTCTTTTACCTTCCAGTTGTACCACTACTCCGGAGTGAACTTTCTGCATCATACAGTGGTATGGTAGAAACCGAACTGTTTCACCAACCCGGGGTAATTCACCTTCAATAAGCCCCTCAAATCCACCCACCATGCAGACTCCAATCTCCTTATATTCGAAGTCAGTCTCTGTATCCAGGCGATGACAGGGACCCACTATGTGGACTGTTATTAATCCATGGTTTTCATCTAATACCTTGGCAAAATGAGTGACTGGACAGCCCAGGGGACGGTACCTTACGATTTCGCCTGTTTTTATCTCTTCTCGGGTGAATGGGTATAATGTTTCACGGCACGAATCTTCCCCCGGAATTGGTTTAAGAATGATATCGGCTTCATATCCATCCATAACCCCTATTATTTTCTCTTTTTCAGGAATTACTTTGGTTTCCTTTAATATTTCCTTTAGTTTGGCCAGATCATCCTGGAACATCTCCTGGTACATGAAACGGCATTTTTCCAGAGGTGCTCTTTTCCTGAGAAGTGCCCCTGCAAATTCATCACAGCGTGCATAACCGCAGATGCCACAGTTGTAACCTGGAAGCAACATTAAAACATCGTTTTTCTGACTAATATCAATGGGAACTTTACTCATCACATAAACCCCTTTACCAGTCAATTATTCTCCTTCATAACTCTGGAATCCATCAATACGGCGCAGGATACCCCGGTGGTATTTTTTATTCACCTTGGTTTCACCTACACACAGGGTGCACACAGCTAGTGGTGCAGAGTGTCTGAGTTTCTCACCTTCCAGGGTGACATCCGGGGATTTCATAATTTCGTCTGCCAATTCAGCACATCCCTGACCACTTAAACCGTTAGCTTCTATTATTTTACAATTAGGATTAACTTCGAGGATTCTTTCACGGAATATCTCCCTTTCTGCCTGAGATATCATGTCTCCCTTGGTGATCACTGCTATGTCTGCAGTGCTCAAAAATGGGCCGACCTTGAGAGGAGTGTTAGGTCCGCTGGTGGCATCAATGACACATACTCCCAAGGAATTCACAGTGAAAGGTGCACAACGGTGACACAGGCCAGCAGTTTCAACCACTAAGAGTTCTGCTTCATTTTCATCGGCCCAGTCAACCATTTCCTCCAGATTATAAATGGCGTAGTGATCAGGGCACATATCCATGGACAATCCAACCTTGGTTGGCACCCCGATCTTAGCAAATTTACGATCATCATCCGTGTAGAGGCAGTCCACTTTCACTACAGCTGATTTTAATCCCATTTCATTTAAACTGCGTAATGAATGGATTAAAACAGCAGTTTTTCCGGAACCAGGTGTTCCGGCAACAATTACCATTCTCATAGAAAAATCACCATTTTATTTTTAATCTTAATCAATAAATGAACTTAAATTTTATTTTAAAGATTCAATTCATATTTAATTTCAATTATATTATTCTAATCTAAAATTATTTCAATTTAAATGTATTTCATTACAATTGATCTGTAATTAAAGGAGTGTTTAATTATTTTTCAAAGAATAAATTTTATACAACTAAGTAGAATGAAGTGCTTAAAGTTTTTTTCTAGAAAAAAAATTAGAAAAAAAATGATTGATCCAGGACTTGTTGTGGTTAGACTTAAACTATGTATTAAATGAAATAACAACTTGAATACAGGGAATCATTATTTTTAGTGATGGATACTGATCAAAAAATTCTAAATTTTAGTATCCCAATTTCGATGATTCCCTAAAATTCCAGATCTTCCATTTTAATATCATGGATAACTTCCCCGTTACGTACTTTGTCCCTTAAACTTAGCATCAATTCATCAATTTTATTTAATTTTTGAGAAATGCTTTTTTCTTCCTCGCTGGTAGCCACCACAGTTTGCATTCCCCCATTTTTCATGACAATTCTTTTATCAGTCATCAGGGCCAGTACCGGGTCGTGAGTCACCACCATTACTATCTTACCATGACCCGCCAGTGCTTCCAGGGCATCGTGTTTTCGTATTCCTGCATTTTCAATTTCATCAATGAGCACAATGGGTGAGTTGCTGATTATGGCCACATCAGCTACCATGAGGGCTCTTGATTGGCCTCCACTTAATATGGTGAGATCATGGTCCTTTTTTATGGGTTCCCCAGTTAAGGTGTTGGCCAGCTTAATAACTGCATTTACACATTTACTACTGGCACCACGGCATTTGGCATGCAAGCTTAAAAAATCTCCAACAGTCATGTCTGCCAGGAAATTCATGTTTTGAGATAGTTGGGCTACCATCTTTTTTCGGGGGTTGGTTCGATCCTCGTAACTGGGTTCTTCACCATTCACCAGGATTTTTCTACGGGAGAAAGTATCTTCCTGGGAGAGTTGCTCAATATCACCAATAAGAGAACTTTTTCCACTTCCAGTAGGACCTACCACCCCAAATATTTCACCCTTTTTTATTACAACTTTCTTCACTGGCTCAGGGGTTTCCTGCTTATCATAACCCCCTAAAATGGTTATTTCTTCTATCATCCCAGATTCACCTTTCCCAAAGTGTCTCCCCTTAATCCCAGCCGCATGGTTTCCAAAGCTGTTATTTCATCCGGAGGTATGTTTCCTAAATTAACATTGGCGCCGAACTTCAGAATGAAATATGCCTGCTGATTCTTCTGGGGAGCTTCCCAAATTATTCTCTCTACATCAGTGCCTTCTACCAGTATTTTTAAATCATCCTCTATAATTTCACCGTGATCATCAAATAGACCTATCCCTTTACCACCTTCTCTGGCTTCCATCAGTACCAGGTCAGCACCAGATTCCAGGTCACAGTTAACAATTTCTAGCCGCTTTTTAGGAGTTAACAAATGGTCTTCAGCAGGGTCCTTTTTCCCAACTTCAGTTATTGTCAAAAATCCATTATCCTTCACCAAAGATA
>JAUNXM010000088.1 GCA_030539815.1 Methanobacterium sp.
CCCGAATTCATATCATCGTAATTTTGCCTTAGCACTCCTGGCCAATTTAACCCCTGTAGATAATGAAAACAGGTTCCAATCAATATTAAACGATTATTTCCAGTGCATGAATGATGAAAAAATTATGACTGCCTGTAAGTGCATTAAGAACACGGCCAAGATCCTGGAAAGTAAAACAGAACTAACTGATGAAATAATAGGTATTCTTCTGGACGTGGATAATCGCTCTGATTTTCCTTTAAAACAAAAAGCACTCCTGAAATCGTATATCATAGAACTTTTCTACAAATTCTATGGGCAGATCACCGACCAGAAACAGGTGACTGAATTTGTGAAAGGTGAATTAGACAATATTAGTCCCAAAACCAGGAAAATAACCCAAAAATTCTTGGATAAATACTGTTGATTAATTATCATGGTTAAGTTTACATTAAAACTATTAATGGGAAAATTTAGAGGAATAATACGTATTCTAAAATTACCGGGTGTGTACCATGATTTCCCACATTAAAAAAATATCTTCGTCAACTATATTCCCATTGTTACTGGTTTTAACCATTTTATCTCTGGGAGTTTTAACTCCTATCATAACCATGGTAGCTTTTGGGGCTATACTGGCCTATTATGTTCGATTCATTGCCAAAAAAATCAAACCCTACGTTAAATATAATACACTGGCCATCACCTTGGGAATGATCTTGCTGACTATACCCCTTGCTTTACTGCTGTACTTCACCATCACCCAGATCCTAGGCATTTCTATGTCTCTTTTCGGATCTTTACAGGCTACAGCTGGAAATAATCCATTAAACTTCAGCTTAATCAGTGATGCCATTCAAAAACTGGGTTTTTCTGCCACAGTGTCCCAGGGAATAGCGGATGCCATAAGATCAGGGATCACCCAACTGTTATCAGCCATTACTAATTCCCTGATTAACATGGTCAGTTCCATCCCGGCCTTAGCTGCCCAGGTCCTCATACTGATCTTTTCCATCTTCTACTTTGCCCGAGACGGGGATAAAATAGTTCAATACATAAAAGACGTGGTTCCAGATAAGGATAAAGGTTTCTACCGGGAAGTGATAAAAGGGGCCGATGATGTGCTGAAAAGCATCATAGTGGGTAACATCATACCCGCTGCCATCCTGGGAATACTATCTGGGGTGGTTTATTATTTCCTGGGTTATCCTTACGTAATTTTGATGGCAATTGTCAGTGGAATAGCCATGTTCATACCCATAATCGGGCCGTGGATCGTTTACGGGGCCATAGGGATTTTCAGCATACTCATTGGAAACACCATGCAGGGAGTGCTGGTGATTTTCTTTGGGTGGATAATTGAAACCACCACCGACTTCTATATCCGCCCCCGAATATCAGTCCAGTACTCCGAGGTCCATCCCCTGGTTTTCCTCCTGGGATTTATCTACGGCGCAGTGACCATGGGCATACCGGGACTGTTCATTGGACCCATGATACTGGGGATAACCTACGCTGCCTACAAGGTCTACCGGCAGGAAAGGGTGAAGACCAAGGTACAGGATAAATGTTAATTTAATATAAAAAGGAGATAAACATGGGGGTTGATGAAATTAAGCGACTGAGGAAAGTCTTGAAAAGTAAAAATTGCATTGTGGAAAAGCATTCCAATGTTATGGAGATAACCTTCCTCAAAAGTGAGGATGCGGACTGGTTTGAAAAAATATTTGAGGATTACCAACGGGAATCAGCTGTTAGTTGCTTAATGACCATGCGCCCCCGTGGTGTGAATGCACGACATAAATTTGTTTTCAATGTCCAGGACATGGGTAAATTCATAGTTTTACTGGAACAGTCCTAAAATTAATTCTTTCAGATTTAACAGGTTAATTGTTTAAATAAAAATAAAATAGAAAAGGGTATTTTGTTTAATCCCGGAACCCCTAGATTATTTCTCCATTTATGGAAATAGTATAATCCTTGATGATTATGTTTTTCTGGGCTTTTTCCAGAGCCCTTTTAACTATTACCTCGATACCAGAACAACAGGGAACTTCCATATGCACTATGCTTATGGACTTAATATCTTGAATAGTGAAGATTGTCGCTAATTTATCCACATACTCGTCAATGGTATGGTCCAGTTTGGGGCAGAGAATGATCAGGATCTTATCTTTTAGGAACCTCTGATGGAAATTGGCATAGGCAAAGGGCACGCAGTCCGCGGCAATGAGAAGATCCGCATGTTTAAGGTAAGGGGCATTAGGGTTTAAAAGCTGTAGTTGCACTGGCCAGTTACCAAGCTCTGCACTCAGAATCTGGGGAGAACCATCACCTACTTCTTTATGTTCGGGAACCTGCATGGCGGATCCGGGACAGCCACAGGCCAGGGGAGCATTCTCCTCATAATCAGGTACTTCCATATTTTTTCCCTCCAAAACGCTGATGGCCTCTTCCAAGTATTTAGTTTCACCATGCTCATGCAAGTGCTTCAAATGTGCTTTAATTACATTAGTCCCGCCTTTAATAATGTTTTCCATAACCCGGGACTCATCATAGGGTTCAGCCTCTCTTCTTTCAATCTCTATAGCTCCTTCTGGGCAATCTCCTATACAGGCACCCAGCCCATCACAGAACAGGTCACTGATGAGGTGTGCCTTACCATCGATTACCTGGAGAGCACCCTCAGGGCAGCCAGTAACACAGAGACCACAACCATTACATTTTTCCTGATTGATTCGGATAACATCCCTTTCCATAGTAAACCCTCTCCTTTCATATTGTTCATATTTTAAACTATCATAACGAAAAACTGATCCATTTTGTTAATAGATCAATCTTTGGTGATCTATTGGGGAATCCTTGAAATCTTAATATCCGTGGTAATTGAATATCCGTGGTAATTGAATTATCACGATAGATTGATTACCCCCATTGTTACTTTAATAATATGGTGGTTGGAGTTGAAATACATTCCCTCAGGGGATATTGATCATTTGGGCTATATGGAATACTCTATTTAGGTAACTTTTGGTCTGCTAATTAAATCTGATTAAAACATATTAAAATATGATTAAATTATTTCTGGTTGAGATTTTCTTTTACTCTAAAAATAACGATTTTTTCCACCAGATCGAGGGGTAATGGCTCATCAATGGGGAACTGGACCGATCCTTTCCCTCCCTTGTATGGGGAAAGTTCCTCTTTAAATGTTTCAATCCCGGAAGGTGTGGGATAAAACCCAATATGATTTTCATACGCTGCAAAATGCACCAGATTACCATTGAGCTTGAAAGTGGGCATTCCATAACTAATAGCCTCCTCAGCTTCGGGAGCTGCTTCCCGGATAACCTTCCTTATTTTCTCCATAATACTCTGAACATTTTCAGGGAAGGTGGCGATGTACTCATCGATGGTTTGGAATTGCTTTTTTGATGTGGACAAAATGAATTCCTCCTATTAATCTACATGTGTAATGTGGGTTAAACTTTTTTTCTGTAAATATTTTGATTCATTTTTAACATATTTTTATCTTTTATTTTGAAGTAGCGGGGGATATGTTTTAAAATAAAATGTTATTCCTTCGTTAAACTGTACTATTACGAAGTAACTATTAATCTACGGAAAGTCTAAAATGAACTACACTGGCAGATCCACTGCCCTACCAAACCCATTATATTTAAGAAAACAATGAATAATAATAACATTTAGATCTGGATTTTTAGGAGGAATGAAGGTAAAAAACGATTGCCATATATTCAGGGAGATATTCGAGAAATCTCCTGTGGGTTTGCTTTTCTTTAACAGGAAGGGGATAATGGTGGATGCCAACCAGTCTGCTCTGGAAATAACAGGAATCACCCACTGGGATAAACAGCCCGGGATCAATTTATTCCACAATCCAATTATTCCCTGTAACAAGGAAGAATTAACTGAAAAGAGTATTATTAACTTCCAGAATCAATTGAATTCCGAAAAAATCAGTGATTTTCAGGATATAACTCCTCCACACATAACGGAATGTTTTGAAGGAACAATTTCAGTTCTGAATTCAGGGTATCTGGTTCAGATTCAACACTCCGGGGTAAATGATAAATCTCGCCAACTTCTAGTAAGTGAAGAGAAATACAAAAACTTTTTTGAGGATGATCTAACTGGGGATTTTATTGCCACGCCACAGGGTGAGATAATTGAATGCAATCCTGCCTTTGCAGAGATATACAATTTTCCCAATCGTGAACAGGCCCTTAAATCAAACATTTCCACTTTCAACCATGAAGACTGGGAAACTCTAATACAACGCCTTAAAAGTGAGCACAAAATACAGGGACATCAAAACACCCACCAAAGACAGGATGGGGAAAAAATCCATGTGGTCAGTAACTTAGTGGGTATTTGCAGTGATTCTGGGGAATTGGTCCAGGTTAAGGGTTATGTTTTTGATGATACTGAACGTAAGGAAGCTGAGGAGGCTTTGAAGCGTAGTGAGAAGAAGTATCATCGTTTGTTCGATGAGGATTTAACTGGGGATTTCATTGCCAATGTTGATGGGGAGATCTTGGAGTGTAACCCTGCCTTCGCAGATATATATGGTTTGGATAATGTTGAAAATGCACTAAAGTGGAATATATCTGAGTCCAACCCTTTTGACTGGCCCTACATGGTCACTCGCCTTAAAAGTGAGTGTAAGATCCTGGGATTTCAAAGCTGGCAGCGTAGACGAGATTTCATGCGGATACACGTTGTTGCCAACTTGGTAGGTATTTTCAATGATTCCGGGGAACTAATCCAGGTTAAAGGCTATGTATTTGATGATACTGAGCGTAAACAGGCTGAAGAAAAACTAGAAAGTGAGCAACGCCGAATAACCATGATCCTGGATAGTATTCAAGATGGATTCGTAGCTCTGGATAACTTCTGGAACTTTATCTATGTTAATCACTGTGCAGCTGAATATTTGGATGTTGATGCTGATGATCTGATGGGTCAAAATCTATGGGAGAGATTTCCCGAACTTACAGGAACCAATCATGAGATTCACTTTAGAAAAGCAATGAATAAACAGGAAATACAGTATTTTGAAGCCCAGGGAATACTTAGAAATGAAAAATGTTTAAATATAAGTGTTTACCCATTTAAAGATGGAATATCCGTTTATTGGAGAAATAAGAGAAAATAATACCTATTGGATATCATTAAATTATTGATTTTTTAATTTAGCCAAATTCGATACTTTTTGTTCAATTAGTATTTTCATTGTAATTTTTAAAGGTAATTTTGAATAAAGTTCCATTTTCAAGTTCCAGATCAAATGTACCCCCTAATTGGGTTGCTAACTTGTTCACAAACCACATACTCAGTGTGATGGAATTTTTGGAGTTCGAATATTCTGGAAAAACTCTAGCATTATCGTAAACAGTCATTAAATAAAATTCACCTTCATCGGTAATTTTCACGGATATTATGTTCTTTTTTTCTTCAGAACTTTCATATGTAGTGTATTCAGATTTTTCAGCTAAAATGCTACGTTTGATGGAGTCGGCTACCAGTTCGTTCACCATGAGCCCGCAGGGAATAGCGGTATTGATATCCAGTTGAATCCCTTTTACATCAATATCAACTTCTAACGGGTTTTTATGAGTATATTGCTTCTCAAGATCTCCTATCAGTCCTTTGATGAAATCTCCAAAATCAATATTTAAAAGATCCCGATAATTGTAGAGTTTTTCATGGATAGCAGGTATTGAACGGGTATGGTTCTGAATTTCCCTAAATAGCTCCCTTGATTTTTCATCTTCCAGTTGATATGATTGGAAATTAATCATGGAATGTATTATTTGTAGATCATTTTGCAGGCGATGCTGTACTTCTTCAAGGAGAATATTCTTTTCTCCTCGGATCTTCATGAACTCTTCCTGTAGATGTATCTGTTTGGTCACGTCTTCAAAGGACTCTACCGCTCCAATAACATTTCCTTTCAGATCTTTAATGGCATCCACAGTAAAGTGTAACCATTTACCCTTTTCACCCATTTTAGGGAAGAAAGATATGGCTTCACAGGAGTTGCCTAAATTATTGGATTCACGTTCCCCCTGGTATCTTAAAACAAACTTTGATCGATTGTTGGTAATGGAATACCATTTAGGAATGTCTTCTAAACGTCCATCTACCATAAAATCAGCCATGCATGGTCTCTGGTTATTATAAAATACTTTCCATTGTTTATTAGTTCCTAGAACTTGTTCGGCATTTATTTTACTTAACTTTTCCAGGGCCCGGTTCCAGTAAATAACCTCATGATCCTTATTTATGGCAAATTTGGGGACTGGAGAAACACGCATTATTTCCTTTAAATCAATACCACTTTTGTCTAACAATTCTTCTAACTTTTTTCGTTTTTCTTCTTCACTGCTATTTTCAGACTTATCTGAACTCTTGGAAGACAATGAAATCTTTTTAAACATATTCCCAAACCCCCAATTATAACCCTATTAAAAAAATAAGTAATAGGGAAGATTATACATCATACCCTTATTTATCCCAGTGCTGGTTTTGCCAGGGGACTCAGTAGAATGAAAATTGTTATAATAATTCCAATCACTACTAGTGGCACCCCTGCTTTAAGTATTTCTTTAATTTTCACGTATCCGGTTCCGTAGGCCATGGCCACGGTTGGGTCGGCCATGGGGAGCATGAATGATAGTGAACAAGCTATAGCTACTGGTACGGCGTATGTTCCCACGGGTTGCCCCTGGGCTGCGGCCAGTGTAACTGATAATGGGACTAATATTGCAGATAGTGCAATGTTAGACATTACTTGAGTTATAGAAACCGCAATTATCATCAGGACTACTGTTATGAGGATAGTTGATGGATTACTTCCGAGTAGGGCAACAATATCGTTTATAAGCCAATTTGCAGCTCCAGTTTGGAGTAAAGCGGCTCCAAGACTCAATGCTCCTCCGAAAAAGACTATTAATCCCCAGTCAACACCGTTCTGTGCATCTCTCCAGTCAATTACTTTGAACACGAAGAAAAGCACAGCCCCGATTAAAGCAATGGAATAACTGTTTAAACCGGTTATACTCGTTGTAACCCATAACCCAATGGTAAATAATAATATGGCTAATGATTTTTTTTCCATTATTGTCATGGGGCCTAATGATTCCATCTTATCGGAAACAGTTTTTGTACCACCTACTATTCCTTCAACTTCTGGTTTGAACAATCTTCCCAGAAGTTTCCAGATGATAATTAACATTATAATTGCCAGGGGGAATCCGAAGATCATCCAGTTGGCAAAGGGGATGTTGGTGTAGGCTGCGGCCATCAGGTTGGGCGCAGTACCGATTTCAGTACCGAATCCACCGGCAAGTGAACCGTAGGATGCACCAAGTACCATGGCTTTTGCAAAGTTACTTTTACCCTTTTCAGGGTCATTAACTCCCATTAAAGGTATAATTTCCTTTATAATGGGTAGTAACATTGCAAATGCCACCACGTTTTCAATCCAGGCTGATAATAGTCCTGTGGAGAATACTGCCACGAAAATACTTCTATCTGGGCTGGTACCAAACTTGTTTAGCATGGCATATGTTAAACGCGTAGCTAATCCGCTTTTACGGATTGCTTCAGCAATAATAAAACCACCAATCATTAAAAAGATGATGGGGTTTGCAAAACCAATTACAGCATTATCAAAACTTTCAACACCAATTATGGGCTGTATAAAGAGTATTATTAAAGAAGTAACTGCTAAATGCACGGCTTCAGTAGCCCACATTATAACGGCGAATACAAGTAAAGCAATTGCTGCATGACCAGGATAGCTTAAACCATTCATAGGAATTAGCATTACTACTATAAAAGCAATAATTGCCAATGGCATTCCTAAAACTTTCAAGTTTATATTCGTTTTTAAGCCTCCCTTTATTTAACAGGTTACCTAGAAACAAAACATCTTATATACTTATTTTATAATGTTTAATCATTATACTAATATTTTTTTCCATGGGTAATAAGTTTAAGACGATGATAAATATTTGATGAAAACAAATATTGAGGCTGATAAATATTATTGCTGTATAATCCGATTTAATAAATTTTATCATATGTAAATATTATATTCTCTAAATGAATATGTGAATACAAAAATAATGGAGTTTTATAAAATGAACTGGAATTTGTGGACAGCTGTTCTGTCAATATTAGTAGTAGCAATTGGCTTGTACGAAATTTTAGGGTTAGGGCAATACACTTGGACTAATTATTTAAGTACATTCCTGTTTGCAATGGTATTTGCAATAAGTCTCAA
>JAUNXM010000089.1 GCA_030539815.1 Methanobacterium sp.
ACTTGTTTTTTAACCCATTAGATTAATTTAGGGATAATCTCCAATGACAAATCAGAGGATGATTGGCACCCAATGGGGTATCAAAACTATTTAAATACAATCCAATTTCCGATCAGGGACCCGGAAAACTGTTTTTTCTCGCTAGACTCTGGAGTAATTGCGTGGACACCATGACTTTATATTGAATGAAAATATTTAATTTATAATAAATATTGATTGTTAACTTGTTAACTCCCATCTGGTTAACTATCATTAAGATTACAGGAAATTAAATGAAAATCATAACTGTTATCCCTGCTTACAACGAAGAAGAAGCCATTGAAAACGTGGTTAAAGGTGTTAAAAAATACTCAGACGTGATGGTTGTGGATGATGGGTCCACTGATAATACAGCATCCCTGGCAGAGAATACCGGTGCCCAGATTATTAAACATGAAAAAAATATTGGTAAAGGCGCCGCCATTAAAACTGGGCTTGAACGTGCTATAGAAGATGATTATGATTTAATAGTTCTTTTGGATGGTGATGGACAGCATGACCCCCAATGCATACCTCTTTTATTGGATGGAATGGATGGTGTTGACCTGTTGATCGGTTCCCGTTTCCTGAACATGGCCCCCCATAACATGCCCCTCCCACGCCGAATTTCCAACGGGATAACCACCAGTTTGATAAGATTCGTGACTGGTTACCATATAACCGACAGCCAATGCGGTTTCAGAGTCATGTCCAAGAAGGCTGCTCCCTTTTTTACAGGAATATCCTACAATGATTATGTTTACGAATCAGAAGTCCTGTGTAAGGCCTCTGAAAACAATTTAGTTGTGGGAGAACTACCCATTCAGTGTATTTATGGTAATGAAAAATCATATGTTCGTACCAGGCACGTGGTGCACTACCTCATGTTCACCCTGCGACTCCTGGTGCGTAAAATGCTGCGGAGGATCTGATCTTGAAAAGGTACTATGTATTCCTGATAAGTATTCTCCTTCTGGCCCTCCTGGTGATCTGGATAGGTCCTCAAAAAATGTGGGATGTTATAAAAACTGCCAATCTCTGGTTAATCCTGCTAGCAGTCTTCATACATCTTTTTGTGGTTTGGATACGCTCCTTAAGGTGGGGTTATATTATTAATCAGCCCTGGGAATTTAAGAAAAACTTCATTGTCAAAACCATTGGACTGTTTGCCGGGAACTTCAGCCCCATGCGCAGTGCGGGTGAAGTTTTAAACGCAGTTGCTGGTAAGAAAATCAATGGAATAACGCTCTCCGAGGGTTTATCCGCAGGCTTAACCGAAAGATTCTTTGATGGCACCATAGCCGCAATTTTACTATTAGTATGTGCTTTTTTACTTCCAAAGGTGAGATTAATTGCTATCATGGGAGGATTAGCCTCTTTAGGGCTATTAACAGTTATCTATTTGATAAACTGGAGAGAAGATACCAGCCTATGGATTTACAACCGTGTTCATTTTATATTCCGATTTTTACCAATCCCGGAAGAGGTGGTGGAAAACTTCTACTTGAAGTTCACCCAAGGGCTGCGAAGCATGATCGAGTACACCAAAACCTTCAGCAGCCTGAAAAATCTGCTGGTGGTATTCGTGTTAACTGCCGCTTCCTGGCTCCTGGAATGTGTCCGATTATATGTGGTTTTCGTTGCTTTTAACGTTGAACTCAGCTTTGTGGCCATTATCATCATCTTCCTTCTGGCCAACATCATTGGAATAGTCTCCGCCCTACCTGGAGGTATTGGTTCCATCGAATTATCACTCACCGGATTATTCGTATTATTCGGTGTTTCCAGCACAATAGGTGCAAGTATAGCCATGGTCGACCGTTTAGCATCATTTTGGGTAGTTACAGCTCTGGGGATAATATTTTCCTCCTATTATGCCCAAGATATACTGCAAGAGATCAAGGGATACACCCTAGGTTTGAAGTCCACCAAAAAAGAAGACTAATAATTCAAATTATGATATGATTGATGGCATTCATGATGTGAATGCAAAGGTATGCATGAAAAGTAACGTGTCAGGACAGATGAAAGTTATAGTCAAGATAGAATTTTCAGTGAACTAGCATCCTTAAGAACCACTTCCAAACTACCCTGGTATTCAGTAACCTTCCCCACAATCTTTACACGTCTTTTATTAAAATTTTCAATTTTTACACTGGTTTTTTGAATTTCAGATGCTGCGCTTTCAAATATAACCACTTTGGTCTTTCCAGTTCCATCCATTACCTCCAGGAAGTAGGTTCCTCCCTTCTGGGACTGACTAACCCCAGTGACTAATCCCTCAACTGAAACCTCTTTATCAAGCATTCCACGATTCATATCCTTAATTTGAACTTCCTGAGGAGTTATATAACTAGCAGATAACATCATCCCCACCAACCCCAGAATAGTTGTGAATAAAGCTAGTTTGAAGATTTTCTTGTCTTCCATACCACCACATTATTACTATTTCTAATATTATTAATAAATATGGTGGTGTGAGAATACAAAATTGATTATTAAAAATGAGGGAAAAAAATAATATATTTAAATTCCATTTAAAGGAATAATAAACTCACCCATATAATAAAAATATGAATTAGGGGATTAAAATAATAAGAGGTATTAAGCGTGAAATTAATCATTCACTTTTTTTATTCAAGTTTTAGATGAGTTTCTGAAGATTGATTCAATTCTCTCCAGAGTATCAATCTCATCCAATCCCAAATCATTACGAATCCTCTTAACCACGGGAAAACGTAGCGAATATCCTGTATCAGAATCAGGACTCTCCACTATTTCACTAAATGCAATTTCCATTATTATGGATGGTTCAATCTTTACTCGCCTGCCCTCTTTACTGATTATTAGAGGCTCTACCATTTCTGAAAGCTCTAGCAAGGTTTGATCATCCAATCCAGTGGCAGCATAGGCCAGAGGTCTCAGCTGGTTGTCCTCATCCTTAATAGCCATAAGATAGGATCCAATGAAATGGGCTCGCTTACCAGTCCCGTAAGTTCCACCCACCACCACCAGATCCAGGGTTTCGGGTTCTGCCTTCAATTTAAGCATCTTTTTACCCCTTATACCTGGCATGTACGGGGCGTGAGGATCTTTGATCATTATGCCCTCATGTCCCCCTTTAATTGACGTTTCAAAGAGATCTTGAGCCCTCCCTATTTCCTGAGGAGTGACTTTAACCTGGGCAGATAACTCCAGTTTCCCCTCATCCACTTTTACTATTGATTCTAAGGTTTTCCTCCTCTCTTGAAGAGGTTCATCAAGAATAGGTTCCTGATAGTAGAGCACATCAAATAGATAAACTGTTAAAGGAATTTTAGAAACCATTTTATCAATTTCATATTTTCTACGCACCCTTTGCAGCATGTACTGGAAGGATATGGGCTTTCCATCCCTGCTGGCAATTATTTCACCCTCCACAATGAAATCATCATGTGGAAGGGATTTTTCAATGTATTCGGAGATTTCAGGAAGTGCTAAACTGATATTTTCCAGTCTCCGGGTAAAAATATCAATTTTATCACCATGGCGATGAATTTGAACTCGTATTCCATCATATTTGGTTTCACAGAGGGCCCATCCCATTTCCACTACACTATCAGTTATACCTGGAGAAAGCTGTGCCAGCATGGGTTTTACTGGTTTTCCGGGTTTAAGAGTTAGTTTACGTAGTCCCTTTTCACCTTCCATCCGTGCGACCTCGGCTACCAGACCCATGTCATTGGTTAACATGTGTGCTCTTTCTGTCACTTCTTTTGGTATGTTAAAGGCCTGTGAAATGGCGTCACGGATGGTTCCTTCCCCTACCCCCACACGAAGTTCTTCCAGTACGGTTCGAGTGATGTATTTAGCCTCTGATGAGGATGCGGAGGACAAGAGCTCCATTAAATAGTCTATTTTTTTGTATTG
This sequence comes from Methanobacterium sp., assembly GCA_030539815.1. Lineage (GTDB taxonomy): Archaea > Methanobacteriota > Methanobacteria > Methanobacteriales > Methanobacteriaceae > Methanobacterium. The sequence continues at coordinate 3,928 of JAUNXM010000089.1, forward strand.
AGCCCGGTTTCCTGAAATTTCAGCCATCTTCACCAGATTACGGTGCACCTTTCCAATGGTTAAGGGTCGGCTGAACAGGGTTACCTGGCTTTTTTTCAGATACAATTCTTCTGCAGCCTCACCAATATCCCCAGTATCCCGCATTCGGTTTTCCACATCCTCAGGGGAAACCCCAACTGCCTGAGAAATGGCTTTCATCAGTAGTTTTGATCCGATCCCCAGTTCTTCCTCACTCCATGTGGGAAATATTCGACCCAAGCATAGTAAGGTTACTATGGGTAGCAATTCAGGTTCTTCATCTCCCACTTTGGCCAAAAATTTGGCCAAAATATCCGTCTTTTCCAGACGCTTGGTGGTGGAGTGCAGATCCTGGTAAACTTCCACTAAATCATTGTAAAGCATTGAATTTCACCATTTATTAATTCTGATTAAAACTTAGAGCCTTAGGTTATAACATATTAAATTTTTGGATTCATTAATTGTCTGGAAAATTAAAGGAAACCAATTAGGAGGAATCTAAAAACAATAAACCCCTTTTTTAATATTCAGATTCAGACCAGATAATCTGGAAAGTGGTTCCTTTATCTCTAGAAAGGATTATACTTCCATCTAACTGGTTTACCAGAGTGTTCACCAGTTGGAATCCCATGGTTCCACTATCTTTAAAATCAATATCAGGAGAAAGTCCCACACCATTGTCTTTAACAATCAGAACATTGTTTTCATGATTATCCAGCCCGAACTCTACGGATATTACTCCTTCACTGGTTCCGGGGAAGGCATGTTTTACTGCATTGGTCAGGAGTTCATTGATGATCAGTCCACAGGGAATGGCAGCATCAATGTCCAACATTAAACCATCAGTCCGGGTTTTCATATTTATCCGGTTAATATCCACGTGGTAAGAAGTAGTAATTAGATCAATGAGTTTCTTAATATACTGGGAGAAATCAATGAGGGCAAAATCTTCTGATTGGGAGAATCCATCATGGATGAGTAGCATTGATTTAACCCGGTTTTTGTTATCCTTCAAAACTTCCCGGTTTTCCTCATTTTTCATGTACACTGATTGTAGTTCCAGTAGGCTAGAGATCATGTTCATGTAATTTCTTACCCGCCCATTAATTTCACCTAAAAGCATCTCTTTCTCCTTTAAAGACGCATTTATTTCTGTTTCTGCCTTTTTACGTTCGGTAATATCTTGTGCTATTACTTGAACTGCAAATAATTCCCCATTTTTTAGTAAAGGAGCTGGATAAATTTCCATTAAGCGTATTTCTCCTTCCCGGGTAATTAATCGTGACTCAAATGGACCCACATCTTCCCCTTTGAGGTATTTGGAAAACAGTTCATGATAGTAAGAAGAATCTTCCCCAGTAATAGACTGAAGATCAGTAAAGTACATGCCAATGGTGTCATCCCGGGATAATGGGCTAAAATTTGCCGCTGCATGATTAAGATCGATTATTTTACCATCCAACCCCAAAACAACCACATAATTAGGGAAATATTCAAAAAGAGTTCGGTATTTTTCTTCACGTTCTTTAAGAGCCTGTTCCGCAACTGATTTTTCAAGTTTTTCTTTAGCCTCTTTCAAAGCCCTCACTACAGAATGGGGTAATTTTGAGAGGTTATTTTTAAGAACATAATCTGTAGCTCCCTCTTTTAGCATTTCAACCGCAAAATCTTCACCTATTTTTCCACTGACAAAGATGAATGGTGTGTTAGGAGTAATTTCCCGGGCCAGGTTCATGGCAGTGATTCCATCAAACTGAGGAAGGGAATGGTCTGCCAGGATGATGCTCGGCTGAAACTCAACCAGTTCTCTCCGGTAATCATCTTCTTTTTCCACGATTTTAGATGTGAATTGAAGGCCTTCTCTTTTAAGCTGAGTTTCTATAAGTTCAGCATCCAATGGCACATCCTCTAGTATTAGAACTTTTATTTCTTCAGCCATAACATCCCACAGAGTGTTATTAATTAAATTTTAGATAATATTGGTATAGATCATTAACATTTATACTTATTATTATTTCCCAAAACTTCTTCTTATACTTATAATCTGGGAAGTTTTCAGGCAAACCTCTTGGAAAACTATTTCAAAACCAGTGCAAAAATAAAACAAATTAACACAGCAAGGTAATCAGGGATGGAAACGAGAAAAAAGATTATGGATAATAAAAACTGAAAATAACTCTTAATAGTGAAAATAGAAAAAAGTAATTTAACCGATAATAGAAAGTATCATCACTAATTGTATTTTTGTATCCCAAAATTTAACTTACTTTCTTAAATTTAATTTCAGGCCAGTATTTCATCATGAACTTCCAGGGCATCCATCTTTACCTGTGTGGCTTGTTGGAAATAGTGATCAAATAAACGGTTACCCCATGAAATTGCCTCTTCACCATGACTGATCAGGGAAATATTCAAGTCATATGCCCCGTCAGCTGAAAATAGGCCCAAGGCAATGAAGTTATCTCCAGTAGTCAAGGAGATCTTCACATCTTCATCGATTTTCATCAGTTGTAACTGACCATCATTGATCCATTTTTCCAGTTTCTCTTTACCGGCATTTTCAACCAGTTTATCAATGATTCCTTCAGTCATGATCAGTTGAACCTTTCCATTTTTTTCAAGGGTTTCCAGGAAAATTTGGATGCTTGATGGATTGTAAACTGATGTTAATTGTTTAAAGTTCTTACTTTTAGATAAAAATTCAGATAAAACCTCTTGTGGTCTCATGATATTGGTACTGGTTGATTTCACAATGAATGATTTTTCCAGGCAACCTATGTCTTTGAATAGTTCGGGAGGTATGCAACTAATATCATGGTTTAGGAAGAGTCCCTCACATAGGTTCAGGGAGTAGAAAGACCTCATTACATCGATTAACTTGTTAGCTACCACTTCTCCAGTCTGAGAGAGGGAATAATTTCCGGATTCTCGGAAAATAAAATTTTTCTGTTCCAGTTGATTCATTCCGTGTAAAATAGTAGATGAGCTTAAATGGATTTCCTTACGTAAGTCAGCCAGATTCTTGGATCCACTTCTTAAACTAATTAATATCTTAGCCCGCACATCAGATGCAATAAAAAATTTCATATCATCTTTTACTTGCTCATAGAGTTCAAACATATAGTCCATTTCACTTCCACCTTTTATTTGGATAAGGGGATTTTAATAATTATACCGAGTTTATTCAATGATTTTCATTATTGATTTTTGTGACCCTAATTCTAGATGCATAATCATATGATTAGTGGAGATTAATAAATATTCCCTTAGTAGCCAATATATAAAAGGTGGTAACAAGTAGTAAAGTTGATTATTAACAGCCATGTCATTAATATAGGCACAAAGCAGAATTTTTTTAAAAATAGATAATGATTAAATGTTTATCATAAACATTTATCTTAAATGAATCTTTCAAACCTTTCTTTTCCGACTTTACATATGGGACACATTTCAGGAGGTTCTTCACGAGCACACAAATACCCACAAACCTTGCATCTCCACACTGGAAGAGACAGAGAACTTAATGATTGTTTATATGCGATTTTTTCGGTTGATTTTCGTTCTCCAGGTCCGGGTCTTCTTTCAGGTATAGATGTTAACTTTTTTTCTCCACGGAGTATTTCAATGGAGATGTAAAGTCCACAGTAACATGCTCCAAACTCATCCAAGTCATTATCACGATAATCACAGGGGCATATGATATCTAGGTCTTTTTCTTTGACTCCAGATGCCAGTCGACAGGGACAGGCCCCATAACCATAACGATCCTGGTTTATGAGGATGCTTTCCAGGAGTTCCTTGGTGAATGCTTCATCAGGATTCAGATGATAACCAGCGTTTTCTGCATCTTCTTTTGATTTCTCATAAAAAGTGTTCACATCATCGGCAGTGATATTATCAGATTTCATCCCAGTATCTCCATCACTCTGTCTTCATTGTATCCCACAATGGTTTCTTCGTCGTTTATAACCAAGGTGGGGAATGAAAGTTGGGGGTTCCACTTTTCCACTTGTTGGATTACTTCCTGCCTTTTCTCTCCCTGGAGGAGGTCAACATAGATATAATCATATTCTGCTCCCACATCCTCCAGAAGCATCCGAGTCTTTTTACACCAGCCACAAGTACTTAACGCAAAAAGAACTATTTTACCTTTGTTTTCACCATCAACATGTTCCATTAGCATTTTGGTTTCCTCCGTTGGAAATAATTTAAGTTAACTATCTGATCAGAATTATATCCAATTAATTCCATTTTTGATTATGTTTTATCAAGTATTATTA
>JAUNXM010000090.1 GCA_030539815.1 Methanobacterium sp.
AAATTAATTCATTAGAAATCATAGTCAGATAAGTCCTAATGTTCCCGATCTGACTATGAAATACACTATCTTTTTTATTTAAAGTTTATCATACCTTCCTGGTAGTAGTTTTGTAGTTCTGATGCGTGCTGCAGTTCAAAGCTTGCATATGGATCTTTGAAGTATGGTAGGATCATTCCTTTAAAGGTGTATACAAATGCTGGAATCACCCCGTATTGTTTCCTAACAATATCAAAGAATAAGGGGAATCCGCACCCTTGAGCAAACATAGGATTATCTTTACGGGCAGTTCCATGCCAATACATGGGTATGGGGCCCTCTTGTCCGTTTTTTTCTGCAATTCCATAGAGATAATTCAGGGCATCGTCAAGATTGTTGAACACTTTTCCATCGGTTTTATACCAGTATCTGCCATCTGGAACCCCAAATAGTGCAATTTGTAGTGAATCCCAGTAATTAGTATCTCCCGCTGCACCAGTCCCCTGGGTGTCCACGAAGGCCAACTCTAAAATTTCCACGTTTCCTTCCTTGTAATTTCGGTAGTTGGAGTCACCGGCAAAATGCACCACCAGTATGGATTGGGATCCACTTTCATTGGCAAATCTGGCTAGCATCTGGGAGTGAAGGTGTCCGGGATACATGTCAGGATTGGCCACTTTTACAAATGCCAGTCTACCTTCTGGTGTGATTGGACCATTTATGGTCGAAACATATGCATAACCTACAATTAGCAGGAAAACTGCCAGCACAACTAAATACCATTTCATTAAATTACCTCTTTAAACTGGAAATTATTCATTTTATATATTTCCTTCCATTCCATTTAGTGAATTTCCATTTTTTCGGAATTTGGGTTTATCAAGACCTTAATTCCAATAAATATCATTTTATATGGTTCATTTATCAATAATTTTTTTATTATCCTCTCTATTGAGAAACTAGTCTAGATAATTCATATCTTTAAAAATAATCGTAGTTCGAACTTTCTTTAATGTACCAGTTCAGATTCTATCTGGATCATTTCTATTATCCGCGGGTCAGAAATTGAATAATAGGCCATTTTTCCTTTTTTACGGAATTTGACCAGATTTTTATTTCGTAATAATCGGAGTTGGTGGGAGACTGCTGAGTCGGTCATCTTCAAGATGGCAGCCAGGTCACAGACACAAATTTCTTTGAGTATTAGTGCGTAGAGAATTTTCAAGCGGGTGGGGTCACTGAGTATCTTGAAGTTTTCAGAAATCATCTGGAAGGTATCATCATCCAGCATTTGTGACTTAACTTCCCTTACGGAATCTTCATGGATGCATTGAACATCACAAATATCTTCACCCTTCATTAAAATCCTCTTTATAATCTGATTATTATCACTGCAATCCGCATATTTTAAGTATATTATTATTTTTATTGTTCAATTCTTCTTTTATAAGTTTGTGTGATAACAACACTTTTTGGATAGAATGGTTAAATCAATATTTATTGAATATGCATTATTTATCAAAAAATATGATTACTTTTCTAATAATAGTTAGGTTTTTCCCCAATGTATTTAAATTGAATTTGTAGGGATTAGAGATAGGATTAGAGTTATATGGTAAGATTTTAGTGGAAATAATTATAGGGTTGAAGAGATTTTGGTAAAATTTTCCTTAAATTGAATTAATAACAGATGTTGAAGGGATTTATGGATAAAAAAGAATAGTCCCTAGCGGAGTCGAACCGCTGTCGCGAGATCCAGAGTCTCACATGATTGCCACTACACCAAGGGACTAAGACAATAGTTTGCCGTTTTACAATATAAACTTTTAGTTTTGGACTGATTTTTTAGAGCGCAAATATTCAAATTTGCCCTATTAATAATAAATAAATAATTGCCAAATTACCATTGGCATATTATCTCAAGTAAGATAATTTATTGTAATGAATAATTAATTTCTTTATAATTTAGCATTATTATTTAATTATTTTTTTTATATACTGGTTTCATGGTAAGTATTCTATGGAAATTATCTTCTTTTTTATATACTGGTTTTATGGTAATTATTTTATGGAAATTACCAGAAATTCTCAAGATAAGGGATTAAACACGATTGTAGACTAAGATGGATAAGATAGTAATATCTTAAGAATGATGAACTGGATAATGTGGGTTCATTACTATTATTTAACAGGATGCAGCAATTTAAACAACGTAACCAGGGAATAAACTTATGTTAATTTATATTTGAGTGTTGACGTAATAAGGTATATTAATAAATTTAAAAGAGTTTCACTAGATAATATTAATTTATAATTATTCAGGTGAATTTATCATCAAATTCATCCACCACATGGTTGTGCATATGGCTTTTGTGAATTAGTGGTTTCATGGCTTCCACCATATTACCCATTATTATAAAAAAATCCTTGTCTTTTTCGATCATGGCATCCATAAGTGATTTTTCAATTCCTTTACGTGAACTTATATCGGTCATAATAGAAATAGCACCCAAGTATTCACCGTTTGGCTTGAAAAGTGGATTTGTGGATACTAAAACCCAGAGACTGGAACCGTTTCTGTTTAAAAATTCAAGTTCATAGGTTTTGGCTATTTTTTCAGGGAATTGTTTCCCTTCTCTTATCTTTTTCAAGTGTTTCTTAAAACAGGACTCTCCGTCTGGATTGGTGAACTGGGAGATATCCTTATTAAGCATCTCTGTTACAGTGAAACCTAACATTTTAGCCATCTGTTTATTAACATAGCTTAATTGATTTCTGGAATTCACGAAAAAAACTCCGGAATGAATTTTTTCCACCATTAGCCTGTATTTTTCTTCACTTTCCCTCAAACGACCTTCAATTTGTTTTCTTTCAATTGAGTATTTTATGGATCTGGACAGTAACTTACCATCTACCTGTCCTTTGACCAGATAATCCTGGGCACCTTCACCCACAATATCCAAGGCGAAATCCTCATCTTCCAGTCCAGTGAGTATAATAATAGGGATTTCCGGTGCCAGTTGGTGGAAGTGATTAAAGGTTTCAATACCCTGACTATCCGGTAATTGCAGATCCAGTAGAATGATGTGAAAATCTTCTTTATGGATTATTTTAAGTCCTTCAGAGAGACGCTTGGCATGTGAAACGTTGAATTCAATTTGAGGTATTTCATTGAACATTTCATTTATTATCACCGCATCTCCAGGGTTATCTTCCACCAGAAGAACATTGATCGATCCTTTATTTTTCATAGATATTTGTCCAGATGATTCTATTAATCAATGAAGTATTACTTAAGATTTATCATTTCATCTTTTTAACATTGGATGATTACTTATCCCTTACCTTATAAATCAGTTTATTTTTATTAATTTCTATGAAATACAATTTTTTTTATCCACATAGACTGTATTTTGATTATAATTATTTATAGGATAATTTGATTGATTTTTAGTCCCTGTTTATTCACCGGGGAGGTAACCGCACAATGTCCAGCCAGAAGTCACCGATATTTTGAACCACTTTAATTAACTGGTCTAGATTCACTGGTTTTGGAATGTAACAATTGGCATTGTTTTTGTAAGTCTCGATGAGGTCCTCGTCCCTGGTGGAGCTGGTTAAAACAACCACAGGAATGCATTTTAAACTATCATCCTTTTTTATTTCCTTTAAAACGTCTCGCCCATCCTTTTTAGGCAGGTTAAGATCAAGTAATATAAGATCCGGAAGTCTGGTGGGATTATTTCCCTCCAAACGTAACATTTTCATTGCTTCTTCACCATCACGTGCCACGTGAAGTACGTTTTTAATCTTAGCTTCTTTGAATACTTCCTGAATTAAACGTATATCTCCGGGGTTATCTTCAACCAGCAGCACCTCCACTACGGTGACCAGTTTATATTTCATATTTCACATCTCCCTGGGGAATACTGAAATAAAATATTGATCCTTCACCTGGTTTGGAATCATACCAGATCATGCCTCCGTGTTGTTCAACAATCCGTTTAACAATGGCCAGACCAATACCCGTTCCCTCATATTCGTCCCTTCCATGTAGGCGCTGGAATATTTTGAAAACCCGATCACCATGCTTTGAATCAATTCCAATACCATTATCTTCCACTTTAAAAACCCAATCATTGATTTTTTTGTCAGCAGAGATGTGGATTGTGGGGCGTTCCTGTTCATTGTACTTTATTGAATTACTGATGAGATTCTGGAATACTTGGACCATCTGGGTATAATCCGCCCTCACCACCGGAAGATTGTCATAGGTGATGTCGGCGTTATTTTCTTCAATTAATAATCGCGAGTCAAAAGTTATCTGTTTCAAGATATCTTCGGTGTTAACGTCCCCAAATTTACCGGTTTTCCTCCCTATACGGGAATAGGTTAAAAGATCGTTAACCAGTTCCTGCATCCGGGCAGCCCCATCCACCGCGAATTGGATGAACTCGTTGGCATCTGAATCTAACTGGTGTTCATAACGACGTTGTAGGAGTTGAAGGAAGCTGGTGATCATCCTAAGGGGTTCCTGGAGATCGTGACTGGCAACATAGGCAAACTGTTCCAGCTCGGCATTTGATCTTTTCAACTGTTTAAGGGTTTCCTGTAGTTCCTGTTCTGCTATTTTACTAGGGGTGATGTCAATGGCAATACCAATCATCTCTTTTGGTTTCCCCTGAATATCGTAAAACAGCCTTCCCAGGGAATAAATCCAGTGTATTGATTTATCTGGCCAGATAGTCCTCAGTTCTACTTTAAAATCTTCACCATATTGCATGGCTCTTTGGGTGGCGTTGTTGACCTTTTCACGGTCTTCAGGGTGTACTGATTTCAGGAAATCATTGTAAGACATTTCAGGATCAGGTTCGGTACCAAAAATGTTTTTGTAACGGTCAGTCCATTCAAACACGTCTTTTTCAAGATTCCAAAACCACATCCCTGCATTCGCACCTTCAATAGCCAGACGAAGTTTTTCTTCAGATTTTTTAAGGGCCTTGTCAGTCTTTTTAATTTCTGTTATTTCCAGTGCTGCCACGTTTATTCCTATGAGGTGATTGGAAGAATCTTTGAGGGGATACCACTGTTCAATCCAGGTTCTGAGCACCCCTGGTTTAGCAGGAGTTATTCCATTAAATTCCCGACCCATAACTTTATGCTTTTTTTCAAATATTTCATTAGCCACTTCTTCCGCCTGTTCCACTAAATCCGGCACTATTTCATGGATTGTTTTCCCAATATGTTCTTCTGGAGGAAATCCATTAATCTCCGCCATACGGTCATTAATACGCACGAATCTGAGGTTGCGATCCAAAACACACAATCCAATGGGTGCAGAATTATAAATAGCCTCAATCTCGGCCAACCGTTTCTGGGATTTGATTTCGCTTTCATGGAGAATTTCTTCCATTTCCCGGCGTTTGGTTACATCTCTAAGGAAACTATAAACTTTCCCACCATTTTTATCGGAAACAATGCTTGATTTTATACTGTAAAAATGCTGGGTGCCATCTTTTTGTTTTAAATCCGCATCAAATTCAACAATTCCTTCCTTCTCAAGTTCAGCCAATATGCGACCCTTTTCAATCATCATCTTGCTGCTGCTGAACTCGTCCAAATTAGTTCCCATAATCTCTTCTGGAACCAAACCCATCATCATGGCAAAGTTTTCGTTGCAATCCAGGATGTTGCCCTCAAAATCATGGATACAGAAACCATCATTGATGTTTTCCACAATGGAGCGGTACCTATTTTCACTCTTAATGAGAGATTCTTCACTCATTTTACGATGTGTGATATCTTCTATTATCCCATCAACCCATTGAATGGAACCATCTTCACTGAAGTGTGCTTGAGCAGATACTGAAACCCAGATGGGCGTGTTGTCTTTCTTTTTAAGATGAAGTTCCCGGTCATTTATGGATCCTTCCTTTTTCAGTTTTTCTAAAAAACTTACTCTATCAGATGGATCCATGAAAAAATCAATAACCCTGGTGTCCATGACTTCATCAGGAGAACCATATCCAAAGATACGGGAAAATGCAGGGTTCACCTGGATAAAAGTACCACCACAATCCACAGTGTTCCGGTAAACACCCACGTTAAGGTTTTGAACCAAGCTCCTGAATTTCTGTTCACTTTCCTGAAGATCATTTTCAGCTATTTTACGCTGGGTGATGTCCTCAAATGATTCTAAACCACCGATTAGATTTCCATTTGGGTCTTTAATAGCTGATGCTGTGAAATGCAGGTATTTACCACCATCGCCCATATGAGGGTAGAAATCTTCAGCTTCGTAAGCTCCTTCCGCCAGTTCTGATTTTTTAAAATTATTGGAAAACCAGTAAGATAAGCCGTCAATATCTTCATCAACCAATAAATCAACCATACAGGGTCTTTTAGATGTGTAAAAAGCTTTCCAGTGCTTGTCAGTACCGAGCATGTCACTGGCATTGAGATTACTATACTCTTCCAGTGCTTTATTCCAGTAAATGACTTTATGATCCTTATCTATCACAAATTGTGGTATTGGTGAAAAGTTTATAATGGAATCCAATCCAATTAGTCCCGATGTAGATTTTTTAAAAATATGATCCCCCCTTAATATAAGCCCCTCCGCCTCAATTTATAATTCTTTGATTACAAATTCTTAGTAATGACAATGAAATATATGGAAAAAAATGCCTATAATCCTTATTTAAATCTTATAAATTTAGATATTATAATTGTTTTTTACTTTCGCTTAATGATTTTAAAGTGTTAATAGTTAATTCCTGTTCTAATCTTCCCAGTCGTTCGGCTAAAAAATCCAGAACATTTTTTCTTTCTTCAAAAGGCACATCCTTTTTGGATAGCATGTTAATTAATTCAGTTGTACTCCTGACTGACTGTGTACCTGCTTTTTCATCCATTAAGAGAATATCTCTTTTCCCAATCTCCTTAGATGGTGTGACACACACAGCTCCCAGGAGGTCTCCATTTTTATCCTTTACATCCATTGAACTGGTGTGTTTCTGTTTATTGTGTTCAGTCATATTATCACCCTAATCCATCTTAAAACACCATAATAGATAAATCTTTGGATATAAATTTTCCATATATCATTTCAAATTAACCCTATAAATCATTTCTAATTAAGATCCTGAAAATTATCACCCGTGATTTTATTGTATAATCATAATCTGTCTAAGGATATTATTTCAGGAAGAATCCCCGGGATTAATTGGTTATTTAAGTTTTAAAAGATTATTTAAGCTTTCACTGGGGAAATACAGATAAATGAAAGGCTAATTCCATATTTAAAATAGGAAACTAACTACAAAAAAACTACAAAAAAAATAAAAATTAATAATTATAATAAATATTCACCAAATTTCAATAGGGACAATAGATATTGGGGCATAAATAAAGTCCCTGAGGCCCTAGAGCCTCAGCGACTATGCCATCTCATGTCCTTACGGAGGCGGTGTAAAGGCATGATTTTAATGTTTCATGTTAGGGTCAGGTGACCAAAACATGATTTTTGTGGTCGTTTAATCCACCTTATTACATCTATTCACAACATAATATTTAAATATTTGTATGGATTTAGATTTTTGTAGGAAAATTCCTGAAAATACTAAATAATTGACCAGTAACCTACCATTTCTCTTAATATCTTCAAATAAATTCACCTATGCATCTAAACAATTTATATTAAAAACCAAGTGTTAAAAAAACCACCGTTAATACAATTCATAATTCACAATTAGTGTTATAATAATCCCTGTAATGTTCAATAAGATTACCGGGATAAGTTATGTATGATTCTATTCTATAATAATTGGCATATAATTATTAGAGCTTTTTAAACAGGATATATTTTTTGTGAAATGGTTCACATAAAACTTTAAGGGTAAGTGAATTTAGATTCATCTCTTAGATGGGGGTGAATTTATATTAAAAAAATTTAGGGATGACAATTCTGAAAAATCCATTAAAACAACATTAAATGGTGAAAGACTTCTAAACATCAAAAAAATGGTGGGTGCTGAAAAATCCAAAAGTGACCATGTTCATTAGATTCAACCCATATTAAATCATTTATTGTTGTATTCTAATAATTATGGGGTGAATTCTTTTTTTATGATAAATTTCGGTAGAGATTT
>JAUNXM010000091.1 GCA_030539815.1 Methanobacterium sp.
TCAAAGCAGTTTTTATTCAGTCAAAGAAGTTCATCTCCTTCAGGTACTGGATGAACATTACCAAGTATTCATCATTTATAAGGGGCCATTTGTATCCTAAACGGTAGAGTATCTGGGTGGTGTAATCGTTATCCACTTCCACCAGGCCCCGACCTTTCCCTTTACCCATTCCCATGGCGGTTACCAGCCCACTTATGGCATCCTGTTTGTTTTCATCCTCCCGGGCCTGGGCGAAGCTTAGGCTGAATTCATCTTCCTCTGCCCCGGAGATTGAAAGTCCTGCCTCCCTCATCATGTCCACAATATCCCCAATGTAGATCTGGTGACTGTTGTAAACATGGAAAACACAGCACTCCCTTGGTGCCTGTGAAAGGAGCAGGATAGCCCTGGCTGCCATGTCTATGGGTGTGAGCTCCACCTTACTACCTAAAACCGGGTAAGGTATTTCCCCTATGGTCGCGTATGATCGCAGGCGCTTGATGAAAGCATTGGTCTCGAAGTTTATCTGGAATTCACTATCTGACTGCCGGGCCATGAGGTTACCCATCCGCATAATCTTGGCGTTTAAACCCTCACTGGCTGCTTCCAGCACCAACCTCTCTGCCAGGAACTTGCTGCTGAGGTACTTGTTGTCCAGGAGCTGGCCCACGTAGATGGTCCTCTCATCAAATACAGTGTCCCGTGGTGGTACATTATCCACACTCTCCCCAGCCACACTAACTGTGGATACCTGAATATATTTACAGTCCTTCTTCCAGGCAAAATCCACCCCGTTAACCACTCCCCCAATGTTAATATCCTCGATCTGGGTGCCCGGGGCGAAGTGCTTCACATTGGCGGCACAGTTGATCACCGTGTCAATATCCAGGCCCCTTGATTTTTCAAAGTCTGCTTTACTGGTAACATCCCCCTCAATAACCTGGATCCGTGTGCCGAAGAGTTCCTCATAGTTTTCACTGAAGTAGTAGAAGAGGAGGGTTTTAAGCCGGTCCTCAGGATTGGTGCGCCTACCCCTCCGTAGCATGCAGTAAACAGTACCCTTCTCCCTTTCGATAAACTCCCGTAGGATGTGTATCCCTAAAAATCCAGTGGCCCCGGTTAACAAAACATTTCCCAAGTCCTCTTTCTCCATCTTCACAAAGTTCTCCACGGTATTCCTTTCCAGGATGGTGTTGAGGGTGTCATAGGAATATTCTTCCTGTTCCTGGACGGATTTTTCTGCTTCATTTATGAAGTGGGCTAGTTTCCGGGGTGTGGAATGGGCGAATACATCACCATACTTTATCTCGTATCCCTGGTTCAGGGCTTCAATGGTGATCTTGGTCACCAGGAGTGAGGTCCCACCCAGTTCAAAGAAGTCATCAGTGGCACCCACATCAGTCACCCCCAGGATCTCACTGAAAGACTGGGCGAAGAATTTTTCAACCTCATTCTCAGGTGCTACGTATATCCGTTCCTTTAAAACCGGTTCAGGTAGGTTTTTAACATCAGTTTTACCGTTGGGTGTCTGGGGCATCTCTTCCAGGTGCATGAATACCGTGGGCACCATGTACTTGGTCAACCTCTTTTTAAGCTCCTTTTTTAGATCCTCCACATCAATGTCCAGTGTGCTGGTGAAGTAGGCGCAGAGGTGTTCCTGTCCCTGGACTGGCTTCACCAGTACCTTCACGTTCTCCACACCTTCGTAATCAGAAATGGCACTTTCAATCTCCCCAATCTCTATTCTAAGACCTCTTAACTTGATCTGGTTATCCAGGCGTCCGAATATATGGTACTCACCATTTTTATCCCGGCTGGCAAAGTCCCCACTCTTGTAGTAGGGGATGCCGTGGCGGGTGATGAACTGTTTCTGGTTGAGTTCCTCCCGGTTCCAGTATCCCCGGGCCACCCCCATTCCCCCCACATATAATTCCCCGATAATTCCACTGGGGAGGGGGTTACCGTCCAGGTCCATCACTTCCTCATAGACATTCAGGAGGGGCTTACCCACATTGATGTTATCAGCATCAGTGATGCGGGTGGTGTTGCAGGAAATGGTGGTTTCGGTGGGTCCGTAAACATTGTATATCTCCCCGGCACTGCAGCTTTCCAGTTTTTTATGTAACTGTGGGGGATAGGGCTCTCCACCGATACTGATGATCTTGCACCGGGACACTGCCTCGCACATACCATCCAGTTCCAGGTACTGTAACATCCGGGATGGTGTGGCAAAGAAGGAATCCACCTCTGCCCGGTTGAACAATTTAACCAGTTCCAGGGGGTTCCTGGTTTCCTCGTCACTGGCCAGGACCAGGGTGCGGCTGTTCAGGAGGCTGATCATGACCTCATGCAGGAAGGCATCGAAGGCCACGGTGGTGATGGAGAGCATCTTCCGGCCCTTATTTACAAAGGCATGGGCGAAACAGTTCTCCGGATCAGGGGAGGCGTAATTGGTGATATTGGCATGGGTTAACATCACCCCCTTAGGCAGGCCAGTGGAGCCAGAAGTGTAGATAAGGTAACAGAGGTTCTCTGGGGATAGATCTGGTTCCAGGTTTTCTAGTGATTGATTTGGTTCCAAGTTCTCATCTGGTTGATCAGGATTTTGATCTTCTTCACTTCTCTCTTTTAGTGGGTTCTCTTCAATCCCATCTCTTAGTAATTCATCCACACTGATGGCCTGGGGTAAATCAATGGTGTTGAATTGGTAATCGGTGATTATGTGCCGGGCATCACTGTCTTTAAGGACGTGTTTCACCCGATCCTCCGGATACTCGGGGTCCACGGGTATGAAGGCACAGCCGGCCTTTACAATACCGAACATGGTGGCGATGAGGCGACTGTCACGTTTCAGGATGAACATGACTCGGTCTTCAACCTCCACACCCCTTTTAACCAGGCCGTGGGCTATGCGGTTGGCCATCTGGTTCAGCTCACCATAGGTGAACTCCCCATCCTGGGCAATCAGGGCCACTTTATCCCTGCTTTTAGTGACCTGTTTTTCAAATAACTTATTCACCAGTGGCTCGCTCACTGGTTTCATAGGGAATCTTCCAATGTAACCAGCTACTTGGTCATTTTGGCCCGCTAATATGTCTTCTTCACTTTCTACTGGGCCTTTTTCACTATCTAATAGGTCCGTTTCACCTAACACCATACGCTGTTTATCAGCCAACTGACCTGGTTCACTAGCCATAATTCCTGGTTCACCAGCCACCAGGGAAATATCACTTAGCCAGGCATTAGGATTCCTCATCAGCTTGTTCACCATTACTTCCAGGCTACCGGTGAAGGTTTCCATGAGTTCCCGGCTGTAGAGGGCATCGTTGTACTGGCTGAAGAGGTAGAATCGGGTTCCAGTATCGGTTACATTAACACTGGCCTTGAATTTCAGTGCCTCGTACTCCAGGCTCTCCCTCTCCATGGTCTGCCCATTCATGTTAACTTCCTCGATGATCCTCCCGTGGTAGGCGTATAAAAACTCGGGGAACAGGTTGTAATCATCGGAAATCTTGGTGAAGGGGTACACATCATATTTAAGGACATCCAGCCAGGTGTCCTCCACCATACTAAAGAACTGGGTGACCGTGGAGTCACTGTCAATGTTCACGGCTATGGGGAGTGTTTTAACCATCATGGCCACGGTCTTCTGGAAGAGTGGATTGCTCCGGCCATTGGATATGGTGGATATCAAGATATCCCGGTTGTAAACAAATTTACTTAAAGTGAATAGGGTTGCCGCTAAAAACAGGTTATTGGGGGTGATTGAATTATCTTTACAGAAAGTTTCCACCATCTTTTTATCTAAAGACACCCCGACCTCCCCTAACTCACCATCCTCTTCTTTTCCCTTAAGATCCGGGGAGATGACCGTGGCACTGTCAAACTCCACCACCTGGCCCTGGAAGTAATCCCGGGCCTGGCTGTAGATCTGGCTTTTTTCAATGTCCTGTTCTGCTAAACTCAGGTCATAACCATCATACTCCTCAAGATCCACCACCCGGCCATCGTAGATAGCCCCCAGGTCATTGAAGAGTAGGTTTAAGGATGTACCGTCCACCATCAGGTGGTGGAAGTCAGACAGGAGCACGGTTTCATGGGCATGGGTGTAAATTTTAAACCTGAACAGGGGACCCTCGAACAGGGAGAATGGTTGTATAAAATCATTTATCACATCATCATCCACCCTCCCCTCCATAACTTCAATGGTGGCCTGGAAGTCATCCCTCCGTTCCTGGCAGATTTCACCGCCCTGCATAACCAGTCGCATTTTAAGGTAGGGGTGTTTTTCCACCAGTTCCTCCAGGGATCTTTTCAACTGGTCCACCGAGATCTCCTTAAAACGTATCATCTTGGGCAGGTTATAGGTCAGTTTTTCCGGATTTTTAACACAGTCAAAGTAGACACCCAGCTGGTTCTGGGTCAGGGGATAGTAATCCAGTACCGGGTATTCCTTCCGGTCAACTGCCTCCGCTTTTTCCACCTCCAGGGCCATCTCCCTTATGTTACGGGCACGCATTATGCTGGTTACATTGACCCTTACTCCCAGTTTCTGGGAGATCATGGTCACCAGCTTGAGAACTGATAGGGAAGTGAGGCCTAACTGGAAGAGATCAGTGGTCACCCCGAAACTGGTGGTGTCCAGTATATCGGAGCACATCTTCAGGAGATCCTTCTCTAAATCAGTTTCCGGTGCTATAACCTCATCCACCAGGTAATCATCAGGGTCTGGGAAGTTCCTCAGATCAGCCTTTCCATTGAAGGTCAGGGGGAACTGGTCCATCCTCACCATGTAGGAGGGAACCATGTAGCCGGGTAATTTATCCAATAGATATTTCCTTAAACTGGGAGTATCCACTGGTTTCTTCTCGGTGAAGTAGGCGCATAGGTGTTCAGTGCCATGCACCTCCCTTACCAGTACAAAGACGGATTTAACACCATCAAACTCGGTGATTGTGTTTTCAATCTCACCTAACTCGATCCGGAGTCCTCGTAGTTTGATCTGGGTGTCCATACGCCCCAGAACATATAATTCCCCCTCACTGTCGCGTTTGGCCAGGTCCCCGGTGTTGTAGTAGCGGAGGCCATTGTAGGTTACGAAGCGCTCCCTGGTGAGTTCATCATTATTCCAGTAACCCCGGGCCACCCCGGCCCCGGCCACGTAAAGCTCACCCACCGCATTGTAAGGTAGGGGGTTGCAATCTATGTCCATGATCCGGTCGGTGACATTTAAAAGGGGTGCTCCGGCGGATATATCATCACTGGTTAGGAGTTTACCATGGGAGGCAATGGTGATCTCTGTGGGGCCGTAGGAGTTGTAGATCTCGGCGAAGGTGTACCTGGAGAGGGTGTTGTAAAGCTGGGGAGGGAAGGTCTCACCACCCACGATGATCACCCGGCAGCGGGGCATGGTCTTCTGCACTTCCTCCATCTCCAGGTACTGCAGTAGCCGGGTGGGGGTGGCCCCAAATGCATCAGCCCCAGTATCTTCAAAGAGTTTCACCAGTTCCAGAGGGTTTACAGCCTGTTCTTCACTGGCAAAAACCACCGGCATCCCGTTGGTGAGGGTGGCCAGCATTTCCCGGAGAAATACAATGAAGGACACCGTGGATATGGATATCATCTTACGGGCCCGAGTAACCAGGGCATGGATGGGAATGTTCTCCGGATGGGGGGACACGTAGTTGGTGATACCCAGATGGTTCAGCATAACACCCTTGGGTTTGCCAGTGGAACCCGAGGTGTAAATAAGGTAACACAGGTTCTCCGGGGTAAGATCAGGTTCCGGGTTGTTCTCATTCTCTTCAGTGAGGAGTTCTTCCACACTGACTGCCTGGGGCAGGTTAATGGTGGGCTGGTCTGGGTTGGTGATTATGTAACGGGCATCACTGTCCCTGATAATCTCCTTTATCCTCTCTTCAGGGTACTCCGGGTCCACGGGTATGAAGGCACAGCCGGCCTTGACAATACCCAGCATGGTGGCCACCAGGCGACTGTCACGCTTTAATATGAACATAACCCTGTCTTCCAAATCCACCCCACGTTTGATAAGTGCATGGGCTATGCGGTTGGCTTTCTGGTTCAGCTCATCATAGGTGAACTGTCCATCCTGGGCAATTAAAGCAACTTCATACCTGCTCTTTTCCACCTGTTTTTCAAAGAGCCGGTTTAGTAGGGGTTCCTCTACCGGGTTCAGGTGGAAGTTTTCCTCCTGACCATCATCATCATCTAACAGGGCAATATCCTGGAGACAGGTCTCCGGGGTTTCCATCATTTTATTCACCAGGGTGGTGATGCTAGTGGTGAATGCACTGGCCAGTTCAGGGGAGTAAAGAGCATCGTTATAAGTGGATACTATTTTTAATTCATCACCATCTTCTAAAATATTAACTGCCATTTTAAGTTTAGGTAATTCTCCATCACGGTTGATTGATGGCATGTAACCATGTAAAGGCCCGTAACTGTATGAAAATTCTGGTAAAATGAACTGTTCACTTTTAACCATGGTGAAGGGATAATAATCAAATTGGGCAACACGTAGGGAAGAATCATGTACAGTTTTTATAAAATCCTGCACAGATTTACCGGTGTCAATCTTCAGGTAAAAGGGTAATTCCTGTTGTTTAAGGGGGGTACCGGATTCGTTTTGTTCCTGTTGTTGGTTGTTTGGTTGGGTTGGGTATTGTTGTTGGTTGTTTGGTTGGGCTTGTTCCTGCTGGTTGTGTTTACTGGATTGTAGGTAATTTCCATAACCTGTGGAAGAGTTATTGGAGATAATGGAGATTAAAATATCCTTGCTGAATACGAATTTAACCAGGGAAAACATGGTGGCCGCCAGGAATAGGTCATCAGGATTTATCCCATTTTCATGACAAAATTCCTCCAAAACCGTTTTATCCAGGGAAACTGTACTTTCCAAGTAGTTTCCCTCTTCTTCCTTACCACTCAAATCAGGGCTGATGGTGGTGGCACCATCACTTCCCTGTATCATATCTTTGAAATATTCAAAAGCCTGATGGTAGGGGCTGGTCTCTACCTCCAGCTTACCGCCAGTGATATCAGGATTATCTGCAACCTGGTGGAGGATTTTTTCCAAACCCTTTACCATGCTTTTGATTTCGTCCTGGGAAAAGCAGTCCTTGTTGTATTCAATGGTTAAAATCTGCAACCCGTCTTTATCATCCAGTGAGGGGTTCACCCGGATGTGGAAGGGGAATTCACTCTTGGAACCATTGAACAGGTATTCCAGGGGTGCATCGGTTGAATTGGATACTATGGAATACATGGATAGCATAGCCGGGTCAATACCCTTCTTCTGCAGTTTTGGCCCGTAAATGTTGAAGGAAAGCTTACCATGGGTTAACCCATCCTTCAGAACTGACTTGGTGTAGAGCAGGGTTTCTTTAAAGGTCCGGGTTTCATCATAACCAAGCCTGAGGGGCATCATATTCACGAACATGCCTAACATGTCCCGGGTGTCCTCTCCAAAGTCCCGACCGTGGTACGCACTGTTCCAGACCAGGTCCTCGGTGTGGGTGCTCCGGGCAAAGTAGATTGAAACCAGGGACAGAGCCAGTACAAAGGGGGAGACATGTTCTCCATCCACAGAGTACAGGTCTTTTAACTGGTTCCTTAAATCCTGATCCAGATGTAAATATTCTCGATTGATGGTCAGATCAGGGGATGAGTACCAGTCATGGTGATATCCATCCAGGTTAGATAGCCAGAACTCTTCATCCTGTCGTGCTTCTTTACTGGATAGGTATTCTTTTTCCTTCTCCACATATTCCCGGTAGGAAACTGGTTTGAAATGGTATTCTTCTCCTTTTTTCAGGGTTTCTATGGTGTCTTCCAGTTCCCTGGCCAGGATTGATAGGGAGGTTCCGTCCATGATCAGGTGGTGGACCCGCCCCAGTACCATTAACTCTTCCCTGGTTTTAAGGAGCTGGAACTCGTAAAGGGGGGAATCAAAAATTTCCTTAAAGGTTTCGAGGGAAAATTCATGGATATACTGGTTTATTTCATCTTCACCATC
>JAUNXM010000092.1 GCA_030539815.1 Methanobacterium sp.
TAAATGTTATGATATATGAGGAATTCTGGTGAAATAAGTGAAAGAGAAAATTTACGTTCTAGATGCGTCTGGAATTATTGGGGGATTTATTTCTTCAAAACATAAAAATATCACAATTGGTGGTGTTTTATCCGAAATCAAAGATTTAAAATCCCAAATTGCGGTGCAATCAGCCTTGGATGATGGAAAAATCATTATCAAAGAACCAGATTCAGATTCACTTAACCAGGTGCAAGACGCAATCGAAAATTCAGGTGACATTCTAAGGTTATCTGATGTGGATATGTCGCTAGTGGCCCTGGCAGTGAATCTCAAGAATGATTATCACCCCCTGGTGGTTACTGATGATTATTCCATCCAGAACATTCTGAAAATTCTTAAAATTCCATACCAGAGTGTTTTAACCAAGGGGATACAGGAAATTTATGGATGGATCAAAATCTGCAGGGGATGCCGTAAGAAATATCCTGCTGATTATAACTGGGAGGAGTGTGAAATATGCGGGGCAAATGTTTACCGCAAGCGGATCAAAAAGTAATCATTTTTTTGATGATCTTTCCCTATGATTCATTTAAATTCAGACGTGCCCTGATTTAATGGATATTTTGAGATTTTTCCAGGTTAGACTTTTCCCGGTGTAGGATAGATATTATTTAGAGTTTCCGTGTATTATAAGATAGATATTTTAGATCTGTCCAAGTATTATAGAATATTTTTGTAAAAAAGCGGTTGAACTGATAACTTTAATTTTACAAAAACCTGTTTCCTTACTGTTCGGAGGAAATTATAATAAACATAGATGTTCTAAGGGGAACTATGAATATGATGAAGATTGGCGTAGTGGTGCACGGGCCAGAAATAGTTGATTCAGGTCACGCCAAGCAGTTCCTTGATTTATTGGAGGGTTATGGCTCGGTCAGGGCAAGACTGGGTGGAACTATGGGCCGGACTGCGGTCATCGATGCTCACTTGGAGAATAAAATCGATATCAGTCAGAAACTTTTCCCCAGCCAGTCAGTGGATAAATTCAAGGATGAAAACTGTGATGTCATTTTTCTCATAAATTATGGTAAATCCAGTGTAACCGGACAATCCTTTGGATACAAGGTTTACCACAACTGCCAGGATCAACCACCCCTTATACAGATGGAAAGACCAGGGGAGGCTGATGGTAGTGTGGTGCCCTGGAGAAAAGACCAGATGGAACTGGCTGAAGAAATTGCCCATAAAATGGGCCTTCAACTTATCTTCCCAGATGATATTGAAAAAAAGTTATTCCCCAAAGATCCTTGTAAGGAAATGCCTGATTCCATATGTCGGGATATTGCCGGAGTAGCCCCTGGGGAAAACATATTTGTCAATGGAATCGTGATCGGGAAATCCACATCTTTTGAGGTTGCCATAGTAGCTGAAGATGGTATTATAACCCAAATTATAGGTGGAGAACTCAAAAAACATGGTGTGGAGAAACTGGGGCCCATAAAACTTCAAAAAGCCATTGTGAAAACTGGATTACTTCGTAAATCCAGAGTTAAACCCCGAATACTTAAATCAAAAAGAAATAAAGAATATTACACTATTTCTTATCTAAACCATGCTGCGGAGGATATTTACCGGTTGAAAAATGCCGATATGGTGGTCACGGTGGGGGATGACACCACACTGGTTGCTGCCGATATACTTTACCGTTTCAACGTACCAATAATAGGCATAACCGATGGAGATGTGGATAAAGTTGTTGAAGAAGGTTTTAAAGCTGAAGGTTCTTTGGTTGTTGAACTTGAGAGTGGTTGGGATGATCTGGTGGGTGATAAAATCTTTTTAGAACTTTTCAACCGTGAAGAGACCATAGAAATAGAAAATGTAGAAAATTTTAAAAGTAAATTGCTACAGATTATTAGTAATATAACCAGCCAATATCAGGTTAAGTACAGTTGATGTGAAGAGTGATAGTTGATCTAAGGAGATCTTAACTCAAGAATTTATTAAACTATAGTTTTCTTCAGCGGATTATACTGCCAAATGGCTTGTTATTAACTAACCATAAAAAGATAACTCTTAATCATTTTGAATATAAATTTACGGTAATACGAACTAATTAAATCACATTGAATAATTGGATATCATTGAAATGATGGGGTTATAAATGGTATTATTTGGATTATGATTGAATGATTGTATATAAATGGTATTATTTGGATTATAAATGAATCGAGGTGCACTCTTGGATTTAAAATCACTTGTTGATTCTATACGAAGTTTTGAGGGGATTACTCGTAAAAATCTTATTAAAGATGTTACCGGGCTCCTGGAAGAAACTTACAATATTGCCGGAAGAACTCTACTAGGCTTTGGTGATGATGCATCTGCTCTGGAGATTGGGAACAGTCAGGTAATTCTCATGGCTGCTGATGGGATGTGGGGAAAGTTAATGGAGGCTGATCCCTGGTGGGCAGGATACTGCTCAGTTCTGGTAAATGTGAACGACATTGCGGCCATGGGGGGGATACCCATTGGTATGACTAACGTTATTTCCACTCGGGATAAAGATATATGCCACCAGATAATGGATGGAATTAATGAAGGGGTTAAGAAATTTGGTGTGCCAATGGTGGGTGGGCATGTTCACCCTGATGCTCCTTACAACTCCCTGGACGTGTCTATAACCGGTATAATGAATCGGGAGGATATCATAACTAGCTGCGGGGCCCGGCCTGGAGACAAAGTACTGGTGGCCATAGACCTGGATGGTGCAATACATCCCCAGTTCCATCTTAACTGGGACACCACCACCATGAAGAATGCAGAGTTGGTCCAGGCCCAGATCACTGCCATGAATGAAATTGCAAAAAAACACCTCTTGACTGCTGGAAAAGATATAAGTAACCCTGGAACTCTGGGAACTCTGGGGATGCTTCTGGAAACCTCAAATATGGGCGCTACAGTGGAACTGGAACTCATACCCCGCAATGGTGATGTTAACTGGGAGGACTGGTTGAAACTTTACCCCGGGTCTGGCTTTGTTCTCACAGCAGTGGAAAAAAATGTTCCGGAAATCACAGAAATTCTGGAAAAGGTAAACTTAACCACCCACGTGGTGGGTAGTATAATATCTGACCAGAAACTCTATTTAACTTCCGGAAATGATAAAGAGGTTGTATTTGATTTTTGCACTGATAGAATCACTGGAATACATGATGAAAATCCCTAGGAGGATGTTTGATGCTGGTGAAGGTCAATGGAGAAAAAATAGAACTCCCTGAAGGATCGACGATAAAAGATGCCATTGATAGAGTGGGAGCACCCTATCTGCCAGGATGTGTCCTGGGACTGGTTAAGGGGACTGAAGAAATAGAAAAACACGTAAACAAGTACAGTTTGAAAACCAACAAGGGAAGCATCATCATCGAAATACTGGATGGGGCCCCTGAAACTCTGGTCTCAACCTGGAAAGAACGTTACAAAGAATTTTCCCAAGTGGGAGTACGCTGGACCACCTCTCAGGAGGTGGCAATTGGACCCATAGTCACTGAACTAACCCCTAGTAGGGAAACTTATCAGTACCATCGTTGGGATGTTCTTTTCAGCCTTTCAGGATTCACAGCAGATGCAACACACCTTATTTTATCCACAGGAGAACATAAAGCAGTTTACGGTGCTCCTGAAGAAAACAGGGGAGTCTTTGCCCGGGTTGTTGGGGGTAAAAGAACCATCCTAAAACTCAATGATGATGATGAAATATCTGAGGTAAAACCAGTGATGGAAAGGGAGAGCATAGTTAAAAGTGCGGCCATCACTAACCTGGAAACCGAATTAGAAGAAGGTAACCAGGTATATACTTTTGTACAGGTTGAACCCAACCCCAAATCTCCCCAATCAGTAGAGCACTTCTATGCACTCCAGGATTCCGGTAAAATTCGTGTTGATTATGATTCCAACACATTTGTCGGATTTTATGCATTACAGGGATTGGAAAAGGAAGTTGAATACATTGACCAGCGTAAAAGGGGAACTATAACCTTCCGTAATACTGGAAAAGGAGTGGGTCGTGTCTACATTTACAGGGAGGACCGGGTTTCCACACCATCCCATAATGTACTGGGAAAGGTAATAAATGGGATGCAATTACTGGACATCGCCAGTTTTGGTGATGAAGTAACCTTCCAAACATCGCCCACCAGGATAATGACATTATCCATGACTCAAAAAGAGGCAGAGGAATTTTTACAGGAAAATGGTGTTAATCAAATCCGTGAAGGTCTTCAGGATGATGAAGCAGTGGTGGTAATGCAGGAACCACATTACACCATGGACATTATTGCCCAGAATGAAGTGAAAACCTACGGTATTCCCCCTGAAGATATTCTTCAAGTGGAATTATACTCTGATGCACCCCGCTCTACCTGGTACTTCCAGAAAATCACCGGACTCCTGGATGCACCAGTAGGATCCTTAAAGGTTCACTTTGCTTTCCCAGGAATGAAACTTTTAATGTTCAAAGATGTTCCCAAGGAATCTAAAGGATTAATACCAGAAAATACTCCTAAAGATGAGGTTAAAGCAGGTGAAATAGGAATTACTAACATGTCACGCCGCCATATAGGTATGGTGGGGGTGCGATTTGAGAATAATAAAGAATTTGGTCCGACTGGAGAACCCTTCCAGGGAACCAACATAATTGGTAGAATGATCAAAGGAATTGAAAATCTGGATAAATACAAAGAGGGGGATACCATTTATGTCACCACAAAATGATAAAGTCACCAGGATGTTTGTACTGGGACCAAAGGCCCAGTTAAGCCAAAGTGAACTGGTGGGAAAACTGCACATGCTAGAATTACCCTTAACCATTAAATCCACTTGTTACGGGGCAGTGATACATGGGGAAGAAAAGGATGTGTTAGAAGCAGTAAATAGGATAAGAAAACTAGATCCATCTAATATTTTCACAAAAGACCGGGGATTTCCACCAGGAGACCCCCGAAGATGTCGTGCAAAGAGGGGAGCAGCTAGGGAAGGATTCCACCAGCTGGAAAAAGAATACGAATTACTGGAATATGTTTGTGACGCACTGGAAAACCCGGAAAAAGTAAGTTTGGAAGAACCAGGGAAAGTCACACCTGAAGATTTTAAAAAAATTGCCCAGGAGTGTGAAAAATGAATATCAATCCATCCTCAAAAGGAGAAGAACTGGTACCAATAGCCATGGCCA
Source organism: Methanobacterium sp. (assembly GCA_030539815.1). GTDB lineage: Archaea > Methanobacteriota > Methanobacteria > Methanobacteriales > Methanobacteriaceae > Methanobacterium. The sequence goes on from JAUNXM010000092.1 coordinate 5,213, forward strand.
TTCATCAACTGGTTAATGGACTCCCCATTACCATGCGCACACTTAACAATCCCGGTGTACGTATTGAAGAAGGAAAGGTTCTGGATAGTAACTACACCGGACCAGTACTGGAAGAAGTTCTAAAAAGTGGTAAAATGGTGCAAAAAATTCCTGAAAAGGGTGAATATGAAGGCACACCGGTGGTAGTAGTTCCTGTAATGGAAGAAGGGCAAATTATCGCGGCAATGGGAGTAGTTGACATAACTAAGGGAATTTATAGTGATATAATGGAGATAACAAAAAGACCAGAAGAATTCACCGAGTCCCGGGGTGGTCAACAGTGAAAATAGCTGTTTTCCCACCAAATTCTCTGATACTGGCAGATATGGTGGAGCGAAGAGGTCATGAACCTCTGGTCATCCAGAAAGAAATTCGTAAAAAGGTCACTGACCCGGAAATAGACTCACCTCCCTTTAACATTACTGAAGAAGAACCCATAAAAGGCCTTAAATACGCTGCAATTGAAGTTCCATCTGGAGTAAGGGGAAGAATGGCCATATTTGGGCCAATTATTGACGAAGCTGAAGCTGCCATAATCATGGAAGATGCACCTTATGGATTTGGATGTATAGGATGTGCCCGTACCAATGAACTTTCAATGTATTTCCTGCGCAAGCGAGGTATTCCAGTTCTGGAAATTCACTACCCAGAAACCAGGGAAGAAACCATGGAAGTGGTTAATCGGATCAACACGTTCCTAGACGCGTTAGAAAAACCAGATGAATCTGGGGAAGATGGAAAGACCGATGAACCTCAAGAGGCAGAAACCAAGGAGCAGGTGGAGGAATAAAATGGTAAAAATAGCTCAAATTTCATGTGGAACAGAGTACAGTGGGGTTCAAAAGGAGATTGAAAAGGCAGCAGCCACCTTTGGAGCAGAAATTGTCATCCCCGAAGCAGACCTGGACTATATTGACGAAGCATACCATAAATTCGGATTCAACGCTGCCAGTAGCAGTATAAGGTTAATGATTGCCCGTGCCATGTCCCTGGCGGAAGGAAAATCCGAAGCAGATGCAGTTTTCATAGCCACCTGTTTCCGATGTGCCGAAGGAGCCCTGGTAAGAAATGAAGTAAGACGTTTCATACAAGAAAACACCAACTTACCAGTGGTTACATATTCCTTTACCGAACGAACCAAAGCTGATGAGCTCTTCATTAGAATGGAGGCACTCTCCACCATTGTCGCCCGTAAAAGTTTACTGGCCAGGGAAAAACAGGAAGGACTCACTTTGGGTATAGATTCAGGTTCAACCACCACTAAAGTAGTCTTAATGGAAAATAACAAGATAATAGGCACCGGATGGTTGCCAACCACCGATGTTATTAGCTGTACTAAAGAAGGGATGGACCAGGCCTTTGAAGGAACCGGATATAAATTTGAAGACGTGGATGGGGTGGGAGTCACCGGTTACGGTCGATTAACTATTGGTAAACACTTGAATGCTGCCCTTATACAAGAAGAACTCTCTGTTAACTCCAAAGGGGCTGTTTACTTGGCAGGACATCAGAGGGGTGAAGCCACTGTACTGGACATAGGGGGTATGGATAACAAAGTCATCACCGTCAACGATGGTATTCCCGACAACTTCACTATGGGTGGAATATGTGCCGGAGCCTCAGGAAGATTCCTGGAAATTACCTCCCGACGTTTAGGGGTGGATATAAGTGAACTTGGGCCCCTTGCTCTCAAGGGAGACTACAAAAAAGCAATCCTGAACAGTTACTGCATAGTATTCGGTATTCAGGATCTGGTAACATCTCTGGCTGCAGGTGGTGCTAAAGAGGATGTAGCGGCAGCAGCATGTCATTCTGTTGCTGAACAGGTCTATGAACAACAATTACAGGAAATTGATGTGAGAGAGCCCCTGATCCAGGTTGGGGGAACCAGCTTAATAGGTGGACTGGTGGACGCAGTCAGCACGGTACTAGGGGGAATGGATGTTATTGTACCGGAATACTCCCAGTACATCGGAGCTGTGGGAGGCGCCCTACTGGTTTCTGGGTTGGGAGAACAGACAGATTTTGGGGCTAAAAAATAAGCCGGGGATCACAAAATGCAGGTCGAATGCTACGATGAAAATGGGCGTGAAGTCTACGACATGATCCTGAGACACATTCTACAGGAAGTACAAGTAGTCCGCGCAGTGAAAGATGTTCAGATATACGTGGATCCCCGTGAACCAGTGTTTATCATCGTGGTTCAGTATGAGAAAACAGCCCCTCCAGTGGTCATGGAGGACTTTACTGAATTCGAATATGATGCCGAAGCCAATGAAGCTTTCATAAGGATAAAAGATGAAAACTACCTACCCGAACTTCTGAAGAAACTCTGGGAACTTGAGGGAAGGAATAAAATTCACCAACCCAGTCGATTTGAGGTTATTATAGATGACCCTCAAATTAAACTGGAAGGAATGGTGGTTCACGACCCTGAAGAAGACCTGAAAAAGAAGGTTTACGATGCGATCTTCCGGATCATTCCTGAAGGATTCAGAGTGGTGGAACACTACTCAGAGGGTAATATCATAGCCTTGACCTGTTCCGATGAGTACATTAAAGAAGAATACCTGGAAAAAACTCGCCAGATCATTAAAAAAATGCAAGAGAATAAGAAATCATATTAATTCTAAAATCCCAAGGGATTTTTAAAATTAATTTAATTAAAAAATTAATGC
>JAUNXM010000093.1 GCA_030539815.1 Methanobacterium sp.
CAGAATCTTCCAGTAATAATTTCTCAGATCATTCCAGTAAAGAATCTTCCAGTAATAACCATCAAAGGAGTTTCTTGATTTGAAAAAATGGGGATTTAAAAAATGATCACAATGATGCATATAATGAAGAAGACCATTGCCACTTGGTGATAAAGCACATCTGCCAGACGGAACATGTAGTCCTTATTGGTGAATAGTGATAGGTAAAGTGGCACTGCTGCCAGGAAGGATGGTAAAATAGCAACTGCAAATTGTATTATGTTCATGTCCCCTGAATAAAGCATGTAAAGGAGCACTCCACCCCCCATGATGGCCACCAGACTGGCATCTTTAGAGTGTGATTTGTACATCAGGTAGGTACCCATACCGGCCAGGTACATGAAAAGATAAACAGAGAGGGGTACCAGAAAAACATTGCCCAGGAGCACTGCACAAGATGCCAGGCGCAACACCGAATTGGTGGCCGTGCTGAAAAATGGAGCTAAACCAGTTTCCTTAAGGCGTATGGGTGGGAGAGTGTATATAAGTTGATTAATCAACATTAAGGACATTATAAGGGTGAACGCTGGTGGGAATGCCATGAATGATACTATGAATACTGCTGAAGTTAAAATTCCCACAAAGAGAAGTATGAACTCTTTTTCCACCCGGTTCTCGATAAAGGCACGATTCTGTTTTTGACCATCCCTCCGGTCCACATCCAGATCCGTCAGGTCGTTAAGGGTGTAAAGAGCACCCCACAATACCGAAACCAGCACTAAACCACCTAAAATCTGTAGAGGATTATCAATAGGGATGTTGGAAAAGTAGGCATAGGTTAGTGCCAGTAAAAACATGTTGGCATTTTTAGATGCCCAAGTCATACGGGTGGATTTGATCAGGGTCTTTAGCATAACTATAAAACTCCATTTTAGAAAATGTTGGTTAATAAGAGATATTCACACAAATGAGAAATTAATGTGAATTAAATATTACATATTCATGTAAATCATATGAAATATTCATGATTAACCAAGTTTACAAACCCGTTTGTATAGCCTGACATATAAAACGGGGTTTATTACCATATTTTTTTATGTAACGCATTATTTCATCATTGTTAACATCACTTAAATGACTTTTAACTATCTTTATGGTTTCCTCCCTGGAGTATGATATTTCCACCACTTCAAATGGAATTTCAAGCAGTTTTACTGCCAATCGAGAGAGGCCTCCCAGGTCGGTGAACAGATCCTTCTTTTCACCACCAGAGGTAACTCTCCAAGCAGTCTGCAATACCATGTTGACATCCTTAAATTCATTTCTGTTCCTAAGATATGCATAGATACATAGGAAATAAAAATTGAAGGATCCCACTCCCTTATGGGCGACCCACTGGCTGAATCCCCCATAATTCTCATTCACAGCATGGTAGTCGTGGAACTGGTCTGCGAATAAAACTGCATCATACTCTTTCAAAGGATCCCACAATGTATCATGTGATTTCATTGGTAGATCTTTTTTCATGGATTCAATCATTAAATTAAATACTTCCTTCGGATTTAAATCTAAAGAAAGGAGTGGTAATTTGGCTTCGTAAAAGTTCAAGCCCAGTTCTTCCACTGCCGAGTATATATTAGTGGATTTACCAGTTCCAGGCGCGCCTACCACATGTACAATGTGGCCTTTTTCGTGGGGCAATTTATGGAAGGTTTTAAGGAGATTCAGATAAGCTTGGGTGGTTATAAATGTCTGATTTTCCCCCTGATCCCTTATCTTGTATTGATTCATGCTACCTCAAATAATTATATAAAAGTATATTGAACTCTCGGGTTATAATTAATATGATGACCAGATTAAAAAAGAGGTAATGTTCAATGGTTCCAGATAATGAGGAAAAGAAGGTAATGGAAGACACTCCGGAAAACAGGAAAAAATGTCACTGTCACTACTGTCCCAGTTACCCTGCAAGGTGTGGAAGTGAATCACTGTACTGTTTTACTGGTTCCAGTGACTGTGAAATTCCAGTGAATGGTTGTATCTGTAACACCTGCCCACTTTATTACGAGTACCAGCTCCAGGATATCTATTTCTGCGGTAAAGAAGTAGTTGGTGAAGGTAAAACTTTCCTCCGAAAGTCTGGTATTGGGGAAGATCCCCAGATTTACCGAGGAATGGTTGAAATAAAGGATAAAACCCATAATATAAGTGCAGTTACCTCTATGGGTTCAACCAAAAAAATACCATTCAGCTTTGATGATCTTCATTTTTTACCAGCTCAGATTAAAAGAATACCTCTTAACCAGGAGGACCCAGTTAACACATCGGTAACCATCGGCCCGGGTTCTGAAAAGCCCCTTAGGGTTTCATCACCCCTTCTAATATCAGGTATGAGTTTTGGGGCTGTTTCTCGTAATGTGCGCCTGGTGATATCTAAAACCGCGAAAAAACTGAACATTGGATTTAATACTGGAGAGGGGGGAGTTTTGGATGAGGAAAGGAGTAATAATTCTAATTTAATGATATTACAGTACTCCACTGGACGTTTTGGTGTGGATGACCAGTTACTAAAATCTGCTGCTGCAGTGGAGATACGTTTTGGACAGGGAGCTTACCCTGGTAAAGGCAGTTACCTTCCTGGTGAAAAGGTAACCCCTGAAGTGGCACAAGTAAGGGGCCTTCAAAAGGGAGAAGCAGCCTATTCACCCGCCCACCACCCGGACATTACCAGTTCCCAGGATTTGGAGGAGAAGATATCTAAATTAAGGGAAATATCTGCTGGGGTCCCCATAGGTGCTAAAATTGGTTGTGGTCATGTTGAGGATGATGTAAAGATTCTAGCCGAAGCTGGAGTAGATTTCATTGCTTTGGACGGTTTTGGCGGAGGTACGGGAGCCACCACCAAGTACGCACGTGAAAATACTGGAATTCCAATTATAGCCGCCCTACCACGCGCTCATAGAAAACTGGAAGAAATAGAACTCCGGAATCAGGTCAGCATTATTGCCGGGGGTGGTCTGCGGAGTTCAGCCGACTTTGTCAAGTGCCTTGCCCTGGGTGCGGATGCAGTTTACATTGGCACGGCAGCCTTAATTGCTATGAACTGCCAGCAGTATCGTGTCTGTTACAGTGGACTGTGCCCCACTGGTGTGACCACCCAAAACCCACAACTGATGCAACAGTTAGATGTTGAGAATGGAGTGGACAAACTTTCCAATTTCCTCCGGATTTCTAGGGAAGAAATGAAAAATTTAACCCGAATGGTGGGTAAAGACGATGTTAAACTTCTAGATAAGGAAGATATGGTGAGTTTAACCCGGGAACTGGCCATGATAACCGGGGTGGAATGGTTAAATGGTGTTAATATTGATACTGAATAAAGGTAGCAAAAACAAGTGAATCAATCCATCACTACAAACGGGGATTCATCTCAAATATCTAGAAATATTATAAATGATTAATAGGAAATTTAAGGAGCAAGATAATGATAAAAGTATTATGTACCACTGAAACTTCACTTAATCGCCCCGAAGCACGTCGCTGGAGGGAGAGGATGAAACTTTTAGAACCCATGGGGGAGGTGGTGGTGGTCTTACCCTGCAGTATGCGCAAACCATACTCAGCAAGTAAATCCCATCGTGTATTTACCACAGCCACCAAGGGATTGCAAGAAGCGATTTTAACATCACCATTTGGTGTTTGTCCCCGTGAAATGGAACAAACCTACCCAATCCAGTCCTATGATGTTTCTACAGTGGGAGACTGGTCTCGTGAAGAGATAAAACTTACCGGAGAGTGTCTTAAGGAATATGTGAAAGATCACGAAGTGCTGGCCCATGTGGCCCATGGTTACCTGACTGTTTGCCAGGAATACTTACCCCAAGCCACCTTCACCTGCCAGGATGGTAGAACCACCTCCCCAGAGTCAATGGCCAACCTCAAAAAGGAGGTTAAAAAGTACAACAAACTCAAAAGTCATGCCCGACAACTCCATATGCTTCGTTCAATAGCCCGTTACCAGTTTAACACTGCGGATGCTGATCTTCTGGTACCTGATGACTATAAATTAAGAGGAAGATTCGACCGGAGACTAATGCATGGTGAAGAACAGATCGCGGTCCTGCACCACAATAATGGACTTTACAGTCTGAATCTTAAGGGTGGGGCTATTATGAGTGAAATTGGTGTTAACTGGGTGGAAATAGATTTCGATCTTAAGACTAACACCCTCTTTGCCCCCGGAGTGGTGGATGCCTATCCCCATATAATTCCAAGGGATGAAGTGGTTATCATGCGAAAAGGGGAAGTTGTGGGTGTGGGAAAAGCCATCATGAATGGACTAGAGATGAAGAGAGGAGAAAAGGGTGTGGCAGTCAGGGTACGGCACCGGTTGAGTTAGACTGCCCCATTCATTGATGGTGATAAATAAGTTTAAATAGCACGAATATGGAAATAAAAGAATATCATTATTTAATGTATATGATGGTTTTTTAAAGTAATTATACATTATAAACACACAAAAAAGTGTGAAATATAAAAAAATCAATTTTGAGGTATGATTATGAGTGAAGAATTAGTAGGAAAGGTTAGAGAAGCTCTGACCCAGGTGGCTGATCCCCACATGGGTATCAGCATTGTGGAAATGGGTCTTGTGGCTGATATACAAGTTGATGAAACTGATAAAACTGCCAAGATCGTAATAAAACCAACCAACCCAGGTTGTATGAGTGCTGCTAACATGGCTATGCAGGCCCGTGTGGCTGCTGAGAAAGTGGATGGTATTGAAAAAGCAGAAATTGAAATTGACGGCCATATGATGGCTGATGCAATCAATGAAATGGTTAACAAGTAACATTTGTTAATTTACACATCATCTAGATGTGTGAAAAAATGGATACTTGGAATGCGGGTTGGTTACAGCACTATAATTTGTGGTAAACCAATTTATTTATGAGTCATTCTCACTGTAACCCCGCTCCATAACTTTTATTCATGATTTTCAATTTTTAATAGATTGGTGAGGGGAATAGATTGGGTTGCTTGAATATTGGAGAAATAAGTTAATACTAATAAGGTGAAACCCACCGCAAAGGTATATATAGGATGAATTCTAAATCATGAATCTACCCCTGCAGTTTTTGGATTTGTTGATGAAATTCATGTTCTAAAAGCTGTTACTAACATTTGAGGGGCCCGTGGCTCAGGCGGTAGAGCGCACGGCTGATAACCGTGAGGTCCTGGGTTCGAATCCCAGCGGGCCCATTTTTACTCGTTTTTAATACTTCATTTAACTTATATTAAATTTTTAGATATTTTAACCTAAAATTAATTCATTTTATATTGTTTCCATATACTCATCTTTGACATAAATACCATCGCAAAGATAATAATAAAATGCTTTTCAAAAAATATATATGTTGAGTTTAGGATACTATATAGCTGGAGCAATGGTAAATTTGGTAATTAATTACCTCATTTTTTTTACCCTATTTACCATTTTCTTCCTTTTATATTAAATTATAGAAATTTTTAAGATTTTTTTCTGTGTTCAAACTATATATTATTATTTAAACTTCTTTTTAGCCTCACTGCTCTATGTTTAACTAACCTCTTTGAATGGGTTGTAATGGAATTTCAAAATACCATCTGGGGATGGGAAACAAGTTAAATTCCTTATATTAACCAATTCAAATTCAGTGCTCTTTAATATATACCCTTGGAAATATTATAACACGAACCAGAAGTACCATTGTCCAAATTGAGAGAATGGTTCAGAGAATTAAAGATGGTAACAATTATTACTAGTATAATCTACCATACAACTAAATTTAGACTAGTATTCCCCACCTTCAATATCTTTTCTCAGCTTATCAAAAAGATGAAAAATTTTTAAAAAACAAAAATGGAATATAATCAATTTTCAATCTGCCTTATCAACCGGTTGCATTCCCCAACTACTTTTTTTTTACCAAATGCATTGGCAATTCTTCGCACTGCCTCCAGCATTCGGATGAGTGAGTCCAGCCAGCTGAATATGTCCCCTGCATAAGCGTGTATCTCATAATCACGCATTAGCTTCCGGCTTATATCCACCGGGTCCCTTTTTGCCAGGCGCTGTTTAACCATCTTTCTGGACAGCTCCCTCTGGAAACAACCACAGAATGGTCTTTCTTTACATCGACAGCTGTAGAAGTCCATTTGTAGTTTCATCAATCGTTCCCGGAGACTGGGTTCCAGCTTATTTATGGCAGTACCCGAACTTAAAATATCCAGGGTGCTGTCGGCGAATAGCCGGGTGGACATGTTTATTTTTAGTATACGACCTATCTGGGTAGTGATCCGGTTAGATAGGTATGCGCTTTCAAAGGGTTCCAATTTAAGGGCTATTTCCAGGGGGTTCATCCTCATGTTCTTCCGGATGTAATCTGCACAGGGATAAGCCAAGAAGGACATGGAAACCGCCCTTCCATAGGCGGTAGGGGTTAACTTTCCATCTATTTCATTAACCAGACCATAATCCACAATAATATTGAAGGCTTCTTCAAATTCCAGTGGTAATTCTTCATCCCGGTATTCATTACTTATTTCTTGGAATGTGTTCACCCGCCCGGCGCAAATATCAGCCAGGAACTGTTCAACCTGACTGTCCTCAGAATAAGTTACATTAACTGATTCCAAATCACTGGCAAGTAGTTCCATGGCTTGCATTTCCTCAGTTTCATCCCCATAACTACGGCCAACCTCTGGCAAGAGGTATACTTTCCCCTGATCATGGTAGGTGGGTCTTCCAGCGCGGCCCAGCATCTGGGAAAATTCGTTGGGAGTGAGTGTTTTATTCCCCATGGTCAGGCTCTCAAAAAGAACCTGGGATGCAGGGAAATCCACTCCTGCCGCTAGAGCTGCAGTGGTAACCACTGCTGCCAATTTTTGCTCCCCGAATTCCTTTTCAATTCTGTTTTTTTTAGAGTAGGATAACCCTGCATGATAAGCTCCGGCTTTGACACCTCTTCGAGCCAGGTAATCGGCAACAGTGTGGGTTTTTCGCCGGGAGTTAGTGAAAATAATGCTCTGCCCGTTATATCCTTTTTTTGACCGTTTCTGATATTCGTTACGGGCTAACTGAGTTATTAAGTGGTTTTTTTCCTCCTCGGTCCTGGTGAATATTAGATGTCTCTCCAGCGGAACCGGTCTAAGGGGATATTCAACCAGTTTCATCCCAAACTCCGTTGCAATTTCCTGGGGATTTTGAACTGTAGCAGAAAGTCCGATTACCTGTAGATTAGGGAAGATTGCTTTCAGGCGGTGTATGAGCCCCCTTAGTCTGGGGCCTCGTTCATCATCCCCCAACATGTGGATCTCATCCACCACCACGGTTTTAAGATCACCCAGCTGGGAGGATCTACCAGCACGTAGCAGGAAATCCAGGCCTTCGTAGGTTCCCACCACAATATCTGCAGCGTCGACTTTATCATCAGGTAGGGTTAGCTCTTCTTTGGCCTTTATCCTGCTCATACCCACACGTATGGAAACATTTAATCCCAGTTTCTGGTATCTTTTCTTGAAATCCCGGTACTTTTGATTGGCCAGGGCCACCAGGGGGGTTAGAAATAGGAATTTACCCCCTTCCAGGGCGTGTGGTATTCCTGCCAGTTCCCCGATAAGTGTTTTTCCACTGGCAGTGGCAGATACTACCAGGAGGTTTTCCCCCTCTAGGAGTCCGGCCTTTAGTGCCAGCACCTGAACTGGTAAAAGGTGAGTTACCTGATTTTTTAGGGACTTTTTAAATTTTTCAGGGATTTCTAAACTATCAATCCTGATTTT
>JAUNXM010000094.1 GCA_030539815.1 Methanobacterium sp.
TGAAATAAACTCCAGAAACAACGAACAGTAATAGCTCTTGATTAATGGCAAATAGTAATGCAAAAAGCATTAATACGTAAATAACTATTTTTTTCAGGGGCCCTAAATTCTTTTTAGTAAATATATATTCTTTTACTAAATAAAAATGTAATAACCCAAAGAATAGTGGCCAAGTATAATTTAAAGTGGTAGCAATGTATCCTGCGGAGTGTAAGGCAGGGGATATGGTGTAAATATAAATTGATACTAAAATACAAGATATAAATGAGTAAACTAATGATTTTTCATTTTTTTCTTTATACCACATCATTTTGGTAATTAAAACAGCAATTAATACAAAAACAATGGAATCGAAGAAATTCCAAATTATTCGTGGTAGTCCTGCAAGTGGAATCAAAAAAAATTCAATTAATATCCTTGAAGTCCAATTTTCATAATGAAATGATAAACTACTTAACAGATTTTGCTCATAAAACATCCTACCAAATGACATATCATCATTAACTGATGGTATCATAAAATGCCATAGAAAGATGATTATAAAAAATATTATAAACGGCAGATACACTAAAACTGATTTTCCATTTAGTTTGTTACTATTCATTTTACTTCCTGCATTGTATTAATAATTAAAAAATATAAATTTTTAAATAAAACCATTTAAATTATAGTTGGGGATATGATATTAATTGATTAATTTGTATTTTTTACTCCTCACGATAACTAACTCATAACTATAAATAAATTTAATTATAAATCATTGGGATCTGTCTATTGAATTCTAAATTTCAGTTTGAATCATAATTAAACAGGGATATAAGATGAAACTTTCATAATATGAATTAGTGGCTTTGTAGAAACCCTAATTTTTTTTATTTGAAGACAGGTTTTTTTGGATTTTTTTTGTAATAAAAAAAAATTTGTAAGTTTTAAGTTGTGTTTTCATGTTTTCACTTGAAATTAGACTTGCATATTTTTAAATACGGTTGATAAAGTATTTATAATGAGAAAGGGGAATAATATTATTATGATTAGCGAAATCTATTATTCCCCTGTTTATTGTGGGGTTTCAAAGCAGTTAAATCTTTCGGATTTTGGTTTTAAAAATTCTAATATTCAATGTTTAAAAAGATTTTTAAACAAGAATAGCAAATTTAAAGAAAATAAACTGGTGAAATTCATTGAAAGGACATACTATTATGTTAAAATAGCGATAAACAAGTATTCTAATGCTTTTTCAAACCATTTATATTCACAACATACTTTATTCACGATATTAGCAATGAAAATTTACACAAAATCAACATACCGTGAAATAATTGATTTTATTGATGTTTCAGACATAATTAAGAAATATTTGAGAATAAAAAAGGTTCCACACTTTACAACGATCCAAAAATTTTTTAAAAGACTACCTTCAAAACAAATTAGAGAAATTAACCATTTAATATTATCATTAAACGATATTAAAGCAGATATAATAGCATTAGACGGATCTGGTTTTACGAATGATTATGCAGACAAATATTATGCAAAAATACGGCAAAAAGAAAGAAAAAGCTACATAAAAAACCACTTAACAATAGACGTAAAAACACGTCTTATTTTATATTATCAAACATCACGTGGACCAAAATACGACACACAATTTGCAAAACCCGCATTAAGACAAATCAAAAAGTATAAACCACATTACATAGTAGCAGACAAAGCATATGACACAGAACCAATAAGAAAATGCATAAATGAAGAACTCAAAGCATTTGACCAAATACCCCTCAAAAACAGAGCAAAAAAAGGACAATACAGACTAAAAAGCCCAACAATATTCCGACACAAAATATACATAAACAGAAACAATATAGAAAGCATATTTTCAACAATAAAAAGAAAATTCAACGGCACAAACCACAGCAGAAGCACACAACTATCAAACAAAGAAACCAAACTCAAAAACACAATATACAACATCTACAGAACAACACAAATCAACTAAAAAAAAGGGTTTCTACAAAGCCTAATTTTAATTTATTTTTAATAATATTTTTATATAAATTTAGATAATTTTATCTAAATTTCGAGTACTATTTCAAATTAATTTAATATATGGATACTCTTTTAACTCCAGGTATTTCCAGAAATTCCTGAATCATCTCACCCTTAACAGGTTTTTCAGTGATTATGGTTAGTTTAGGGTTTTCTTCCAGTTCCGGGTCTCCAGCATGGGCCTGCCGGATACTAATGTTTTCCTGGGCTATTAATTGGGTGGCTGTAGCCAGAATTCCCGGTGCACCTGCTTGAGCTTCTATTTCCACCACTCCAAAACCAAGGTCACTGGCCACGTTTTTTAAGAGGGCCCCGGCAGGAAATATGTTCCCGAATATGGATGCCAGTTCAGGGTCTTCCATGATAACCGCCACTGTGGAGCGAATGGACCTGCGGTCAACACCAGTTCCTCTGGCCAGAGCCACGTCACTGATCTCCACGTCTCCACAGTAAATCTTCCCGTTTTCACCAACTCGTAGCCCTAATTCAACTATCTTACGGGCCACTCCCATTCTAGCCGGGAATTTCTCGAATTTATGTTTAATACGATCCCACATGTAATAATCACCCTGGTCCTATTCAATCCAATCCATATTTTAATTGAAATATTTTCATCCTGAATTTCATTTTAACTACATTATTGGGTTGTCCGATCACTCTTGGGTTTCAATGTTCACTTGTACTTCCATTTGGCAGTGCCCATATAATTAGTTTTATGTACATGTTTGTACTATAAAGATTTAAATAGTACAATAAAGTATATGAGTGTCAGTGACTTATTATGGTGACAACATGCAAGGCAGTGAATGTTTTTGGCGAATACAAATTGAAAAACAAGGAATCTAAAAGGACTAAACTTAACTTTGACTCTCCTTTTGATTTATTTAAAAAGATATACTCTAAATATCCCAGTAGTTTCCTCCTGGAGTCCATGGAAAGTGACAGCGGACTGGCCAGGTACTCGGTTCTAGGATTTGATCCGGTAGCAACCCTCAAAGCACATAATGGAATTCTGGAAATAAAAAAAGACAACACAACTGAGGAAATTGAAACACCCAATCCTTTTATGGAAATAAAAAGCCTCATTGGAAACGGTAGTAACAGTAAAGGATTCCAGGGAGGATTGGTAGGATACGTCTCCTACGAAGCAGTGCAGTACTTTGAACCCGCACCGGTGCAGGAAGGCACATTCCCAGATTATGAATTCGGACTCTTCCTGGATGCAGTGATCTTCGACCGTCTGCAGAACAAATGTGAATACATTACACTGGGCGAAAACCGGGTGGAAGAAATCAGTGCAGTTGCAAGGGAAGAATTCGAAACGGAAGATCTAACCTTCCAAGAAGAACAACAGCATTTTTCCCAGGATAAGTTTGAAAAAATGGTCTTGGATGCTAAAAAAAGAATTAAATCCGGTGAAATCTTCCAGAGTGTCATCTCCAATGCCCGTGCATACCAAATCAGGGGAAATAAACTCTTTTTTTATGAAACACTGCGCAAAATCAACCCCTCACCCTACATGTACCATTTGAAACTGGGGGAGCGGGAGATTATTGGTTCCAGTCCGGAGATGCTGGTGAGGGTGGAAGGAAGAGATGTGGAAACTTACCCAATAGCCGGAACCCGGAAGCGAGGACAGAATCCAGAAGAAGACCTAAAACTAGAAAGGGAACTCCTGGCTGATGAAAAGGAAAATGCCGAACACCTGATGCTGGTTGACCTTGCCCGTAACGACATAGGGAAAGTAAGTGAATTCAACACAGTTAAAGTACCAGAATACATGACTGTGAAAAAGTTCTCCCATGTACAGCACATTGTCTCCCGGGTTATGGGAAAACTGCAGAATGATAAAAATGCAGTGGATGCATTTGCCTCCATTTTCCCGGCAGGCACAGTTAGCGGGGCTCCTAAAATAAGGGCCATGGAAATAATAAACCAGCTGGAAGGCATTCCCCGGGGACCCTACGCTGGGGCAGTGGGTTATTTCTCTTTAAATGGGAATGCAGATTTTGCCATCACCATAAGGACCCTGGTCTGTGACGGAGACCGTGGAAAAATACAGGCCGGAGCAGGGATAGTCCATGACTCAACTCCCACCAACGAGTACCTTGAATGTGAGAACAAAGCCCAGGCACTTTTAAGTGCACTGAACATGTCTGGTGAAGCTAAATGATTCTGATAATTGATAACTATGATTCTTTCACCTATAATCTATATCAATTAGTGGGAGAATTTGAAAGTGACATTCGTGTTTTTAGGAATGATGAAATAACCGTTGAAGAAATACGAAAGATGAAACCTTCACGGATAATCATATCTCCGGGTCCGGGAAACCCCAATAACCAAAGGGATTTCGGTGTTTCCAGAGACACCATCCTGGAGATCGGTCAGGACATTCCCATTCTAGGAGTTTGCCTTGGACATCAGGGAATTTTCACCGCATTTGGTGGTGAAATTACCCATAACGAACCTGTTCATGGGAAGAAAACCCTTATTTATCATCAAAATTCAGGCATGTTCCAGGGGGTTAAAAGTCCTCTCCAGGCAGCACGATACCATTCCCTAGTTTGTAAAAGGAATAGTACACCATCCTCCGTTGATATACTAGCCGAGACAGATGATGGGATGATAATGGCCATTAAACACCATGATTATCCCATATTTGGTCTTCAATTCCATCCAGAGTCCATTGGAACCAGTGATGGTCGGAAGATCATGAAGAATTTCCTGGAGATGGAAGTTTCATGAAATTCCAAGATATTATTTCAGAAAGGAAGAGGGTCCTGGAGATTAGGAAGAAATACCAGCCCCTGGCTGATTTGAAAGATAATATTAAACGGGTGAAACTTCGCACAGATTTTAGAAAAGCCCTGAATAAAGAAGAGGATGTTTCCATTATCTCGGAGTACAAACCAGCATCCCCCTCTCTGGGTGAAATCAGCCAGCGCACAGTAGGGGATGTGGTTCCCCTTTTTGAAGAAGGAGGAGTCAGTGCAGTAAGTGTGTTAACTGAGGAATCTTTTTTCAAAAGCAATATTGACAATCTGAAACTGGCCTGCAGAATAACCCGACTTCCATTACTCCGCAAGGATTTCATACTGGATCCCTACCAGATCTATGAAGCACGAGCCTACGGTGCCAGTGCTGTTCTTTTAATGGCAGATTTATATCCAGATCTCAGAGAAGGAATTGAACTATGCGACTACCTGGACCTGGGTGCCCTGGTGGAATGTAAAAATCATGAAGAGATAGATAGGGCTATCAAAGCAGGAGCAGAGATAATAGGAATAAACAACCGAGATTTTAATGACTTTAAAATTGACTTGGGAAGAACAGAGAAACTAGCCAACCGGGTGCCATCTAATGTCACCCTGGTATCTGAAAGTGGGGTTCAAGGCCCAGAAAACGTTAATTTCCTGTCGAAACTGGGAGTTGACGCTATTTTAGTGGGAAGTAGCATCATGCAAACTTCCAATATCCTGGAAAAAGTCAAAGAACTAGTATCAGCAGGGGAAAATTCCAAAACAAGCAGATAACACAACCGGTAGAAAATATGAACATTAAAATCTGCGGAATATGTCGAAAAGAAGACCTCTTATCATGTGAAAATGCTGGTGCAGATTTAATTGGATTTATAAACATCAAAAGATCCGAAAGGCTGGTTGAAATTCCAGAAATTAACTATTTAACCTCATCTATGAAGGACAAAAACAAGGCGGTGCTTGTAATTGAACCTGAAAATATGGCGGATGCTATAAAAAGAATAGAAAAAACAGGCCTGAAGAACATACAGCTTCACTCACTCTCAGCTGATGAGATAAGCAAGTTGAAAAAATATTATCAATCAGCCAGGGAGACTGATGAAGGTAGAAACTCTGATAATAACCAGTTACCCCTAAGAGTTATTCGGGCTTTAGGACTATCCACAGAAATAGGAACTCAAAAAGTTAAAGAAATTCAGGATTTTGCCCGGGTCTGTGACTGTTTCCTATTTGATTACCAAATCAGGGGCAAAACCGGGGGAACTGGGAAACAAATCTCCCTTAAAATAGCAATTGAAGCGGCAAAAATTGCCAAACACACCAATCCTGATTTAATAATATTCCTTGCCGGAGGAATGGATAAAAAAAGAATAAAAGAGAATTTTGAAATCCTGGAAGAATTCTTTGACTATGTGGATGTCAACTCCAAGGTAGAAGATGAACCTGGAGTAAAAAACACCGCTAAAATAAATGAATTAATTAAAATCAAAACATATGATAGGGCATAATTTGAATTAATTCGTTAAATACTGCATTAATAATGATATAAGATTAATTCGTGTTTAAAATAAATTTTTGAATGACTAAGGTGATTTAATGATAACTAATGGAAAATTTGGTAAATACGGGGGAATATTCGTACCAGAACTCCTTATACCTGCTTTAGAGGAGCTTGAAAAGGCATTCATAAAGTACAAGGATGATGATGAATTCAATCAAGAGCTTAATTACTATTTGGAAGAATTTGCCGGACGTCCCACAGCATTGTACTATGCCCGTAATCTTTCCGAAAAATTAGGATGTAAAATATACCTTAAAAGGGAAGACATGCTCCACACAGGAGCCCATAAGATAAATAACACACTAGGCCAAGGCCTTCTAGCTAAATACATGGGTAAAACCAGGATAATAGCTGAAACTGGTGCTGGTCAGCATGGTATAGCCACGGCCGTAATCGGATCCCTCCTGGGAATCCCGGTAGATGTATACATGGGATCAGAAGATGTGGAAAGACAGAAGTTGAATGTATTCCGGATGGAACTTTCCGGAGCCCATGTTTTACCTGTTGAAACCGGATCCCGAACCCTTAAAGATGCCATAAACGATGCCTTCCGGGACTGGGTGTCCAGTGTGGAAAACACCCACTACCTTATCGGTTCCACCATGGGCCCCCACCCTTACCCAACCATGGTCAAACACTTTCAGAGTGTGATTGGAAGGGAAGCCAGAAAAGAAATCCTTAAAAAGGAGAGTAAACTTCCCGATGCAGTTATAGCCTGTGTTGGTGGGGGTAGTAATTCCATGGGAATATTCTCAGGATTCCTGAACGATGAAGAAGTGGAACTTATCGGTGTTGAAGGCGGAGGGGATGGAGTGGAAACTGATAGAACTGGTGCCACCCTCTGTAAGGGTACCGAGGGAATACTGCATGGTTCATTCTCATTCGTACTTCAAAACGATGATGGACAAATCAATGAAGCCCATTCAGTCTCAGCAGGATTGGATTACCCTGGAGTGGGACCTGAACATGCCTATCTCCAGACCACTGGAAGAGCTAAATATGTGGCCATAAACAATGAAGAAGCCCTCGATGGTTTCAAATTACTATCCCAATGTGAGGGTATTATCCCTGCACTGGAAAGCTCACATGCAGTTGCTTACGCAGTTAAGTATGCTAAGATGCCAGAAAATAAGGGTAAAACCATTGTGGTTAACCTCTCCGGAAGGGGAGATAAAGACATGTTTCTGGTTGCCAGGGAAATGGGGGTGGAAGTATGAGTACCCAAGAAATAAAGGTTGAAAGTTATCAGGAAATGTTTAAACGGGTTGAAGAAAAGAATGAAGGAGCATTCATCCCCTTTATTGTAGCCGGAGACCCGGACTTTGAAACTTCCCTGGAAATTGTGAAAACCTTCGTGGAAAATGGT
>JAUNXM010000095.1 GCA_030539815.1 Methanobacterium sp.
TATGGGCGTAGTAGAACCTTAACTTCCCATCTTCTTTCCCATCCAGTCGGGTAAATCCAATCCTTTCTAGCTGCACTACTTCACCTTCTTCTACACCTTTCAGGGTTGACTCTGCAAATCCGGTAACCAGTGATGCATCAGGCATTACCATCTCGGTTTCAACTGCACCTTCGGTGGGCACCCATTGCACTATTCTGGCTTTGGCTTCCCGGGCTTCATCAATACCTTCACTGTGATACTGTGCCTGACCATCCTGGAAGGTGATGTTCACGGCATCCATTAACCTCAAAACCTGATCATCCTGTGAGGGTATGTCCTCCCCATCCAGGTAGACTTTTCCGTTAAATTCAAGGCTACGCATTCCCCGGTCCAGGTGGTCGGGGTGTAGTGGTCTTTCCACATTTCCCAGTAATGATTCAGGCACTCCCTCTATCTCCACCAACTTTGGGTTTTCCACCATGAAGTACCGGTTGGCCTTATCTTCCAGGAAGGAACGGTTTAACCCGTAGATCTTCTTCCAGGTTACGGTGGAGTCGGCTATTTTCACCCCGATCTCCATCATCAGCTCCCTTATGGCTGCTGGTTGTATTCCCCTGCGGGCTATGGCTCGGATGGTTCCCAACCGGGGGTCGTCCCAGCCACTGTAGATTCCATCTTCTATACCCTGACGTGCCTGGGAGGTGGATAAACGGACATCATCCATTTTCAGTCTTCCGTAGTGGATGAATTTTGGTACATCCCACCCCAGGTGGTGGTAGAGGTATTCCTGTTTTTCACTGTTGGCCAGGTGGTCCTTACCCCGGAGGACATGGGTAACTCCCAGGAGGTGGTCGTCAACTGCCACCGAGAAGTTCATCATGGGATAAACCCGGTACTGGTTACCTATACGGGGGTGCTCATCTTCCACAACCCTCATTGCCACCCAGTCCCTTATTGCCGGGTTTTTGTGCTCTATGTCAGTTTTTACCCGGAGAACCATTTCACCCTCACCGGTTTCTGGCATCTTCTCCCATAGCTTTAGATTCTCTTCCACGGTAGCTTCCCGATGGGGGCAGCTCTGGGAGGAGTCCTTGAGTTCTTTGAACACGTCCCCGGGGCATGTGCACATGTAGGCCCCCCCCAGTTTGATGAGTTCCAGGGCGTGTTCATAGTAGATTTCCATGCGGTCGGACTGGATGATCTCTTCATCCCACTCTACTCCCATCCACTTCAGGTCTTCCGGTATCATCTGGTAGGCGGAAGGGTCCACCCTGCGTGGGTCTGTGTCTTCAACCCTTAGGATTAACTTACCATTGTATCGTTTACTGTATTCTTGGTTTAAAACTGCTGCCCGTGCATGCCCTATATGGAGGGGTCCTGATGGATTTGGAGCAAAACGCAGGACCACTTTCCCATCAGCACCAGGTAGATCAGAGAGTCCCTTGACTTTTTCTTCCTTCTTCTTTTCCTGGTAACCTCCCAGGTTGTCCAGTTCTTCCTTCTGGGCTTCCGGGCTTAATTGGTTTACCTGGGCGGTTATCTGCCCGGCTAATCTTGATACATCCTGGGCCTGTTTCCGGTATTCAGGGTGGCCAGACATTATCATCCCGATGACTGCCCCGGGCTGGGCCTGACCCCCGTGTTTGGCGGCGTTGATCAGTGCTTGTTTTCGAACCAGTTCTTCCAGTTTCTCCATTGTATAATCACTTCCAGTAGAATAACTTTGAATTTAGATAAAAGAATTATGATAAATAATTAAAAATAAAATAAAGGGATTTAAAGTGGGTTTCCCTTTTGTTTAGTGACTAGAGTTCCTTTTCTAGTGACTTCTTTCCAATACAAAGTCGGCTATTTTAAGTAGTGCATCCCTGGCAGGACTCTCATCCAGCACTTCCAGGAGTAATTCTTTAGCCTGGTTCACGTCTTCCTGGGCAACCTGCCAGGCGTAGTGTATGGATCCGTATTTTTCCATGATCTCCATGGCCTCACCAACGTGTTCATCACCATCTTCCTTAAGGATGGTCAGTAAACGTTCACGGTCCTCCGCACTTGACTTGGATAATGCGTTTACCACCAGGAGGGTCATTTTTCCTTCAACAATGTCACTGCCCACTGGTTTTCCCAGGTCATCTTCACTGCTAGCCACGTCCAGGTAGTCATCCTGTATCTGGAAGGCCATACCTATGAGTCGTCCGTACTCCGATAGGGCTTCCACCTGCTCTGGTGTTCCCCCACCGAGTATGGCCCCGGCTTTGGTGGCAGCCGCTATTAGGGCTGCGGTTTTCTTGTAGATCATGGTCAGATATTCTTCTTCCCGTACATCAGTGCGTTCTGCGAATCCCATATCCAGTGCCTGGCCTTCACAGATCTTCACGCAGCTATCCACCACGGTGTGCAGGGCCGGTAGGATGTTCTCTGGTGCCACCCCATCATCTTCACTTTTCATTACCGTGGCAAATGCTTTGGAGAAGAGGGTGTCCCCGGCCAGGATGGCCATGGGTTCGCCCCATAGTACATGTACCGAGGGTTTTCCCCTTCTTTTCTCGTCCTGGTCCATGATGTCGTCATGGATCAGGCTGAAGGTGTGGATGAGTTCCACCGCGGCTCCAGTTTTAAGGGCGGATTCCACTTCACCACCCACTGCTTCGGCGCTTAACACCACCAGTGATGGTCTTAATTTTTTTCCACCGGCTTTAACCAGATGATCTGATGCCTGGCGGAGTGTGTCAGGGTCCACTGTTTCCAGGGCCCGGTTTATCTCCTGATCTATGTCTGCAGAGTATCTCTTGAGGATCTCGGTTACTTCCAGTTTTGATTCCATTAAACTCCTCCGTTGAAAACCTGTGCCTGTCCATTTCTTAGTACGTGAATATTGTTACCCATCTTGTATCCTTCTTCCTCAGCCATCTCAGTGTAGGCGGCTAGCATGTCCAGGCTACCGTGAGCAGGTATGATGTGTTCTGGTTGTAGCATGCGTATGAAATCCCGGTGGTCTTCCCTGCCGGCGTGCCCGGATACGTGGGCATTGGTGTAGATCCTGGCCCCGCTATCTTTCAACCGTCGCTCCATCAGGTTCCGGTTGGCCACGTTGGTGGGGTTAGGTATGATTGGTGCGCTTATAACCACGTTATCCCCCGGTGCCACGTTGAAATGGGTTCTACCACTGGCTATCCTGGGTAGGAGGGCGTCCGGTTCTCCCTGGTGTCCGGTGGTTACCAGGAGGTAATCGGAACGGTTTTCCTCAGCCCTGGCCAGGGCCCGGTTAACTGATTTCGGGCTTCCGAATAGGCTGGCTCCCTTGGGCAGGTCCAGAATACCTATTTTTTCGGCTATGCTCCCGAACCTTTCCATGGATCTTCCCAGGAGGAGGATTTTCCGGTTGCTTTCGTGGGCTATGTTACAGATGGCCTGTATACGTTCAATGTGACTGCTGAAGGTGGTGACCAGTAATCCTTCCTTGGCGGGTAGGATGTCCTTCATAATATCCTCCAGCACTATTCGGGCCACCTTCTCGGAGTGGGTTTTCTCCTGCTGTTTCTCGGTCATCCTGGTGGTTTCCACAATAAGGGCCAGCACTCCCTTTTTACCCAGTTGCCTTAGGCGTTCGTAATCCGGGGGTGGGCTGAGCATCATGTGGTTGTCGAATTTGAAGTCCAGTGCGTAGACAATAATACCCTCAGGGGTGTGCAGTACTGCGTTAACTGCCTGAGGTATACTGTGGGTGGTGTGCACGAATTCCAGGGTGATGTCTGGGGAAAGTTGCATTTTCTCCCCGGCGTTTAGTACCTGTAGTGGGTTGGATACTTCGAATTTCCTCTCCTGTTTGATACTGTTTTCCACCAGTGCCAGGGTGTAGGGTGTTCCAATGAGGGGTGCGTCGTAGCGGTGGGCTAGTTTGGCCACTGCTCCGATGTGGTCCAAGTGGCCGTGGCTGAATACTATGGCCCGTACTTTCCCATCCACATCCTTCATCAGGGTGTCGTCGGGTATGACTCCCCTTTCAATTAAATCTAAACTGTGCATACGGGCGATGTCAGTGTCTTCATGGATGTGCACCCGGTCCAGGTTGATTCCCATGTCGAATATTATTACATCATCCCCCACCTTCACTGCGGACATGTTTTTGCCCACTTCTTCATAGCCTCCAATGGCAATTACTTCAACACTCATAAGGATGACCTCCTTGCATAAACTTTGGTATTGTAGCCCCTTTCCTGGAGCCATTCTCTGGTTTTTCCCTGTATTACCAGGTCTGTTTTTTGTAATTCTTTCAGGTTGCCTGCTCCGGTGAGGAACATGGCTACCCTGATTTCCTCCACGAATCTAGAAAAGAATCTGAAAAGTGCTTCTTCACCCAGGTAGGATGCTTTGAGAACTGGTAATGCCATTCCCACTGCATCTGCCCCTAGGGCCAGTGCTTTTACTGCTTCTAATCCGTTTCGGATTCCTCCGGAGGATATGATTGGTATCTGTACTGATTGGCTGACTTCCACTGTGCTGGCGGCAGTTGATATGCCCCAGTCCCAGTAGAGTTCACCCATGGTTTTATCCTGACTGCGGTAGGTTTCCACTGCTGCCCAGCTGGTCCCGCCCGCTCCGGCCACGTCTATGGCCTGAATTCCTGCGTTTTCCAGTGATCGGGCGTCGTTTCCACTGATACCTGCACCGGTTTCCTTGGCTATTACCGGGATCTTCATTTCTTTCACGGTTTTCTGGATGTTTTCCAGGTATCCTCTGGTGTCCACGTCTCCCTCTGGCTGAATTGCCTCCTGCAGGGGGTTTAAGTGTATGGCCAGTGCATCCAGGTCCATCATCTCCCCGGCCTGGCGGGCCAGTTCCATCTGGGGTGCGCCTATGTTCCCTATTAAGAGGGTTTCTGGTGCTTCTTCCCTGGCGATGGTGTAAGTTGATGCCAGTTCAGGGTTTTCCACTGCTGCTCTCTGGCTTCCCAGTCCCAGGCCGATGTTGAGTTTTTCTGCAACTCGGGCCAGTTTCCGGTTAACTTCCACTGCAGAGGGATGACCTCCGGTGATGGCGGTTATTATTATGGGTGAATCCATCTTCTTCCCGAGTAGGGAAGTGGATAAATCTATTTCTTCCTGGTTTACTTCAGGAAGGGCTTTGTGGACTAGTTCCACATCTTTAAATCCGGTTTTTTTATGGTATTCCACATCGCTGTGGGTGCATAATAGCAAATGCTCTAATTTTCTATCTGAAATCATAATCTCGTCCTTTTAGGTCTAAGTTTTCTATGTTTCCATATTTTTTTCATTTTCTAGTATTGTTCAGTATCTTATCGATTTTTTTATTTTTTTAATGATTTATGCTGGTGAATTCCGGTGATTAAACCATTTATTTAATCTAATCCCCTATTTTACTTCATTTTTATTTATTTTAAGTATTTTATTTTAATTTTAATTGGTATTCAGCTGGTAAATTTTATCAGGATAAATTTTATAACTTGTAAATTTTACTTCGGTATCCTTTGAGTAAATCCTATTTGAGTAAATCTGTAACTGCATTACTAATTCTTCTGATTTTTTATGAGGGTAATCTGGGGGTTTAACACATTGGTTTGATTTATTTACTGATGAGGGTTCCCCTTACCTTCTCACCCTTCAGAGTCTTTTCCAGTAATCCCTCACAATCTGCGTTTATGAGTTCTGATTCTATTCCTTTATCAGCCAGTTCCAGTAGCTCTTTGAGTTTACCGGCCATTCCCCCGGTAACATCCACGGTCTGCGCTCCTTCCAGGATTTGGAGGTCTTCCAGTGACTTAACCACTTCCAGGAGTTGGGCCTGGGAGTGTTTTTTAGGGTCACGGTCGTATATTCCATCCACATCTGAGCCCAGGATGATCCTTCGGGGTTTTAGTTGGAGGGACAGGTAGTTAACCAGCTGGTCACCAGATACGACGGCCATCTGTATGCTTTCCTGGGTGTCGGGAACCACGTCCCCGTGGAGGACTGGTACCAGTCCCATTTCCAGATATTTTTCAATGGTTTCCAGGTTGGCGGATTTGATTCGTTTATTATGAGTGATTATGAATGATGATGGTGGTACTGCCACTGCAGGAATTCCATATTCCAGCAGGTATTGGCATACCGCGTGGTTGAGTTTTTTAACCGAGTTCTGGGTTAGGGTGAAACCCATCCTCTTCTCCTGTAGTTCTTCTGGGGTGTGGATGGGGTTGCCTATACCGTATTTCCTGGCGTGCAGGTGTCCGAAGCTACCGGCCCCGTGGATTATGATGAGTTTATCTGGTTGTGCCCTGGCTATTTCCTGGGCAATACGGTCCAGGTTCACCGGGTCCAGGGTGGGTTCGGTGGCTTCTTTTCGGGTTATTGCACTTCCACCCA
This sequence comes from Methanobacterium sp., assembly GCA_030539815.1. Classification (GTDB taxonomy): domain Archaea; phylum Methanobacteriota; class Methanobacteria; order Methanobacteriales; family Methanobacteriaceae; genus Methanobacterium. The sequence goes on from JAUNXM010000095.1 coordinate 6,339, forward strand.
GTTTAAGGATAATCATGACCTATTCTCCTAACAATTGAACTTATTCACATAAAACTTATTCACATGAACAGTTGACAACTATCTCCAAAATTTATGCTATGGTAAGATTAATCACCAGGTCACCCCTCTGGTTGATATTCCCACTTGGAATGCGTTTTCAATTGAATCCAGTTCTTCTAATACTTCCCGGGTTTTTCCGGGGCAGTAGGCTATGATACTGCCACCTCCACCTGCTCCGGTTATTTTGGATCCGGCAGCACCGGCAAGGCGTGCCTGGTAGACCAGTCGGGATAATTCCAGGGTATTAACTCCCAGTGAGTCCAGGAGTCCCTGGTTGATGTTCATCAATTCCCCTACACGTTTTTGGTCTCCCCGGGTTATGCATTCACGGGCCTGGTTGGTAATCTCTTCCATGACTTCCAGTATGGGGTCTATGATGGTGGGGTGTGCCTGGCGTAGCTTTCTGACTTCTGCCACCAGAATACCTGTGTTTCCAGGTTGAGAGGTGTATCCTACTACCAGGGGTATTTCCAGGGCGGTTTTTATATTCACTGCGCCCCTGTGGGGAGTGAAATACACCAATCCCCCATGGGTGGATACGGTGGTGTCCAGTGGGCTGGCTGCTCCCTGGACTTCCAGTTCCACCTGGTGGGCTATGTGGGCCAGGTTTTCCAGGGATAGTTCTTGTTCCTGGTAGCGAGCCCTGGCTGCCAGGGTGGCCACGGTGATGGCTGCTGATGATCCCAGACCTCCTCCAATGGGTATTTCCAGTTCCACTTCAATGTCCAGGCCATGGTCCAGTGGGGAATCCAGTTCCCCCTGGAATAGTGCACATTTAATGTATTGCATTATCCCGGCATCGAAGGTGCCCGGGTTTTCTTCCACCTCACCGGAAATGGTTAATTGCGTTATAGAACCATTATCGATGTTTATACTTGCGTAAACATCCAGTTCTGGTATTTTAAGTTGTATGTGATCTGTGGTTCCTTCGTTGATGGTTACTCTGGCTCTTTTATCTACTGCCACTGCAATGGCTGGTTTCCCGTAGACCACTGCATGTTCTCCAAAAAGGATGGCCTTGCCTGGTGCAGATGCGGTGACTGTCATTGGATTGAACTCCGTTCACTATAACCGTTTGAATATGATACCCTGTAAATATTCCCAGATAATATTTTCCCTGTAAATATTCACTGCTAAAAATTCTTCCTTGTTCAATATTCCCTGTGAGTATCCTTTCCTTTTTAAATATTCACTGCTAAATATTTCCCTGTTTAATATTTCCTGTGGATATTCTTCCTTGTTTAATATTCTTCTTTAACTAATCCTTCCTTTTTATTATTTTTTGTCCCTTAATTGATTACTTATGAGTT
>JAUNXM010000096.1:0-5000 GCA_030539815.1 Methanobacterium sp.
AAAGGCGATTCGAAGGTAAGGGCTTACCGGGGCGAAAAGAGCAATTAATAAAATAGCCACTCCCACCAGACTGTGGGTTAAGAGATTTTTCCAGTCAGTAAGATAAAATTGTAATCCTTTAAGTACACGATTCATATTTTTCACATCCTAAATTCATTAAAACTTCCATTATAACTTATAAATCCACTATTTACACATTTTCAAGGGTATGAGGACAAGTCGCAGATTGAACCGTTAAAAAGGTTAAACCTATTTTATATCTAATTATGATATATTAAATTATGATATATCTTTCTAGAATATAGGTATGGTTAAGGATAAGTGCACCAAAAATATTAAAACCAACAATAGCAGACCCTTTAGATAATTAATGAATGGCTTATTTGGTGTACCCATGCCTGAAAACAACAGTGAAAAAATTTATTGGGAAATATTAGACCGACAAAAGGGAATCATCGGCAAAGAGGAACAGTTAGATATTTTAAACTCATCAGTTACCGTTATCGGGTGTGGGGGGATAGGAGGAGCCACAACCGAGATGCTGGCCCGAATGGGAGTTGGAAAACTCAAAATAGTAGACAAAGATGTCTTTGAAATATCTAATATTAATCGACAGCTCATGAGCAACCTGAAAAGTATCGGTACACCTAAAACACAGGCAACTAAAGAAAGACTCCAATCCATCAATCCAAACATTGAAGTTGAAGCCTTCAACACTGAATTAAATGGGAAAAATGTTACAGAAATTTTAACCGGAAGCCATGTAGTGATTGATGCTCTGGACAATATTTTAACCAGGATAATCGTGGGGCGCAGTGCAGAAACACTGGACATACCTTTCATACACGGAGCTATACACGGAACAATGGGCCAAATTACTGTTTTTAATAATTCAACTCCTTCATACGAAGAATTATTCAAATTACCTTCGCAAGGAAAAGAATTGAATCAAGAAATCATTTCCCAGATCTCAAATCTTAGTAAAGAAGTTCCACCAGTCCTGGGACCGGTTCCCAACATCGTAGGCTGCCTGCAAGCCATGGAAGCCATTAAACTAATCACCAGAAAAGGTACCCCTATAATGGCCCCTCATGTCTTAATATTTGATTTGATGAAGGAAGAAGCATTTTCAATAGTTAGATTTTAGATTATATTAATTTTATATTGTTATTAACGATTTAATACATTCTTATCGACTAATTTATATGAATACTGCTGGTAGGATCTACCCGCAAACATTTATATACCAGTAAAAGGAAACATTCTTCCGGTGAAGATCACGGAGGTTACTAAAATTGCAAGACAAAATTGGAAAAGTAATTGAAGATATTGAACGATGTGGTACTAAATTTGTTAGGCTACAGTTCGTGGACATACACGGGACTCCCAAAAACATGGCCATTCCCCTGGTAAAACCAGACGATATAGAAGACATTATTAAAGATGGACTACTTTTTGATGGTTCATCCATTGAAGGATTCGCTGACATCAACAACAGTGACTTGGTAATAAAACCAGACCCGGACACCTTCTCCTCCCTACCATGGAGACCCGACGAAAAGGGCGTTTGCAGGTTTATCTGTGACATTTACTGGCCTGAAGGAAAACCATACGAAGGAGACCCTCGTTACATATTGAAGAAAACCCTGGAAAAAGTTGAAAAACTTGGTTACGAATACAACGTGGGCCCAGAACCAGAATTCTTCATTGTGGATATTGATGCAGAAGGAAACGTTTACCCCCACGACGAGGGTGTTTACTTCGATGTGGAACCTGTAGACCAGGGAACCAACATGAGACGGGAACTGGTCCTGGGACTGGAAGAACTGAATTTCGAAGTAGAAGTAAGCCACCACGAAGTCGGACCCGGACAACACGAAATTGACTTCAAATTCGACCACGCCCTGAAAACTGCAGACGCAGTTATCACCTTCAAACAGGCCATTAAAGCCATCGCTGACAACCTCGGCTCTATGGTCACCTTCATGCCCAAACCCTTCTTTGGAGTAAATGGTAGTGGAATGCACTGCCACCAGAGCCTGTTTAAAGACGGTAAAAACGTTTTCTACGATGCAGATGGGGAAAATCAGCTCTCAGAAGAAGCATTGTACTTCACTGGAGGTTTACTCAAACACTCCAAAGCACTGTCTGCCATTGTGGCCCCATCAGTTAACTCCTACAAACGTCTGGTACCCGGATACGAAGCACCTGTTTACATCGCTTACGGGCTCAAAAACCGATCAACCCTGGTCAGGATCCCAGCTTCCCGTGGTAACGGTACCCGTGTGGAATTCAGATGCCCGGACCCATCCTGTAACCCCTACCTGGCATTCGCAGCCATGTTAGAAGCAGGTATGGATGGTATTAACAACAAGATCCACCCTGGAGAACCAACTGAAATGGATGTATTCGAATTAAGTCCTGAAGAACTGGCACCACTGGGCATTGACACCCTCCCCTCCAGCTTATGGGAAGCATACCACGCCCTTGAAAAAGATGAAATAGTGAAAGCATCCCTGGGAGACCATGTCTACAACCAGTTCATGGCTTTAAAAAGAAAAGAATGGGATGACTACCGGATCCAGGTATTCCAGTACGAACTGGAAAAATACTTGCAGATCTAATCCCCCCATTATTTCTTTTTTTCCTTTTATTTTCCATCAAACATTTACATAGATATTTAAAGTTTCTCATCCGATTTTAACCATAAGTATTTAAAATCAATCCCAATAATTAGAACTAACAGTCTTAAATTAAATAACTCAGATTGTTAAAATTCTATTTATCAGAAGATTTAGATTCTCATAAAAGTAAAAAAGATTTTAACCAAATCCATTATTAGATACTATTATTACATTAAAGGGTGAATCAATGCCACAGGAAACTGATCGTAAGATGATGGAGATCCTGAGGATCCTGGCAGACAGAAGCGAGGTCTTAGGAGCAAAAACCATAGCCGAAGAGCTCCGCAAGAAAGGATACGATCTTGGGGAAAGAGCAGTACGCTACCATATGCGCATCCTAGATGAAAAAGGGTTCACCGAACGAATAGGTTATGCTGGCAGGAAAATAACCCCTGAAGGTATTAAGGAACTTGAAAAAGGCCTGATCTATGATCAAGTTGATTTTATTTTCGCTAAATTCGAGGATATGATGTACCAGACCACCCTTAACCCCACCACGGGATTGGGAAAAGTGGTGGTGAACTCCTCCACCTTCATTTATGATTCTGAAGTAATGAATATAATTAAAAACATCTTTAACAAGGGATTGTCTGTTAGTCCCTACATTAAAACCACCATGGCAGATGAAGATAACCAGATGGTGATGGAAACCATCTGCGGCACCACCATAGATGGAATGCTACTTAAAGCAGGAATACCTGTAGTTCCCAAGTTCGGAGGACTGGTGGAAATATCCGATTATGTTCCCCAAACTTTCACCGAGCTCATTGCCTATAAAAAGACTTCAATGACGCCCTTGGAAGCTTTCACCGACCGGGAAATGACTTCAGTTCTGGAAATAGCAGATTCTGGTAATGGAGATATTCCTGCCAATTTTAGACTGATACCAGCCAATGCCAGTGAAGATGCCCAAAAACTATTCGATAAACTTCATAAGATAGGTGTATCCGGGCTTTTAAAGATAGGTAAACCTGGTGAATCTGTTTTAGGCATCCCCGTGGATAAAGACATGGTTGGAATTGCAGTAATTGGAGGAATTTCACCTTTATGTGCTGCTAAAGAAGCAGGTTATGATGTTAACATCAAAATGGCTGAAAATATTGTTGAATTCTCAGAAATGGAACCTTTAACTATCCCTAAAAATGTTATAAAAAAGGCCAGCTCTGAAACTGGTGAAAAAGTTAAATTCCTCCTTTCCAAGGCATGGAATCTTATAAACAATGTTGATTTTGACCCGGAAACTGTTAAAGGACAGGTAATAGTAAATGTTTCTTACCTTGAAAATAAGGACCTGGATGAAGGTCTTAAAATCTTTGATCAGGTCATGGCCTCTCGTCCAGAGTACTGTACCAGTAAATATTTCCAAATACTACCCGGACCAGATAGTAAAAAAGGTCTGGCCACTGTTTGCAGCCTGACCATCGACGGCATACTCACCAAGCACGGTATTGCTTCCACACCCCAATACGGAGGGATACTGGAAACTGGAGGCAAATCCCCTCGATTTATTGAACTCACTGCTTACAATGGATCCTCACTGGATCCTCACGAAATATACCTATCCAAGGGATTAACATCAGTGAATAATTCTCTAAAAGATAGTGGAAGGATACTAGCCAGTTTAAGAGAGATCCCATATGTAGCCAGGCCAGAGACATTGGATATCCTGGATGATGCAGAAGAAAGTGGTTTTTCAATCTTAAAAGTTGGTAAACCAAGTGAACTGGTCTACAATGCCAAGGTAGATCGTTACCATGTAGGGATAGTTGCACCGGGTGGTTTGAACCCAATAGCAGCCATTAAAGAAGCTGGAATAGCTGTGGAAGCCAAGGCAGTGGAGATGTTAATGGACATATCCCAGATGGAAGAGTTTTGAACTCAACTTTTAGGTTACTGTTTAGCAAACCGCTATTTTCAAGGTCAACAAAAACTTTCAACAAAAAGTTGAAGATATTTATACATACCAAATTTCAACCTAAAACTTAAAAAATCTTATAACTAATAAATAGGTTTATAGGTATAAGATGTCATTTTCAATATTTATAAGCTTAAAATACTAATCTAAAAAACGCTTATCAGATCTCTTGTTCTTAGCTTCGTGATGTTTGTCCTCAAACCACCCTATGGACACGTTTTCACCTTCTTCCCGGTCAAAATGGGGAATATAAGGTTTTATATCCAGGAGAGGTGTTCCATCCACCACGTCCACGTTACTGATATGTATAGTGGTTCCTTCAATCTTTTCCAGGCGAACCACTGAAATTCCAATAGGATTAGGTCGTTTAGGAGCTCTTGTGGCGAATATTCCATGTTTCA
>JAUNXM010000097.1 GCA_030539815.1 Methanobacterium sp.
GTTACTTAATATTCCCGATCCTCAGGTTTTTCGGGTTAACTTAATCTTTCTCGGTGATAATTATCTGGTTGTCCTGGATATCGTAATTGAATTTCTTACGGGAGAACCCATTGAACACTATTTCCCCTCCGGCCATGGTAACCAGTCCCTGGGCCAGCCTTTGGAGGGAGCTAATTTCGATCTTATCGTGGACTCCTTCCTCCATGGTCATGAGTAGCACGGCATCCCTGGCCTTTACAGTGTTGGTTAGAACGTGCAAAAACTTGTAAAGAGTCTTCAAATTGGAGTACATTAAGAGGGTGGACACCGAGTCGAAAACGATCCTTATCTTGGTAACTTCATTATTCTGGAAAATATCCAGGAATTCGTTGATGAAGGCCATTATGGTGGCAAGTTCGGTAGGGCTGGCCACGAAACGTATCTGTTTTATGTAGGGGTAGTCCAGGTCCAGGTCACTACGGGAGGAGATGCAGTTGACCATTCCCAGGTGCTCCAAATCGTAATCTTTAAACTCTTCCACAGTGTCCTGGATGGGGTCGTTGGTGGAGACAAAAATACAGGCTTCACCATCTTTTAATCCTTCCCTGATGAATTCTTTGGATAAAATATCCTTCCCAGAGAAAAGATCACCTAAAAGCATTAAATTGGCACCAGGGGGAACTTCAATTCCCATGTCAGGGTATCCGAATTTATAATTCATAAACTACAATTCCACCTTAAACAATGTATTATAATCCAAAGAAACATTATTCTATCTTGATATCTCTAACACCATAATAAATAATTTAGGATATAATTCTTATATACGTTTCTAATATGAATATTGATTGGCTCCAACAACAATATTTAAATGTGTAACTCATAATTTATGGATAACTATCATAAGGGATACATCAATACAGGACCATATAAAATTCACCGAAAGATTAATTCACCAATTTATTGGGGGTGATCTGTATTCATGACTACCCCTACAATTAAATGGGCGATACTTTGACCAGAAATATCTTCAATAGATCGAACTACTTGAACTGGATTTGTCTTTTATTCCTTATCTTAACAGTTAGTACGGTGGTTTACTACCGTGTCCAGATGCAAATCATTATCGGACCTTTCTGGGATACATACTCATTCCTGGCTAATGCCCTGGAATACGCGGGGATGGGTACTGGTTACATCGAACTGGATCGATCACCATTCCTCCCCTTCCTGACCTCCCTAATATTTAGGATGGGATTTGTCTCGGAAATGGCCATCTATATTTTGGAGGGATTGATATTCATCTTCGGGATCATTGGCCTCTACCTCCTCCTCAAGCTACGATTTAACCCCCTGGAAAGTTTAGCCGGATCAACCATTTACATTTCCTTCCCGGTGATCCTGGCCTGGCTAGGGATCGGGTACCTGGACATAGCCGCAGTGGCCTTGTCCATATGGGCGGTTTACCTCACAGTTTTAGCAGTTAAAAAGAACCCGAAATACTTTTATCTGGCATTTCCCATGGCCATGATGGCTTTCCTAACCCGTTTCACCGCAGGATTCCTATTATTCCCCATAATGCTGTACATCTTAATTGGTGGTAACTATCTCCGGAACCTGAAGGAGATGATCCTGGGGCTGGTCCTGAGTATTCTGATTATGATACCCTACCTGGGCTTCATGTACCAGCGGGCTGGAGATCCCTTCATCACCCTCACCAGCCTCCTGAGTATACAATCAGAATCACAGTCAGGACACTCTGCTTTCTCCTCAGATCCTCTCTACTATCTGAAAACACTGGACCTGTTTATATCTAGCCCCGGATCTCTTCATGACTGGATTTATTACCTTTTCATAATGATCCTGGTCCTGGGAGTGATCATCTATTTTTACAGCATGTTTAAGGATCATCATTTAGACTGGAAGTCTTCCCTTAACCGATTCAAAATTCTGTTGATGGTGTTCTTCCTCCTTGCCTTCCTGTTCACCTTTGGTAAAATCAGTAGCATGGCCAGTATTGGGATGGTGGTTTTATTAGGTTACCTGGCCTATGATCTGTGGAGGGGCAGGTTAAACCTGGACCTGGACATTCTAATGTTCTCCTGGTTCCTGACCCAGTTTATTGTTCACGCCCAGTTCGGCTTGAAGGTGGACCGGTACTTCATAACCATGGCCCCGGCCATGGTATACTTCTTAATCCTGGGCATCCATGAAATATCCGGAAAAATAAGTTTCAACTACCGAAACATTAACCTCACCCGCTACGCACTACCAATACTCCTGGTCATGTTGGCCCTGTCATCCACTGCTACCTACCTAACTGGTATTAACCATATTCTGGGGGATGAAGACCAGCAACTGGCCCTGGTATTTCAGGAGGATGAAACTCCGTTTAATGTGAATGGCACTGATTTGGTTAGGAATAAATACACAGTGGAAAGCTTAACCCAGGCCACTCAGTGGCTTAAACAGTATGACCCTGACTACCGAAACCGCAATATTAGGTCCAATATCTGGCCGGGAGCGGTGTGGAATCTGCGCATGTTCATGGACATGCAGCCCACGGTTAACACCACCGAGTTAACTGCCCATGAACTGGCAAAAAATAATATTGACTACTACATATCCACAGAATCCCTGAACATAGAGTCTTACCCTCCGGTGGCCCAGTTTGGCCTGGTAACCATATACCAGAAGGACCCATCTAAATTAGAAAATAAAACCCGGATGCTCTACATTGGACAGAACTGGCAGAACTATATCGATGAAGTTCTGGGCCTTAAGACCTACGTGATATACGAGAATAAGGGTCACGCTATCCGGGGAAAATCCACAGAGATAGACTCCCATTCCCTGGAAGAACTCCAACAATATCCTTACATCCTACTCTACAACTTCAAATGGCGTGACCAGGAAAAAGCCGAAGAATTATTAATGCAATACGTAGAATCCGGCGGTACCCTGGTAATAGATGCATCGGGTAACCTGGAGGGTACCTTCTACAACCTGGACAACGCTGAATTCTTGCACACTATCATTACCCGCAAGAGCCTACCTGAAAACCCGGTAGTTCAACCCGAATCAGTTAAATTCTCCCCCTTCCTGGCGGATGGCCAGCCATGGTACGGGGCCAACTACGAATCCACTGGTGAGAACAAAATCCAGCCCCTGGTCACTGCCAACAACCAGACACTCATCGGTGTGCAGAATATAGGTGAGGGTCGGATCATCTGGATCGGCTACAACCTGGTCTGGCACGCCTTCCACCTGGATAACCCTGATGAAAAGGCATTAATCCAGGAAGTTATTGGGATATAAGGTTAGACAATAATAATAACGGGTTTCGGATATAAGATATTCCAGAAAATTAAATAGATTAAAACAAGTAAGAGAATTACCAGTAGGAAAGTGTCATATCTGGAATTGTTGTATCCGGAAAGTGTCATATTTAGTGTCATATTTTTTATGGAATTCACATCTTAAAGTGAACCATTAAAAAATTTAATTCACATTCTATAGATTCACTTAAATTAAAAGAATATAATGTCCAAAAAAAAGATGGACCAAAAAATGGGGATGTTTATTTTGGGGGATGTTTATTATTCCATGAAAAATGGTTTAAAATGGGTTATGTTCTTGTTTTTATTACTTTTAATCAGTGGAACTGTATCGGCAGCAGCCACCATTGACGTTTACTACACTGATTCTGGTAACCACCCTGTAGCACAGGTACCGGTGGGTGAAACCATTGCCTCAAACATCGTGGTTACTGGAGATGAAAATCCAGCCACAAATGTGGTGGTGGAGCAATCATTCCACAACAACAACCAGTGGACCAATGATAAAAATTACTACACATCACTGGACGGTGGAAACACCTGGACTAAGAACCCCAGCACGGTAACCACCCGTAGTGATGGTTTCACCTGGCAGATTGGAACAGTACTATCCCACCAGAAGGCCATCCTGCGCTGGCCCGGCACACCAGTGACCCCAGGTTACGAGGTGATGAACGTGCAACTGTACATTGACCAGCTACTGGCGGGTTCAGACACCACCAACCTTACCATTACTTCTGTTTCTACTCCCAGTGGATCTACGTCTAAAACTGTGGCTATGCAAAAAACAGGATTTCCTTTAATATTTCTGGTTCTGGGATTGGCCTTATTATCCGGGGGATTAATATTCTCCAAAGGAAGTAAAAATTAAAAATCTATGAAAAAGAAGTTTAAGATGGGTTGCAGTAGCGTTAAAAGAAAAATAAAGGAAATAAAAAGGATTATAACTGGAAATTAAATAAAAAAATATAAGTGGAGATTCTAATACTCGCCCTTAACCAGTTCCACCAGGTACTCCCCGTACTCAGTTTTTTTAAGGATTTCAGCCAGTTCAAGGACGGTTTCCTCTGTTATCCAGCCATTGTTATAGGCGATCTCCTCTAAACAGGCCACGAAGAATCCCTGTCTTTTCTGTAATGCTTCAATGTAGTTACTGGCTTCCAGTAGTCCGATGTGGGTTCCGGTGTCCAGCCAGGCCATACCTCGTCCCAGTAGTTCCACTTTTAGCTTCTTCCTTTTCAGGTACTCCTCGTTAACTGAGGTTATCTCCAGCTCTCCACGGTCAGAGGGTTTCACCCCTTTGGCTATCTCCACCACGTCATTATCGTAGAAGTAGAGTCCTGGTATGGCGTAGTTAGATTTGGGTTGTTCTGGTTTTTCTTCCAGTGAAAGAACGTTCCCTTCATCATCAAATTCCACCACTCCAAATGCTTTAGGGTCCCGCACGTAGTAACCAAATATTATAGCCCCTTCATCTAATGCAGAGGCCCGTTGGAGTATTTCGCTGAACCGGTGCCCGTGGAAGATGTTATCACCCAGTACCAGGGCCACGTTATCCTCACCTATGAATTCCTCCCCTACTATGAATGCCTCGGCCAGTCCCCTTGGTTCTTCCTGCACTGCGTAGGAGAAGTTCACTCCCAGCTTGCTACCATCACCCAGTAAATCCTTGTAGAGGGGTAAATCCCGTGGTGTGGATATGATGAGTATTTCCCTTATTCCAGCCAGCATCAGCACTGACAGGGGATAGTAAATCATGGGTTTGTCGTATATTGGCAGCAACTGTTTGGAAACCGCCTTAGTTATGGGATACAGCCTTGTGCCAGAACCTCCGGCTAGTATAATTCCTTTCATAATAATAAACCTCTTAGATTCCTATTTTCATAGTCAAAATATCTTAACTGAACATTATATTTTTAAGGATATTTAAAGACTATTTTCCAGGAAATGGTAACGTTTAATTATAAACTAATCTTCCCTGGAAATTAGTTTTAAGTCGTAAACTTCTAAAGTGTAAAAGCTTTTTTAGTGTATAACCTTTTTTAGTGCTAATCAATTTTTTTAGTGTCAAACCGCTGTCTTTATGTTTTATTATGGTGTAGGGATGTTTCAGTAGGTTGTATTATGAAATATTGTGATATAAGTTTTATTTTTATTATTAATTCAGTTTATTATCTGTAACTCAGTTTTTTTTATTTAGTGGATTCAATTTCAATTCTGGTTCTAATACCTATTAATAGGTACCAATCAGTGCAATTACTCTAATTCACCGGGGAATAAATACACCAGTAGAATAGTAACCTAGGGGAAGTCTATTTCTTGGGCTGATGTTTAGAACTATTGATAATCCACTTGTTTTCAGTTTCAATTTTAATTTGATTTTTATTTCCATCTTGGTTTAAACTTTGAATTTAGTTTTTATTTTTCAGATTTCACTTTTAGGATTCACTTAATTATGATCCAAGATTACACATTTTTGCAGTGTCAATTAAGGACTGGCAGCAGTTAAACCACAAAAAAGGTTAAAGATGAAATTTAAACTTTAAAGATAGAAAACTCAAGAAAATACTGATTTATACAGAGTTATTACCATGAAGGAGCAAAAGTCAGGCCAGGGAGAAATTCACAGAAAACTCCTTGAAAGGGAAAAGGAGTTAAAACATACTCAGAAAAGGTTAACTAAAACCCAATCTGAATTAAATTATCTTAAATCTATAGTGGGGCACACTGAAGATGCTATTATGGGTTTGGATTTGGATGGTACTATATTAACCTGGAACCCTGGTGCAGAGGCTATCTACGGTTTCACGGAAGGTGAGGTGGTGGGTAACAGTGTGTCCATTCTCATACCACCCTACAATGCTGATGAAATATCCCTTATCCTGGCCTGGATCAAAAGTGGGGAGAGGGTAACCCACTATGAGACCCTGCGACGGAGAAAGGACGGATCCATAGTGAATGTATCATTAAGTGTCTCCCCCATCAAGGACTCAACTGGGAAAGTCATCGGAGCTTCCAGCATTGCCCGGGACATCACCACCAGTAAAAAGATGGAACTGGAACTCCAGGAGAGTGAGGAGAAATTCCGGGAGGTCTTTAACAATGCCAACGATGCCATAGTCCTCTACCCGGTTAACCCTGATGGCAGCCCTGGTAAATTCGTTGAAGTTAACGATGTGGCTTGCCAGCGCATGGGTTACAAACGGGACCAGCTCCTGCAGATGGGTCCTCCGGATATTAACAATGAGGATTCCCGGAAGAAAATACCCTATTACCTTGAGAAAATCCTCCAGAATGGCAGTGCTACTTTTGAACTGGTTAACCTCGCCAGTGATGGGCGGGAAATACCAGTGGAGGTTAGCGCCCACACTTTCAACCTCCGCGGGGAGAAGATGGTACTGGCCATACTACGGGACATCACCCGCAGGAAGGAATCCGAGGCTAAACTGAGAAAATCCCTCCAGGAGAAGGAATTACTGTTGAAGGAAATACACCACCGGGTTAAGAACAACCTCATGGTTATTAGTAGTCTGTTGAATCTGCAGTCAAAGTACATCAAGGACAAAGCAGCCCTGGAAGTGTTCCGGGAAAGCCAGCACCGGGCACGGTCCATGGCCCTCATCCATACCATGCTCTACCAGTCCGAAGATCTCAAGTGCATTGACTTCGGGGATTACATCAGCAAGCTCACCACAGAACTCTTCCGAACCTACGTGACCAGGGATAATATCAAGCTCAACCTGGATGTTGGTGAGGTGCTCCTGGACATTAACACCAGCATACCCCTGGGACTCATAGTTAATGAACTGGTTTCCAACAGCCTCAAACATGCCTTCCCCCAGGGGGAGGGAGGTGAAGTCACAGTCAGCTTTCAAAAAACCAGGGACCATTACCTCTTCCAAGTGGCAGATACCGGTGTTGGTTTCCCAGAAGACCTGGATTATAAGAAAACCAACTCCTTAGGAATGCGTCTGGTGAACACCCTAACTGGCCAGCTAGATGGAGAAATAGATCTGGACACTACTCAAGGAACATCTTTCACCATAAAATTCAGTGAAGAAGAATACGGGCCCTGAATAGGCCTAATAATGGCTATCCAGTAATTATCTTGGGATGAAAGATAATAGCTGGTTATCTATTAATTTTTTGGGGTTTTCAGAATGTAGTGGTTGGTTG
>JAUNXM010000098.1 GCA_030539815.1 Methanobacterium sp.
TCCCAGTGTAGGGTTAAGGATTTTCCCAGTGTAGGGTTAAGGGTGTTAACATAAAATCTTTAAGGAAGATATTGATAATAGATATAATTAACAAAACAATGGTATATTTATAGATAAATTGAATTTAAGTAATTAGTATTTGAAAAAACATTATTAAACATACTTCAATTAAGATAGAAAGGAAGATATCATGTTTGACAAGGTTCTGGTTGCTAACCGTGGAGAGATAGCCATCAGAGTGATGCGCGCCTGTAGAGAGCTGGACGTGAAGAGTGTAGCGGTGTATTCAGACGCGGACAAAAATTCACTCTTCGCCAAGTACGCCGATGAATCCTACCACATTGGAGGACCATCACCATCCGATAGCTACCTGAATATACCCCGAATCCTGGAAGTTGCCGAAAAGTCAGGAGCAGATGCACTGCATCCTGGATACGGTTTCCTGGCTGAAAACCCCCACCTCGGAGATGAATGTGCCCGGAACGGGATGAAATTAATAGGACCCTCTGGCTCGGTTATTGAAGCCATGGGGAGTAAAATTGAATCCCGTAAACTCATGGAGAAAGCAGGAGTACCGGTAATACCGGGCAACAGTAAAGGGGTCACCGACCCTGATGAAGCCCTTAAAATAGCCGAAGCCATTGGTTACCCGGTGATAGTCAAGGCATCCGCAGGTGGTGGTGGGATAGGTATGAGGACAGTTTACGAGGAAGATGAACTTCTGCGTGCCCTGGAATCCACACAATCCGTGGCTGAATCTGCATTCGGAGATTCCACTGTATTCATTGAGAAGTACGTGGAGGAACCCCGCCATATTGAATTCCAGATCTTGGCAGATGAACACGGGAACACCATCCACGTGGCTGACCGGGAGTGCAGTATCCAGCGAAGACACCAGAAACTCATTGAGGAATCACCTTCACCAATCATGACTGATGAACTCCGGGAAAGGATGGGTTCTGCTGCGGTTAAAGCCGCTTCATCCATTGGTTACACCAATGCAGGGACCGTGGAATTCTTGTACTCCAATGAAGAGTTTTATTTCCTGGAAATGAATACCCGTATTCAGGTGGAACATCCCATAACCGAAGTGGTCACCGGGGTGGACCTGGTTAAAGAACAGCTCAAAATCGCCTCTGGCAGGGAGTTATGCTGTACCCAGGATGATATCCAGGTGAGGGGCCATGCCATTGAATGCCGGATCAATGCTGAGGATCCACTGGCCGATTTCGCCCCCAATCCAGGTAAGATAACTGGTTACCGCTCCCCAGGAGGTCCGGGAGTCCGGGTGGACAGTGGAGTTTACATGAACTACACCATACCTCCCCATTATGATTCCATGATCTCCAAACTCATTGTCTGGGGCAGCACCCGGAACGAGGCCATAACCCGGATGAGACGGGCCCTCTCAGAATACATTATACTGGGAGTGAAAACCACCATACCATTCCATAAATCCATGATGTTAAGCCCCAATTTCTGGGAAGCAAAGTTGCACACACACTTTGTGGATGAATACCGGAAGGAAATCATGGATAACATGGCAAAGATCATCCAGGAAGACAAGGAAATGGAAGCCCGGCTAAAATCAACCTTCCTACCATCCAAGAGGGTGGCTGCAATTTCAGCAGCAGTTAACAGTCACCTGGCCAGTACCATGGCCAACAACAAAAAATAAGATGGCTCTAAGAATAAGTCTAGAAAATAGTCTTGATAAAACAATCTGAAGACAAAATTGTCTTGAAAATTAAATTAATCAATCACTAAGATTATTTGCAGGTGGTTCCATGCATGAAAAGCAGATTTTGAAGACACTTCATTCCAAGAAGGGTGAGTATGTAGCCAGTGATAATTTAGCTTCCAAGATGGGCATTTCCAACGCCCAGCTTTCTGATGAAATCCAGAAACTTCAAGAAGAAGGTTACCGGATCGATTCATCATCTGATCGCGGTTATCGCCTTATTAAAACAACCAACCGGCTTTTGCCCTATGAGATCCAGTTAGACCTGGCCACCAGATACATTGGTCAGGAAATATACCATTACTCTGAAGTGGATTCCACCAACATCGTTGCCAAGGAACTGGCTGAAAAGGGAGCAGTGGAAGGTACCATCATAATAGCTGAGAGTCAACGCAGGGGTAAAGGTAGGCGGGGTAAAAAATGGTTATCCCCGTCTGGTGGGGTTTGGATGACCATTATATTGCGACCGGATATTCCAACTTCTCAGGCACCCCTTTTAACCCTTTTAACTGGAGTGGCAGTAGCCGAAACACTGAATCATGAATGCGGTCTTGATGTGGGAATTAAATGGCCCAATGATATATTGATTGGGGAGAAAAAGGTTTGCGGTATTTTAACTGAAGCCAGTGCCAGAAAGGGTGAACTGGACTATGTGGTGGTGGGTATTGGTATTGACCTTAACGTTGATGTGGATGAATTCCCACCAGATCTGCGTGAAGGGGCCACATCCCTCAAGAGTGAACTTGAAAAGGAGATACCAGGAGAAAAACTGGTGCAGAATTTCCTATTGAACTTTGAAAATCTTTACCATGATTTCAAAAAAGGACAGTTCTCGGACATCCTCAACCAGTGGCGAAAGCTGTCCACAACCATTGGTTCTACAGTGAAAGTTGAAAAGAGGGGGAGAACCATCCAAGGAGAGGCAGTGGGCATAACCAAAGACGGGATCCTCATCCTGGAAATGGATGATGGTAGTCTAAGGAAAATCATATCCGGAGAATGCACCCACCATAAAAGATAAACAACCTATCCACCCTACTATTTTTTTTTAAAAGTTGAATTTTATTTTTAAGGGTAACCCACCAGGGGTGTATAAATTAATAACTTTCAATAGATACCATGCTTTAACGATTTTAATGATTAAATAGGAGTTTTACATGAAGTTGAAATATAAGACAATACTGTTATCTGTTTTGGTTGTTACTTTAGCTCTTATGACTTTTTCATACTCACAACTCCCATTTTATCCCCCTGAATGTCCTGCAGGACCCTCAATTAATCCAGGGGATCGGTTGCTGATTGTGGCCCCACACCCTGATGATGAGGTGATTTGCAATGGAGGAATAATAGGTTATGCCGTGGAGCACCAGGTTCCGGTTAAGGTGGTGGTGGTTACTGATGGTAATGATACCAAAACTTCACCAGTCACCAGGCATAATGAAAGTATTAACGGGACTAAAATACTGGGTTTAAAAGAAGAAGATATAATATTCCTGGGTTACAAGGATGGTAGTTTAAGAATCCTTTTGAATGATCACTGGGAGATTGACAATCCCTTCACGGCCTCGGACGGATCTAAACAGATTAACTATCCCTACGCCCTGGAAAAAAATGGCACTTACAGTGGTAGCAGCCTTACCAATAATTTAAAAACCATAATAACTGATTTTAAACCAACAATAATCGTTTATCCCAGTGGGGATGATGAACAGTTTGATCATCAGGCCACCAGTGGCTTTACTGAACTGGCCACAACCCAAACCAGATATAATGGAAGTAAATATACTTATCTCCTCCATTTACCACCCAACTGGCCAAGCCCACGAAGTTACTATCCTGAATATTATCTGATTCCCCCTACAAAACTGGTGGGAATGGAAAATGGCCCCCAATGGTCAATGTTTAATCTCACCACCCACCAGCAGCGTTTGAAAGAGGAATCATTCCAAGCATACCGGACTCAAATTGTCCCTTCCTCATATTTACTGTCCTTCCTGCGTAAAAATGAGTTATTCGCAGAATACTCCACTATAAATGTATCCCCAAGTAATTTCAATGAAAATAATTATACCCGTGGTTTACAGGTTCCACCTTTATTATTCGTTGATACGGTTGGGGATGGTAAATATCATGGAAAAGAGAAACCATGGGATATAACGTCAGTGGGAATGGACATTAACAAGGATGTGGTCACTGGAAAATCATGGATATCCCTAAAAACTGCGGGTGAACCATCATCCAGTGCAGTGTACAATGTTCATTTGTATATTCCCAACCCAGAGGGAATTGAAAGGGTAAAAATATCAGTTGAAAGTGGTGTTGCCAGTCTTGAAAGGGAGGGTAGTGATAACTCAACCAGTGAAGAGATACCCCTAAAAATCAAGAACAATACCATGATAATGGGAATCCCTGGCAACATCTTTAAAAACAATCCCTATCTCATTCTAAGTGCTGAGACCATTAAATCCGGAGGAGTTCTGGACCAAACACCCTGGAGGATAATCAAAGTCAACACATAAAGGAATGTTAAATCATTTATTCAACAGTTATGGTGGCTACCTCTCCCAGGTTTCCATCTACTTGAAACTTTTTTCCAGTGAATTTTTCGGTGGCATAGATATTAGTGAGGGTGTGCTGGGTAAGGTGGGAGGTTTGAACTGATGAGGAACCTGCCAGGGCCAGGTAGGGAATTATCTGATCACCCATATATTGATCCAGAGCTGCTCCCCGGGATATGAATGATAAAATTTCATGAGCTGCTTCTCTTCCCACAATCTCCGCCCTTTTTCCCGGTTCGCCCAGTGAACTGGCCCCTAAACCAGAAAATTCACTCCCTTTAACCTCACTCCATAGCACCAAACCAGAACCAGGAGATAATGTATTATCATCAGTTACTATTTCCATTTGAACTTCATAACCCGCATCGCGGATTGTTTCCTCTGCTGCCTGGGCCTGTCTACTGGCCACGTGCCGAGGAAGTTTTGAAGAGTAAGATATTCCCCTAATAACATCAACTTTCAGTTCATGGAGTTTTAAGGGTTTTAATTTCTTAACTGGTTTTATACGGGCTTTTAAAACACCCCCACCACGAGGATAGTACCCTCTCCGGATGAGTTCCAGATCCATGTGGATGCCCATGGCTTTCAGTAGAGGCAATGTAACCTTTTCCATGTATTCCACAGTTGGTGCCCATCGAACATGGGTCCCACCCTTGATCTCGATTTCCACGCCCTGGGCAGTGAATATGGATGGTATAGTTATGGCCTGAAGTATCAGGGTAATGCTTCCCGCAGTTTTAACATCCACCACCAGTTTACCCCCGTTAAACTGGCCAGGATGAAATTTTAGCTTGGTAGAACCCAGTTCCAATCCTTCAATCCTGGCATTGGATATTTTTCCCAGGGTAATGGCTGCCTTCAAGTGCTGGGGCATTAATCCAGGTTTTGGACGGTTGCTTCGAATGTTATGGATAGTGAAGGCCTTCCCACTTAGGGATGACAGTGCTGTAGAAACCCTTAAAAGTGATCCCCCTCCCTCACCATATGACCCGTTAATTTTTATCATTATTAGCACCGCACTATGGATTTAAATCTAGATTAAATTATTGTTGAATATTTAATTTATTTATCATTTATTAAAAAAAATAGTTTCATGTTTACAAATAATTCCGAGGGTCTTCTAACTAATATAGCAAAAAAAGGTCTTCTAGTTATATAACAAAAAATGTAAATTATTCGTATAAAACACTTAGACTGGCTTCTTCATCAGGGATTAACTCTCTGACCAACTCCAGGGATTCTTTCATGGCCTGAATTATTTGGGTATCATCCACCCTTTCTGCATCATTACTGGAAAGATCCAGGCGGATGGTATCAGAAACCCCAGGCATTCCCACCGCAGGGATGGTGACCAGGTGATATTCCTTTAAAAGTACCATGGCCATTAAAGTGGCTAGTTCACGTTTTGTAAGATTTTCATTCCCATCAGGGTTGATTTCTTTTTCAAGGTTCGCAGCAGTGATCATGAAGCCCGTGGGTGTTTTTTCCACTCCTTCCAAAACATTACCCACTTTTTTGTGGAGTTTATCTCTCCTTTCCAGGGAATCTAATATTCTTTGGGGTTTGAAATTCTCCAGGGCCCGTACTATACCTGCTACAATTGGAGGCTGGGCTTCCAAGCCAAACTGATGTGCCTTGTCTTGTATCCGGTCAATTAAAGAACTTTTTCCCGCCATTAATCCTGCCCGGGGACCATCCATTAACTTATCCGTGCTGGTTACCACCAAGTCCGCGCCCATGTCCATGGCCCGGGGCTGGTTATAGATAACCGTGCGGATTCGTGCACCTGATGCATCGTCAACCATCACTGGAACCTGGTTTTCCTGTGAGATCTGGATGATGCTTTGAAAATCATTTAAGGAGAGTACCTGGTGGTCCATGGTTGATCCGGTTATAACCACCAGGGATGTTTTTTCTGCAAGTTGAAAATCCTGGAGATTATCAAATTCCCGGTAGGATGCACCCTGCAGTTTCGCACTGCGGGGGATGGATGGGTGTGAGGGTAATTCTGGTAGGTAGTGTATCACTTCCTCGCCAGGTTTTACCAGGGCCAGTATGGTGGCCAGTATAGCTGCACTGGTGCGGTTGAAGGCAGCCACCTTATCCCCACCCAGGTGGCGGGTTCCTACCTTCTGGAGGTTTGATGAAAAAATAGCAGGTCCGGAATAGGTTTCCAAGAGGTTGAGATCAGATTTTTTAACTGGAAATCCTCCAGCTAAACCAGAAAGATCGTACAAGCTTGATCTTCCCTCCTGATTCATAACCGTGGCAATGAATCTAAAAGCAGCTTCTCTTCTTTTCATTTCATCCAGAGAAGAACAGATAAGCATTTCATTCGTCCTTGGAATATTTTTTACGATCTTCTGCCTTCAGAACGATAGCATCATCAGCCGAGTTCTGCAGGGCCGCGCTGAAACCAGGTTCGGCTCCAATTACTATGGTTTCTTTCCCATTCTCTTTAGCTTTGTTGATGATGGGTAAAAAATCAGCATCACGAGTCATAAGCGCTATTACATCAATATTAGGATTATAGATGAGCTCCATGGCTTCAACTGCCATGTAAACATCAGTGTCACCAGCCACTACTATAGGGGTAAATCCCTGGTTCACAATGGCTTCAATAAGTTTGTCTGAGGCATACTGATTCAAAAGAACCTTACCCACCCTCATATTACCATATTCAGCCATTATATCTCTTACTAAATCTAAGTTAAGGCTGAATTCCTTCCTAAGCATGTTAGGACCGTCTACCAGGAGCCCTATGTTTTTTGATCCTGATTCTGACTTCCTAAGTGGGATGTAAGAAGTTAATTTTTCAAAACTTCGCATTTTTGTCCTCCAAGATATGGCAAAAAATAGTCTAGTGTGGTGGTGAGTTTAAACTCAATATATTGACTCCAATGAAGGCATCACAATCCAATGAAGGCATCATAAAAAACCATTTATCTTTACAAATATTTGAGTATTATCTAAAGTCAATAATGTACCACCATTAGGTCAAGACCTAAAGTCAACCCTTTAAAATGCAATCAGACTGTTTATTTTTACCATCTTATTTAGATTAGTTATATATCTATGAATTTTTACCTATATAAACTTTGCAAAAATAATTTTCCCGGCTTTAAATTCTTCC
>JAUNXM010000099.1 GCA_030539815.1 Methanobacterium sp.
TCCTTGGTGGATTCTCTTGGTTGCCACTAAAATCAGACCATATTGGGATTGAAATTTTTTTTGTGTGGGTGCAGAAATATAATGAGAGGTGGACTAAAATCAGACCATATTGGGATTGAAATTGATCAATTAGCATCAAACAGCACCAGAAACTCTGGAACTAAAATCAGACCATATTGGGATTGAAATATAGTTATGGTCTTTCAAGGCAGCTGCCATGAACACACTAAAATCAGACCATATTGGGATTGAAATTGACTTGTGCGAGCATAATCAGCCACGCTCTGTGACTAAAATCAGACCATATTGGGATTGAAATCAGCCTGGGAGGTCATCAACATGGCAGAGGCTGAAGACTAAAATCAGACCATATTGGGATTGAAATACGTATTAGCTAAAGTGTACATAAAAATCCCCTGGAGGAACTAAAATCAGACCATATTGGGATTGAAATACAGAAAACGGACAACGTACAGGACAAAGCCCAACACTAAAATCAGACCATATTGGGATTGAAATAGGTCACGATACCCCCATGCAGGGGCTACATCAACAGACTAAAATCAGACCATATTGGGATTGAAATCTAGTACTGATTTTGAGAATCTTTTGAATGATGAAAAACTAAAATCAGACCATATTGGGATTGAAATCACACTCATCATATTGATGGTACACCCAGAAACATAGACTAAAATCAGACCATATTGGGATTGAAATTGCATTCCTTCACCAAGTAATCCTCCACCAATACCGGACTAAAATCAGACCATATTGGGATTGAAATCACATTAAGCGGTGGTTTCCTAATTCCCATACCTCTACTAAAATCAGACCATATTGGGATTGAAATCTTTCAGTTTCATTCCCTTTTCATGGAAAGGTTTCAACTAAAATCAGACCATATCGGGATTGAAATTTTTTCAGTCCATTGGAGGGCTCTTTTATTTAGAACAACTAAAATCAGACCATATTGGGATTGAAATTTTTTCTCCTAAGAATTAGGGGGAAACAAGGAGCAAAACTAAAATCAAAACCCTGTTTTAATTGAAATTTCATGAATAATGTTTACGCCCTAAGTGAAAAGATTTTTAATCCAATCATGTAAACTTATTAATGATCAGGATAATAAGAAAATACAAATACTTTAAAAGATAATATTATCTTGGTGTTTTAAATGGGTCAATCAGAGATCTCAGAAGATTATAGCATATTAATTCCTAAAGAAGTAAGGGAAAAATTCAATGTTGAACCCGGAGATGTCCTTAAATGGACAATTGAGGATGATATAATTAATGTTTCTTTTCATAAAGTAATATATTTGGGGGATATCATTGCCCGGGCGAAAAACAAAGATTAAATAGTAATTATGTAATATCCTGGAGAATACCCTATTGGTTAATAGATGGCATCCCTATGCATCGCTAATATGGCATCAAGACCTATGAACCATTCCTCCCGGAACTCATTGGGCACATCGCTAATATAACATCAAGGGCTATGACCAGTACTAGTACCCGTTCACTGGCCCATCCTACCAGGTTATAGGCTTAAATCTAATCATTTGCTTAAAATTTAATCTAAGTTCTTTTCTTTGAATTTGTTAAACTAATCCATTAAGGAGTAATGTGAATATTACGTAGAATATTATCACAGATATAATGAAAACCAGGATCTTAAATAGTGTACCTCTCCGTCCTTTAGAAGTTTTAACAATTTCATCCCCAGGTTTACTCTCACTGGACTGAATATCTGCAATTTGATCCTCTTCTGGTTCTACAGTTTCAATTTTCCCGGTAATTGATACAGAATCCTCTTCTTCTTCAGCAGCGGCTTCAACATCCATCTGGTCGATAATTTTCTGGGCTTCAGCAGCAGTTTCGTCATTTTTACGATTCACATTCTCTTTTTTAAGTTTTATCAGTGCGGTGCCTTCTTTAAAACCTAAATCTTCAGCAGGACTGCCACACTCTGGACAAATTCCCTCAACCCGCCGGATATTACCACAATTCGGATTTGAACACATAGATGCCATTTTCTTTGATCCCCTTCACATTATTTTTATAGATTTTCAGGTGTACTCTGTTAAACAAAGTATAATATTTGATTGTAGTATTTGATGATTTATAATAGGAGCGGTAAATGATTTATAATGTGGGCTGTAAATAGTACCCGGTGGAATACTAAAACTTGTCCAGTGGATGGAAAGTCCAATAACATTAAATGAAGGATGATATGTATTTAGTATAAGGTGACTAATTTGCGATGTCCGAAATGTGGAGTAGAATATCCAGAAAACTCAGACCGCTGCCAGTTTTGCGGTAATCCAAAAAACCCCTCTCCAGAAGTTAAATGGAATAAGGGTCAAAAAATCAACTCAAACGAACTGAAAAATGAACAAGATACTAAAAAGTCGCACTTTGTGGCCAAACTCCTGGGATTCATTGGAATAATATTTTTCATCCCCTTAACCCTGGCCTCAGGAATCTACCTCCTAACCCGGGGAGAAAAAAATGCCAAGTACTGGGGTATAGCGTTCATAATAATGGGACTAATATTTTGGGGAATTGGAGCCTATCTAGTTTATACCATGGGATACGATAAGGTTATGGCAACTTATAACCTCACCAACTATTATAATTTAACCAATTACGGTCTAAAATTTTAGAAAAAGAACATCTACTTCATTTAAAACTTACTTCATCTATTTTTTTAAAATTTTCATTTTTCACCAAATCAGAATTTTAAGGTCCAATAAAGATAAGAATAAGGGCCAAGTCTGTAACCTTTTCTGTAAAGATCGGTTATAATCATCCTCTATCTAAAAAAAATGATGAAGGAATGAGAAGAGTATTCTTGATTTAAATTAAATAAAATGAAGGTAGTTATAGAATAATTATATTAGATTGTTTCATTTAAATTATAATTTAAGTTCAAGGCAGATTGATTTAAGTTTAAAAAGGTATTTACAAGATTTAGTGTAATAGGAGTTATTAAAATGGAAAAAATAATACTCGGCCTTCCTAAGGGAAGTTTAAATAATGTTAACCGGGGAAATACTTACCAGTTATTTGTGGATGCAGGTTACGAGGTTCGCGGATACGAACCTGGGAAGGAAGAAAACGAAATCACCATAACCAACGACCCTGAAATCAAGGGATTCCTAACCAGGCCCCAGAGCGCACCGGTAGAACTCAACCGACAGATCCTTGACCTGGCAATCATCGGGGAAGACTGGGTTCGGGAAGAATCAGTGAATCTAAAGGAACAACTCATAAAAAAAGTTGGAGATCTTGACTACGGTCAAACCCGGCTGATAGTGGCTATTCCTAACGATGATCCATATGAATCCCTATCAGAATTCTTCAGAGCCAACAAGGACCGGGAAAATCCCATCCTCTGCTTCACCGAGTACCCTAACCTTACTCGGCAATTTTTCATGGAAAACGAGGGTTACCGGGAACTATTCGGCCAAAGTAAGCCTTTAGTCCAGGTACGTGGACTGTGGGATGGGGACAATGAAATGGTACAGATCATCAACTCCGACGGGGCCACCGAGGTCTACATAGCCAAAGGTGCCGATCTGGTGGTGGACAATACTCAGACTGGCAGCAGCCTCCGAAAAGCAGGACTCAAAATTCTGGAAACCATAATGGAATCCAGCGCAGGATTATATGCAGGCCCTAGCTGCACACAGGAAAAGGCTGAAAAGGCAAAAATAATATTTGAACAATTATTCGGGGCTATAAATGCAAGAAAATACTTCGATGTTAAGTTTAACATTGCTAACCAGGAACTGGGCCCGGTAAAGGATTTCCTAATGTCCAATGAATACTGCTCTGATGAACCCACTGCAGTTAAAGGAAGCAGCTTCTCTCAAGTTAATGTCTTGATTCCTAAAAATAAATTCCCAGAAATGTTAAAAGGGATAAAAACCTTCGGAGCCTCGGCAATAGTCCGTGAAAATGTAAAGCAGTATGTTCAGTAAAAAGGCTATTAGGGGGTTTTCAATCCCCTTTTTAGGATGAATTCGGCTCTTGTTATACCTAATGGATTGGTTTATAACCTATCAATGGATAGGTTATCATAGATGCAAGATCACCTTCATGATGGGTCTTTCTGGATAAGTGGGAAATTCTACTTTTTCATTGGGACTTAGCCATCCTTATGTTCAATCTTATGTCACGACTTTTTCAGCCAGTTTTTTTAATATACTTAGAGCTTTAGGCCAGGTTTTCTCTGACATCTCCAACATCTCTGGATCCACATCCCCATCTGAAATTAAATCAACCAGTAGTTCAGTTTTACCATCCACATCCTTAAAGGTGTAATTTTCAAGTGAACCGGCCCATTCTTTAGCTTCCTGGCTTGAAATATCCTCTTCGCCGTTGGACACTAAACCAAGACTTTCTATGGAAATATACTCATATCTACGGTTCTCTTTTATTCGGCTTACCATCCCCGACTCTTTACCTATCTCATCCGGTGCAAGGAACAGTATTTTACTTCCCTCATCCCAATCACCGACGTAGCTAGAACCAGGCATAAAAACGTCTGTCCATTTTTCATAGGTATCCTTATTGAGCATGGTTTCCCAGACCTTTTCTTTAGGTGCATTTATAACCACTGAATATTGTAGTTTCATAAATTTAACACTCCTTAAAAAACTTTTCATCGGTTATCTGTATTTATCTGACTATTCTTCCCTCATACGCTTGCTTTAACTTATCTATGTCCAGTTTATACATCTGTATCATGGCCTCCATTACCCGCTGGGATTTCTCAGGGTTTGGATCACTCAAGTATTCATCTAAAAGACTGGGAATGATTTGCCAGGCTAAACCAAATTTATCCTTAATCCAACCGGGTCCCAGTTCCATTCCTCCCTTTTTGAGTTTCTCCCACAAATTGTCAATCTCTTCCTGGGTATCGCAGTTCACGAATAACGATAAAGCTTCTGAAAATTTGAATTGTGGATTATCATTTAATGCATAGAAATCCTGCCCTTCCAGTTGGAAGGTAACAGACATAACTGTTCCTTCCGGGCCGGGGCCGGATTTCCCGTATCGCACAGTATTCACGATCTTTGAGTTTTTAAAGATGGAGGTATAGAATTCAGCTGCCTCTTCAGCTTTAC
Source organism: Methanobacterium sp. (assembly GCA_030539815.1). GTDB lineage: Archaea > Methanobacteriota > Methanobacteria > Methanobacteriales > Methanobacteriaceae > Methanobacterium. The sequence continues at coordinate 5,138 of JAUNXM010000099.1, forward strand.
TATCTTCAAACCATAAGAATGGTACTATTTTTTGCATTCTGATCATCCCCTATAAACAAGATTTTCGGCAAGCTTATCAAGGGATTCATTCCAACCAGCCTCTGCCAAGGTCTTATTCTCATTATCAGGGAAGCCCGTATGTTGCAGGATGATCCGGGTCTTACCATCTTCTTCCTTGAAGTTTACCATTACTTTTAACTCTAAAGGCCAATCACCACTTATCCCATAGTTTGAAGCAGGGACCACATTACCATCTGCATCAGCGAAGCTATCCGTGGACACAATTCTCTCCATGGGAATTATCTCCTTATAAACACCGGTGCTCCAGATATCCTGGCCTTCAGGGGACCGCATGCAATAGAGGGAAGAGCCTCCCACCCTAAAGTCATTCTTAACTACGGCTGCTGTGTAGCCTTTTGGACCCCACCACTTTTCAATGGATTTAGGGTTGGTCCATGCTTCCCACACCTTTTCCAGTGGTGCGGGGAAGGTACGGGTTATAAATAACATGGTAACTTCTATTATGCCCATGATATTTCCCTCGGTGTCCTGGAAGGATCCGGTGAAACCCATATCCGGGATGGTCATTTTCTCGGTCAACATTTTCCCGCCTTCAGCTTGAATTTTCCAGGCGAATTCATTATAGGAATCAACACTTATGACATCACTAATTATAGAACCAAACTCTTTTGGTTTTATAGCCCCGTTGATCCCTGGTTCATCGTCCTCACCAGCTTCCACCAGCCAGTAATCAAATTCACCCTCCCATTTATCTATTTTCCACCCGAAAACTTTTTTATAGAATTCTATTGCTCTTTCTGGGTTTTCGGCAGGTATCTCAAAATGTATAACTTTCGCCATACTCTAACACCTCTTTTTAACTAAATAGATGAATAAATAATTTCTAATTAATTTTGAATTCATTTAAGCCAGGCTTTGCATACGTTTTATGGGTGAATAGTATCTTATTATAATAATCTTAAATCACTCTAAATCAATGTTTACCGCCTTATTACACTATATCTATCAATTTTAGAATAATAATATTTCTATCAGTTAAACACATACCTGTCTAAAGATAACTATAACCAAAAAAACCTAGTACTCTATTCCGTCGGATGAACCTGTAGCCCCATTCCGCCTCGGATAACTATAACCAAAAAAAAACCTAGTACCCGAGAATGATAAAAATTCTAATATCGCACAGATTAATTTGTCTGGAACAAAATAATAAACCCATATTGGAAGTAATGAACATGAATCAATTATCCTGTTCTCAAAAATAAATTTCCAGAGATGTTGGGATTTAAGAGTTTTTAGCAGCATTCTCCTGGAAAACCATTAGAGTATATTCTGTGAAGGGTAAACTCTAAAGAAAGGGTGACTTCAAATAAGGATCTAAGCCGGATATAGGATTAGAAAAATAGTTCATAATTTAATGAAAAAGATGATAATTGGGGGATTAAAAATGAAACAGTTTCTGATTACTCCTGCAGCGGGTAAAAAGCTGATTGCAAAGGCATTAAATGTTCATCAGGACATTAAAGATGCCCTTAAATCCGGTACCGTGGTTATAATTGCAGGGACAACTAACGGGTACGTGGCTGAAGAGATACTGTCCTCGGTTAATCAAATGGAGGGTTTCTCCCGGCAGCGGTTCTTTAGAGGTATTGTATTACCTCCTGTAGGACTTACCCGGGAATCGGGACGTTTGAAGGATGAAACTGGATTTCCCGGTGACGTGGTCCTGGTGGATGGTATCTGGAAGAAGGGCCTCACCATATTTGATGTGGTGGACGACCTTAAAGAAGGAGATGTTATCCTGAAAGGAGCCAATACCCTGGATGTGCCTAACAAAAAGGCCGCCATCTACATCGGCCACCCTCAGGGAGGGACTATCAATGCAGCTTTACAGGCAGTGGTGGGTCGCAGGGTGCGTTTAATACTCCCAGTTGGTCTTGAAAAACGGGTTTCCAGTGATCTGGATGACCTTGCCCTACGCCTTAACTCCCCTGGATCTAAAGGACCTCGACTTTTACCGGTGGTGGGGGAAGTTATCACAGAAATAGAAGCCCTGAAGAGTTTAACAGATGCCAATGCAGAAATGGTCGCTGCTGGTGGAGTTGCTGGTGCGGAAGGTTCAATATGGCTGGCAGTCAGTGGCAAATCAGCAGAGGTGGAAGCTGCCCAGGAAGTGATAAAATCCGTATCAAAGGAACCCCAATTCACCATTTAAATTAATATTATTTACTCAGTATTTATCAAGCTATTTACTCA
>JAUNXM010000100.1 GCA_030539815.1 Methanobacterium sp.
TGCTATTTACGATGATATGGCTGAGATATTGGAAAAAATGACCGAATCTCAGGGTCTAATAATTGGCAGCCCAGTTTACTTTGGGAATATGACTTCCCAACTTAAAATGTTAATAGACCGTTCCAGACCTTTAAGAATGGACTATAAACTTAAAAATAAAGTTGGTGGAGCTATAGCAACTGGTGGTTCACGCAACGGAGGTCAAGAAACCACCATATCAGCAATACACGAATTTTTACTTATCCAAGATGCCCTGGTTGTGGGAGATGGTGATCCCCTGGCCCACTACGGAGGGACCGGGGTTGGAAACACTTCCAGTGATGAAATAGGATTGCAAACTTCACATAATTTAGGTAAACGTGTTGCTGAAATGGCTATTAGGTTAAATAAATAAATTTAGAGCGGTAAAATATAACCCTGCACTTCAACCACAGGATATTAAAATTTCTTGGCTTATATAACTTTAGTCAATATAGCATGCCGAGAATAGTTAATATTACTAACAACAAATTAAAATGCCATGAGAATAGTTAATATTACTAATAATGAATTAAAAAGTAATACCAGGTTATGCCTCAACCTAAGACATTTAAGAATTAATTTCAAACTTCTAATGGGGAGAATTGGATTTGAAAATACCAGAAAATTCTGATAAATCAGGAAAAACCAAGGGAATATACGTTGTACTTCCGGCTTACAATGAAGAAAAAATCATTATAGAAGTTATTAATGAATTAATCCATTTGAAGGTTAACCTGATTGTGGTTGATGATGGTTCTAGTGACAGTACCTACCAGGTTACCATGGATCTATTAAAGAAACATCCCTCCCAGATAAGTTTATACCATCATCCCATTAACCGAGGTCTGGGAGCCACCCTACGAACTGGTATTGAGGCAGCTTACTCCCACGGGGCGGATATAATTGTTACCTTTGATGCCGATGGCCAGCACCATTCCCAGGACATTCCACCCCTCTGCCTGCCTATAATCCAGGGTGAAGCCGACGTGGTAATTGGAAAAAGGAACTTCAATGAAATGCCCTTCAGAAAGAAGTTTGGAAACGAGGTAATGAATATTATCACCCTAATTTTTTACGGAAAGGATGTTGAAGATTCTCAGTCAGGCCTGCGGGCATTTAACCAGAAAGCAGCTGAATTAATGGAACTTCATTCCAGGGATTATGGTGTTTCATCAGAGATCATAGGAGAAGTCCGTCGTAAAAACTTGCGCATGGTTGAAGTACCAATAACCACCATATATACTGATTATTCTCTATCCAAGGGAACAAACACCAAGGTAGGATTAAAAATACTAGCCAAGTTAATAAGGAATATTTTCAAATAATTCAGAATAGAAAATATAATTAAATTACACCATTGATTGGAGAATAATTTACAATGATTGGAGAATTGAAGTATCTAATATTTAGTAAAAATATAATTTACAGTTAAAATTTAACATTAGAGGATATAATTCATTTAAAAATAGATATTAGATGGAGCGTGTATAAATGATATTATACCAGTACATAGGGTTGATAATAGGAATAATTGGCATAATAGTCACCTTCCTAAGATTTAAAGATGGTAGAATGTCCCTTAGCATGCTCCTAGTATGGAGTGCCATATGGATCCTTCTGATTATTTTCGCGGTCTATCCTGATTCCACATCCTTGCTGGCCAGTGCTACTGGAATCGGCCGGGGACTTGATTTGATATTAATAATTGGGTTGATAGGTTGTTATTACTTCATTTTTAAAATATACAATATGATGGAGAATATTGAAGAAGAAATAACCCACCTGGTCCGTGAAATAGCATTGGAAAAGGGTAAATCCCAAGAAAGTGTAAAAGAATCACCAAACAAAGATGACAGTACCCCTGAATAAATAATTAATTGGGACAATACTGAAAATATCAATTGAAATGTTCCTTAGAAATAGAATTACACCCTTAGAAATTGTAAAGTTGTGGAAATTGTAATTTAAAAGAAGTTATTTAATTTTTAAAAGTCATGGTTATTTATTTATTTTACATTTTTTTGGACCAGTCTTTATCCATTTTTGTCCAGTTTCACCCCAGCGTGGATTTTTTTTAAGTTTTTTACGTGTTTTTAAATTATCTAATAATATTTTAAAGGTTTCTCTGGTTCTCCCCATCAAGAGAGACGAGTAAATCAAACGGAAAAAAGTGAAAATCACCTTATGAGGATATCTGAAAACTGCCTTCACCACCACTGAGGGTGGATAATACCTTAACACAATAAGAAACCAATTTTTACTCTGATGATACCATTTATCTATCATTGATTTATTCTTCAATCCTTTAACCAGATCTACAGTGGTTATGGTCCCTGAAACACCTCTTTTATGATAAACAATTGAATTTCTGGCAAGATATGATTGGTATCCCATTAAACGGATCCTCCAGGACAGATCCACATCTTCCAGTTCAACAAAAAAATCTGTATCAAATAAGCCAGTTTTATTGAGGACCCCTACAGGATACATTACAGCAGCAGCACAGGAACCAAAAATTTCAATATCACCCATATTCCGTATTATAACCTCTTTGAATGGATGTCCCATACATATATCCTCCGCCCCCCACCAGTAACATTCCTGACCTAACGAATCAATATTCAGACCATTTTCATCCAAGAGCAAGGCTTGGATACTGCCTAAGTTATCATTATTCTGTGCCACGTCCAGGAGTTCATCTAAAAAGTCTTCATCTACTTTAGTGTCATTATTTAACAGCAAAATGTAATCAGGAAACAAACATTGAATGGAAAAATCCATCCCTATATTATTCCCCCCGGCAAAACCACGATTCTCATTATTTTCAATTAAATAGATTTTTTCAAAAAAGTTAGCATCCCTTATTGAATTAAAATTAGATCCACATTTTACTTTTTCAGCTCTTTCTGAAGTGATACCCGCCATTCTTAATTCGTTTTCATGATATTCTACCATATCCATTGGGATATTTTTTATGAAATCTCTAATTTTATGGATAGAATTATCATGGGATGCGTTGTCAACAATTACAATCTGGAAATTAAGATATTTAATCCTAAAAAGATATTTTAAACATTCTAAAGTATTTTTCCAGCTATTCCAATTTAAAATTACGATAGATATTTTATAATTGTTGATTTTTTTAAGATTTTTCATGGTAGATGGACCTTTTATCCAGTTAACTCATAATATTTATCCTATATTATATTCTATTTCTGGAATTAAACTCGTGAAACAGGTATAAGACCAGAAAATAAATTTTAAAGGCATTGAACAGGGTTAGGATGGGAATTTTGAATTATCTACATATCTAACCTAAAGGTAGATACTTTTCTAATTAGCCATTGTATCAATTTTTGGATGATCAGTGGTTGTGAGGTGTTCCAATCGCCCATGCTAGTGTAGATCTGGGGATAATTTCCTTCATGTTTTTTCAACAATTTTTTCAAAGTATGATAATATTCATTGGAGAAAGATAGGCCCGGTGATAAATGGTATAGTTCTGTGGGTAGAACGTAAACCTGATAGCCCCTTTTTTTTTACACTTAAACAATAATCTACCCCATATAAATGCCAACCAGTACAGGTATCTTCATCAAATTTAAGTTCTTGATAAACAATTTTGGGTATTATTAATAGACATTCATCCAACGTCTGCACTCTGGTTGATTCAGTTATCTGATTAATACCAGCTAGTTTTGGTGGTGAACCCTGTTTAACATTGCTTATGATCCCCTTCCTATCTTCAGATTTACCAGCAACACCAGCTATTCCCAGGTCAGGCATCAATTTCAGTTTTTTAAGGGTATCTTCAATCCATGTTTCAGATTTCAAGTCCACATCTTGATGTATGAACATTAAATATTCACCCGTAGCCTTAGAAGCACCATGATTAAGGGCTTTTGCAGCGGAAGCAAATTCATTTTCTGTATTGTCTACTAAAATTAGTTCGTAAGGGACAGTTTGAAAATTTAGACTTTTCTTCAAGTATTTCCTTAAAATTTCCCCATCATTGTAGACACAAACAATAGAAAACATAATTACCAGGTTATTCTTTTTATTAAATTATTTCTTATAAATAATCAATCCATTACACTAATTTCTCTTGTTCAACAGAATAATCTATTACAATATAAGAGGAAGTTCTTATCAAAGGAAATCCCTATCATGTTTTACTTTTCTAAAATCCAATATGCCATGGATGATCCCCTGGAATCCTTTTTTAGAATTGGTTAGATCTTCCTTAAAAACCATTATGAGTACGTTTAGGATGAGGTAGAAAATGAAAAAGATTGTAAAGGTTGTTTTCTGCAGGGCCGATGCAAACCGCCACATGAATATCAGACGATTTCGTACCAGATAATGGTAAATAACAAAATAACTGAAATAACTGTCCCATGAAACTCCAATCTTGTGCCATATCATTGCCTGGGGAACATATAATAGTTCGTAACCCTGCTGCCTGATCCTGAAACTTAGATCGGTATCCTCCCAGTATGCAAAGTATAGGGGATCAAAAAGTCCCACTTCCTGCAGTATTTCAGTTTTGAGAAGTATGGAACAACCTTCTATGGTATCCACTTTACGGGTTTGGTCACACTGACCATTATCAATCTGGTCTTTACCGCATCGTTTACCCCGGCCAATGTAGAGATTGAATTTCTCACCAGCATGACTTATGACATCTTGACGACCATTATAATCATAATAGTATACTTTAGGAGTAATTGCCCCTGCTTTCTCATTGATTATAGCAGTATCGACCATCTCTTGAAGTAAATATTTATGAACCACTGTATCGTTGTTTAATATTAAGATATAGTCACATTGAAGATTTTTCATTGCGAAGTTTATAGCCAGGTTATTGCCCTGAGCATAACCATAGTTTTTCTTATTTTTCAGAATAATAATTTTTTTTCCCGAAGAAATATGGGTGAAGTCAACTCCTTTATTTTCAAGAATAAAATATTCTTCCTCTGAAAATTCAAAAACTTTCATTGGTTTATTTAAAGAACTGTACTTAATGAAATCTGATTCAACAGTTAAAAATCCCTGTGCATACCTTTTAATCTGATTAACAGAGTCATCCTGAGAAGCATTATCAACCACTATTACATCATAGTTAGGGTATTTAATCTGGAAAATGGATTCCAAACATTCCAAAGTATCCTTCCACCCATTCCAGTTAAGGATAATAATAGAAACCCTGGGGGTCTTATTATTCATTTTGCAGATATTTCTCCCATTTTTTTAATAATATGGTTTCCTTTTTCCTTTTGAATTAAATAGATTCTTAATGATTAAGATAAATACCTAATGATTAAGATAAATTTCTATAACAAATAGAAGCTCTTTCTATCTTTAAACTATTCCATGATTGAAATTTTATCATCCTTTGATAATTCCTTTTAGATATCCAATTCCATATCCAAAGTGTTCCAGAGGAAATAAAATGAATGCAATAATCCCTTTCCAGTTTTTTATCATTTTAGAAACTAAAATGGTGGAAATAAGATCTATGAGTATGTAAATAATAAAGGGAGTAGAGGTTAATAATAATAGTTCCCATCCCACCCATCCCCATAAAAACATGGCCAATATTATTATGAATAGGAAAAGGTAAAAAAGAGTGACCATTGGAATAACCTGATACCAGTGCAGGGTTTCCGGATGATTCATGGTGAACCTGGCTCTTCCTTCTCCATAATCTATCATTTGTCGAGCAAATTCCAAGGGGTTGCTACGCCGGTACTGATATACCAAGGCCCCGGGATGTTTTAAAAGATTATAACCTGCCCTAATAAACTGGTAATTAAAATCAGTATCCTCACATTGAGTCATAGCTTCATCATAGGTTACGTGCTCCTTTAATAGGATAGATCGTGGGTAAAGGGCAAAGGCAACTGTTTCCACAGAGATTATCTTTTCATTTGAGGTGTAAGCTGTACCGAACCCTCCAAAAAAGGTTTGAAGTGAATAAGCTATTGTTTTACCGAAAAATGAGTCATCCGATGGTGAAGAGTAAGTTGAACCAACACCGGCAAGTTTACATTGGCGCTGGTATTCTAAAAAGGTATTATAAAGCGTTTCAAGCCAATTAGAGCCCACATAACAATGACCGTCAAGATAAGCTATGAATTCTGCTTTAGAATAATTTATACCAATATTACGGGCCGAACTTATAAATTCCCGGGGGTTTTTGAGCAGTTTCACCCTGGAATCTTTTTCGGATATTTCACTAACAATTTGAGGAGTTTTGTCACTGGAAAGCCCATCCACCACCAGGATATTTATATCATGGACTGTTTGATTCTGTAGACTCTTAATACATTTTTTAATGTATTTTTCCTCATTTTTAACCCCTACAATAACATCTATAAGACTCATATTCACCTTGAATAAATCATTGAAAATTACATTGAAGGCACATGGTAATTTATGCAGTTGACTCTATGCTGGTATCAAATTCCTGTATGTTATTTTATTCTATGTTTTATTAACCGGTTTAGAAAACTAACTAATCTCTGAGCATCAATCTTTTTAACACCTTTTAATTCAAATTCACCTTTATTAAAAATGATTTTAAAAGACCAATTCCTTGATGAAATTAGTGAATATCCTGAGGAGATTAAGCCCGTTATTCCTGATTTTTTGGGAGATTTTGGATTATACCTATCCTGGATAGAAATTATATTCAAATATTCTAAGAATTGGCCACTATCTATCTCGATTCCTTCTTTAAGCAATTTAATAGATTCACCATCTGCCCCATGAATAATATAATTCCCTTTAACATCCAATATTTCCTGTAATTCTACTGCTAGCTTAAATTCTTTTAGTTCTGATTTATTTAGTTTTGATTCATTTAATGAGTTGCCAAGGTCAATGGTTTCGATAGAATCGGTTAAAGTTTCATGGAGTTCTCTATCACCATCATGAAGATTGGTGTATTGATTTTCAATGGTTACTGATGTTGGATCAATATCCAAATCTGGATTTGGATCCATAGCTGGAGTGGAACTGGAGCTTAATGTATTTTCTGAATCTATAGAATAGTCCAAATCAGGAATAGAATCCGTGTAATGCAGTTTTCCACCACATTCACATTCATCACTAAAATCTTCTACTTTTTCCCCTTCTTGGAGTTCATAATAACCCCCACATTTTTCACAGATTAAATAAGTCATGGAAAATCTCCAATTTTTTATATGATATACCGTTGTTTAACTTTTTTCCCAATTTTGTATTTCTGGCTCAATTTTTATGCATAATCCACAATCCAGTGGCTCTTCAGTTTCATTATCCCCTATAGTTTCATTATCCATTTATCACTGGGAGTATGATTCATAATCCAATTTAAAATT
>JAUNXM010000101.1 GCA_030539815.1 Methanobacterium sp.
AGTAAATTTAAAGTAAATTTAAAAATAAAATGTTTACCAGATTAAAAATTTTACCTAAAATTTTATGGATTTAAAATGATTGCAATCTATTTATTATTCCAATCATGTAAAATAAATGAATTAAGACTTTAATTCATCCAAAACTTCTTTCAGAACCACTGCACTGTTTTGTTCGGTGTCACCCGATGTATAAACAAGGGTAATAGTCTCGTTTTCATTTTCCAAATCCAGTATCTGATCTAAAAATTCAGCCTTATCTTTCAACTCTTCTCTGTATTTGGTCTTGAACTCATCCCATTTCTGAGAATTCTGGGACAGCCATCTTCGCAGATCATGACTGGGCGCTATATCTTTTAGCCATGCATCCATTTTTAACCTTTGTTTAGAAACTCCACGTGGCCATACTCGATCAACCATGATCCGGTAACCATCCTTCTGGGCAGGTGACTGGTAGGCTCTTTTTATTCGAATCATTTATATCACATATGTAAGTATGTTGGACCTAGTACATTATACTATGGGAAAGATTGATTGTTCAACCCAATATTTTTTCTCTAATTAATAATTCTTCTGAATCATCATCATACACCATAAGGTAAACTATCCCCTTTATGGGGGAGTAACTAATAAATAATTGAATTTATTCACAGAGGTTTATGGACTTAATTAACAAAAAAGAGAGAATCAAAGTATAATAGCTGAAACATTTAATATTAAAAATTTTCGAGAAGCACTGTTGAATATTTTATTATCTTTACCATGCCATTATAATAGGTTTTGAATTTAATATAATGATTTTTTTTATTATGGAATTTTTAAATGGAAAATAAATTTAAAATAGTAAAAAATTGAAATTTTAAAGCCACCATAATAATCAAAAAAGACCCAGTTATTTAGTTAGGTAAACACATTCCCTTCTTAATTTAAGAAGCTCTTTCTTCTTATCCTGAAGGTCTTCCACCTTTCCCAGAAGTTGCGGTAGTTTGCCCTCTATGCATTTAACCGTGTCGTCCTGATGTATCCAAGTGCACCCTTCACAACTCCATACTTGCTTCTCTTTAATCCAATACCCCCCAGTGGATGGATCTCCACAGGGATAAAATGGACAGTAACAAAATGTGCAATTTTGGGGATGATTGTGGCAGGGATAATATTCACAAACATTGTTAGAACCTTTAATACCTTCCCCTGCCAGATATTTCTGGTAAAATTCATCTGCCAGAGGATGGGTTGAGTGAGGTATCATGTATCCCCTTGGAGTTATCATTTTACCTTCATCCACATAGGTAAAACTGTTGCCCACCAGCAAAGTGGTGTTCATATCCACTTCTTCCTCATCCAAATCCTGGAGGGATACTATGCTAATTTCAGAACCTTTATCACTAGTTTTTACTAACCCCACCGGGGTTTGGGGACTTCTTATGTTACGAAGTATTTTTAAAGCCTCTTTTAATGGTTCAGTTCTTCTTTTACTTCGAGGGTTGTAAAATGAAATAATGAAATCTGCCTCAGCAGCTGCAATTACCTTTCTTTTGATCTCAGAAAGGGGTGTGAGTATGTCACTAAGGCTGATAACTGCAAAATCATGTAAAGGAGATCCTAAAAGAGCTGCAGAATAGTTTACTGCAGTAACTCCTGGAATAACCTCCACCTCCACTTGGGAGTACTTTCCCATAAGTTGATAGATTACATTGGCCATCCCATATACACCAGGATCGCCACTACTTATAATAACTACTTGGTATCCTTTTTTGGAATATTTAATAGCTATTTCTGCCCGGTCTACTTCCTGACCCATGCCCTTAGAGATAACTTCTTTACCATCCAGAAGATCTATTATCTTTCGGGTGTAAGATCCGTATCCAATCACCACATCCGATTCTTCCAGCGCCTTAAGAGCACTTAAAGTCATGTCTTCCCTACGAGGCCCTATACCAACAATTTTAATCATAGATAATCTCCAGTTACCATAGAAACGTATGTCAATCAAGTATTATACAGTACACGAGTGGAAGTAATGACAAGGGAACCCACATCAATCTGAACGCCTTTATTTTTTGGTGTGGCCACTGCAGTTGCAGTTATACTGTAGGTTTCATTTGATTTAATGACAATAGGGCCACTGGATGCATTACCAGTTTTTCCACCAGTCTGTGAGTCCTTGTATCCCATGGCGGTAATGTTAACATTGATGGTTCCTTCATCTGTGTCCTGGTAAGTTTGAGCTGAAAGGCTCTGAAGGTTAATTCCATCAATGCCAGTTTTGATTTTCAGGGCCTCCACCACTTCATTTTCATTGATAATATTCAGATTCTTCTGAGTGGCAATTTTAGGACCCATATTAAAAAGCGAAGCAACTCCATTTATTTGCATTTCAATTAGATCAACCGGATTTGGTGGTTGTTGAGTAACAATTGTATAAGATGCAAATAGACCTGCCTCGAAAAATATGGCAAAGAATATTAGAAATAGGATTATCTTAACAGCCTTGGACAATATTATCACCTTAAATTATGGTAAATGAGTTTATTTATTGTGAATCGAATATTACACATGAATTCTCGATTATCAATTGAGGTTTTTTTTGATTGATTGTTAAAAGATCAACTTATTCAATAAATGAATATCTTCAAGATTTCAGTTAGGGAAAAGGATTATCTGATGGATTACATTTCGAGATGTAAAATGATCTCCATTACATTAGTATTTTATCAATCTTAACAACCATTTATATTAAATGTTTGGGAAGAAATTGGATCAACATTTTTTGATATTATTCCTTATACATCTAACAGAATTTATTTCAATTTAAGCAAGGAATGTCAATTTAACAAGAAATCAAGAGTGTTGGAAGAATATCTGATTAAAACAAGACCAATATGTTTATAATTTATTATGTACAATATTATATATCCAAAAAAAATTTAATATTTTACAGTAGTGTTGATTAGTTAAGGTTGTATTTGATGTTTGGAATGACCAAAAAACAGTTCTTAAAAAAAAGCAAGAATTGTTTAAATGATACTGGAATTCAACTTATTTTAACTAGAGAAATTCTTAACAAGGAAGATAATGGTGAAATCAGCGCTGATGAAACTTATCGAGAACTGGATAAAATTCGAAAAAATATGGAAAGTATATTCTTCAGATTCGAAGGGCGAAAGCCACCATCAAAATGCAAGCCAATGCAAATAGAAATTCTGAAAACATTAATTATCCTTCAAGATGCCCTGGTTGCCAGGTCAGAATATCTTATTCTCTCAAAAAAAGGATTAACCCAAGAAGCTCGTGCTGAAAAATTAAAATCTTTGCAGATGTTGGAAAGCTTCCGTGAAAAATTCAAAAACTTGAGTCATAAAATTGATTTATACCTAAGATGATGATATAAATGAAATGATTATGTAGTTCATAAATTTGATGAATAAATATGAAAAAATATTAAATTTGAAATTTGGTAGTTTCAAAAAATGAATTAAATTATAACAATCCAGCCTGGGGTGCCTATGACTGATGATATTATATTAAAATTTGCCGACGCGGAAATACTTCTCGATGAAACCGCCTACAATAAAATAAAAAATTATAGTGACTCTCCCAACTTGGTGGATTCACTAATTAAACACATGACCATCACATCCCCAGAAATGATGGTTCTCACAGGTAGGGTAGTGGAGGAATACCTTGGACAATCAACAAATGTTAATCTAGGTTCAGCTTATTCTAATAAGCAACCGGCTCAACTTAAGTTGGTACCAAAAGATTTCGATTTTCACATTCTCAAGGATGCCAGTCGCAAATCATACACCAACGGGGAGATAAAGGATCTTTCCAGTTACTTCAAAAATAGGTACCATAAACTAAGGGAACTGCTAACCTATAAAAGGGAACTTAAAGACAATTATTCGATTAAAGAAGCTATGAGCCGAGATGATGTGATTAAAATAGTGGGCATGGTCAACGATGTGCGTTACACTAAAAATAATCATAAAATCATTGAAATAGAGGACGAAAGTGGTAGTGCCACTGTTCTTATCCATAACGAAAATCATGAAGTATTTGAACAATCGGAAAGATTGGTAAAGGATGAAGTTATTGGAATTATAGGTAGCAGGAAGGGTACCTTGATTATGGCCAGTGAACTTGTAAATCCAGGAGTACCCCGCATAGATGAAAAACCAATGGACTTTGCCACGGTATTTTTAAGTGACATACACATTGGAAGCTCCACCTTCCTGGATAAAGCCTTTGACAGGTTTATCCAATGGATAAATGGCGATTTCGGTGATGATGACCAGCAAGAGATCGCCAACAATGTAAAGTACGTGGTGGTAGCGGGAGATATAGTGGATGGAATTGGAGTCTACCCCCACCAGGACAAAGAACTGACAATAAAAGACATTCACCAGCAGTATGAAGAAGCAGCACGATTATTCGGGGATATAAACCATGTGAAAATTATTATAGCCCCTGGAAACCACGATGCCAGTCGCCTGGCAGAGCCACAACCTGCAATCCCCGAAGACTATGCTAAAGGCCTTTACGAGCTCAAAAACCTTGAATTCGTTAGTAATCCAGCTATGGTTAGTTTAGATGGTATTAAAGTACTTATCTATCATGGTCGTAGTTTTGACGACATCGCAATGACTGTCAAGGGAATGAGCCACCAGCAATCTGATCTTATAATGAAAGAACTCTTGGAAAAAAGACATTTAGCTCCCATTTATGGGGAGAGAACACCATTAGCATCTGAAATAGAAGATCACTTAGTTATTGAAGAAATTCCCCATGTTTTACACACAGGACACGTCCATATTAATAGTTACAAAAGATACAAGGGTGTGCACTTAATTAACAGTGGTACTTTCCAGTCCCAGACAGAGTTCCAGAAGATATACAACATAGTTCCTACCTGTGCCCAAGTACCGGTTATCAATAATGGAAGCCTTAAGATGCTAGACTTCAGTTAAAAAACTGTTTAATAATGTTGTGATAATAAGAGTATAAATTGGAGATTAATTTATGAATCCAAGTCCTTTAGCCAAGGAAATATGTGAAATTGCCCATTATCTTTACAGTAAAGGGCTGACACCCGGAAAATCAGGAAATATTAGTGCCCGTTTCCAAGATACCGTTGCCATAACTCCCGGAGGAGTTTCATTGGGACAAGTTAGGGAAGATGAAATAGTACTCTTAAATCTTGAAGGAGATATACTAGCTGGTGGGGTAAATCCATCATCTGAACTCCATCTTCACTTGGAAGTCTATAAAAACAAAGATGTTAAGGGGATAGTTCACACCCATTCAGCATACGCCACTGGTTTTGCAATGTCCGGAAAGAAAATTGAACGTTTAGAAGGTTTTGGGAATCGAATAAAACCTTTTATCAAAATGGTAGATTATGCTCAGCCAGGGACCATGGAACTAGCCCAACAGGTTGGTAAAGCTATCAAAAGAGAGGATGTGATTATTTTAGAAAGACATGGGGTGGTTGCAACTGGTGAAAACCTCACAGATGCTTTACTTTTAGCTGAATTCGTTGAAGAAACTGCTAAAATCCAGTATATCTCCCGAGTTTTAAGTAACATAAAGTTTTAGCTTGCTTAAATCATGAAGGATGGAAAAATTAGATTGTTATTTAATAATTTGAAATAAAAAAATTGTAAAATAATAAATAAATTAATACCTAAAAAATTTATTAAAATTAAGTAGAAGGTAAACTTCAAGTGTAACCTTCAAAAAATAGAAATTCAGTTTTATTCGCGGACTGATTCTAATTCGCTTAAAACATTCCATATTAAGGTTCTTGCGTGAATTGGAATGTTAGGGTCGTTACTTATCTCGTCTAAAATGGATATAACCGTGCTGGCCCGAACAGTTGGTTCATCATCATCCTGTGATAATAAATTCTTAGATTCCTCAGCGGCCCTCCTAATATTCCTGGGCACACTTGTATCCCCCATAATATGCTTTAATATTTGATTACATCGTTCAAATGTTTCTGTACTCATAATAATGCCTCCATTGAGTTAATTGTGCTTAAAATGGTAATTCATAAATAAGCCTTATCCAAGTTTCTTTATATCTTGAGCTTTAAAAAGGTTTTGGTGAGAAAGGATAAAAAAAGATTTACAAGTTCTTAAAAAGTTATTAAAAGCAAATACAAAGGTTTGAATAAAATATTTTTATAAAATATTAGGTTTAATCAATTTTATCAGTTGAGACTGCGATTGCAACTGTTACACCATTGTATGCAGTTTTTCTAAGAATAAGACGTGATTGTTTACCAGCCTGGATAAGAGCTACAGGCTCAGAAATACCGGGGACACCAAATTCACGTTGAACAAGTTTAGAAGGAGTGCAATTGCCATCCTCTAATTCGGCAATTTCGTCTAAAGAAACTATTTCCAGGGGTAATTTTAATTGAGAAGCTACGTTAATAATACCTCCTTCATCTTTTTTAACCTCGGCGGTGGCCAATGAATCCAATCGTTCCAATGGTAAGTGCAAGTGTTGGAGAGCAGATCTTATTGCAAAAAACACTTGATCATCAGTTACTCCCTTTTTACTACCCAAACCAGCCACTATTCTCTTTGGATATAAATCAAGATAATGATTTGTTTCCATTCCTGAAGAAGAAAGTTTATCAATTAAATAAACACGTAGGAATGATTCGTTCCAGGTTTGAATATGGTAAGATCGGTTAATGAGAGGATGATTAGATAAAAATTGGAAGCGTTTGGGAATATTCAACTGAACTTTTACATCATCGGCAATTAACTGGTTAACTTCTTTAATTAGGTGGGGCTGTTCGACACGTAACCAGTACTGATATGCCAAGGTGTCAATACCCATCTTACCTTTTAAGTCGGTTGCTGTGGTTATGACTGGAACTGCACCTATTAATCCGGCTATTTTTATTGAAAAATGATTCGCTCCACCAAGATGACCTGATAATAAGCTAATAACATGTTTTCTATTTTCAGAAACAACCAGTACCGCAGGATCTGTTAATTTTGACTTGATAATTGGACATAATAAGCGAACCATAATTCCAGAGGCCATTATAGCAATCCAACAGTCATAATCATTGAAAAAAGTGTCTAAAGTATCTTTTACGTTTTTGTGGAACAAGTCAACTTTTAAAACCGTGGGATCGTTCTTTAAAACTTGTGCCATTTCACTGGCAATGGCACTCCCCTGTTCAGTTACACTGATAATTGCAAATTTCATTAATACCCCACATAGTTAATTTTATTAATTTAAAAAATTTCAACATTCATTACCCCATTTTAGAAGTAATAAATGGAAATTGAATTGATTCATTTAATGTTAATTCATTTAATG
>JAUNXM010000102.1 GCA_030539815.1 Methanobacterium sp.
AAATTCACTGAATTACCAAATATAAATCATTAGAGCTTATACGAGTGATATTATGAAAGTACACTATGAATGCGCATCCTGTTTCCTCCGCCAGTCCAGGGAAGCCCTGGACCTGGCCACAGATGATGACGATCTGAAGATGCAGGTCACAGAAAAAATAAACAAAATACTATGCCAGGAATTCCGGAAGGGAGCAATTTCTAACCAGATCGGAACCAAAATACACCGCACCATCAAAGAAGAAACTGGAAATCCAGATCCCTACCACGATCTCCGGGAAAAATCAGATGAAATTGCCATGCAATTCCTCCCCCAGGTGGAAAAGATACTGGAGAAAGATAAATCACTCAAAAATTATCTTAAAGCAGCTATAGCCGGAAACGTCCTTGATTTCGGGGCACTGGGACTTGAATCAGACATTGAAGGCCTGGTCATGTCTACCGTAGAAAAAGATCTCACCATTGACCACTCCCTAAAACTGGAACTGGAACTAAAAAAGGCCAAAAACGTGCTTTACCTAGCCGATAATGTTGGTGAAATAGTATTTGACAAATTACTCATAAAAAAATTACATGAATACGATGTGGAAGTCACCGTAGCCCTAAAAGAGGATCCAATCCTCAACGATGCCTGCATGAAGGAAGCACTGGATGTGGGATTGGATGAAGTGGCCACATTAACCACCACCGGAACCGACTCCATAGGGATAATCTATGGAGATATCTCCGATGATTTCAAAGAGGAATTTGAAGACGCTGATCTGGTTATAGCCAAGGGACTGGGGAACTATGAAGGCTTAACCTCGATGGAACTAAATGATAAACCCATCTTCTGCCTTCTAAACGCTAAATGCAAACCAATAGCCAGGGATATAGGTGTTGAAGTAGGGGATAATGTGGTTTTAAAAATAAATTGAAATTATTAAATAAAATATTTAATGATGAAAACTAAGGGTAAAGCATGCGTGAATACTTCATAGGGATTGTGGTAATTATAATTTCATTGCTGGTGATAGGACTTTCTATTCACACTTTAACCAGTAAGGAAACTGAATCAAACACCAGTTCTATCCAGTGGGGTAATGACTTAAACCAGACCATGGAAGAAGCTAAAAAGTCCAATAAAACCATATTCATAGATTTTTATGCAGACTGGTGTTCCTACTGTGGGAAGATGGATGAAGAAGCCTTCACTGATCCTCAGGTTGTGGAAAAATTAACCCAGAATTACGTTTTACTGAAGGTGGATGTGGATAAAAACCCTGGTCTGAGTTCAAAATACACGGCTTACAGCCTTCCCACCATGGTAATCGTGGATTCATCTGGGAATGAGATAAAGAGGATCATTGGGTATCAAACCCCTGAACAGCTTTTAAGTCAGATTTAAAAGGAACAGCTACACAACTAATACTTTCATTTCATTCATTTCATTTAGAACTGAAATTCTTATTAGAATATTTTTCGGGGGATAAAAATGGAAACAGGGTTTTTACTATCTTTTCTAGCAGGAATGGCCTCAATCTTATCCCCCTGCGTGTTGCCACTCATACCAATAGTGGTGGGCTTTTCCCTACTTAAACGGAAGAATAGAGAGATAGTTGCCTTTGGTCTGGGATTCTTCCTTCTTTTTGCCCTAATAACCATACTAACTGCCATTTTCACAGCTGCCATTAATTATTATCTACTTTATTTCCGAATAGCCGCTGCATTAATCCTGGTTATAATCGGAATCCTTTTCATTGCCAATAAGAATCTGTTTAATATTTCTACACCATCTATTTCTAATTCTAATACACCTAATTCTCAAAAGGGAATAGTTGGATCTTTTCTAATGGGATTTTTAACCTGCCTGGCATGGTCACCCTGTTTCGGTCCTTACGTGGTTGCAGTAGTAACCTACAGTGCATCAACCGGAGACATAACTTACAGTATAATTAACATGGCCATTTTCGCAGGAGGATTTTCATTAACTATACTGATAATGGCATTTTTAATGTCAAAAATAGATTTCAAAGCTATATTAAAATATTCGGATTGGATAAGGATTATCTCTGGGGCTATAATTGCTTTTGCGGGTTTATATATTTTAATCGGTTTTTTATAAGTTAATTGGAGTTTACTGCAATATGTAATTTTAGAAATACAAATTAAAGGAAGTATTTTTAGGATATATTATTCTAATCATGAAATGAGGGGATACAATGAAAGTAGGTTTCATAGGATTTGGAGAAGTTGCATCAACCTTATCTGAAGGACTGCTGGCCCATGGAGTGGAAGTTTCAACCTTTCTTGAGGGAAGAAGCCAGAGATCAGTGGAACTTGCAAAATCAAGTGGTGTTAACCTATTAAATAGTTTAACCGAGCTTACTGACTCATCTGATATCCTCTTATCAGCGGTGGTCCCTGCCGAAGCTGTCAGTGTGGCCAAAAAGGTAGGTGGGGGTTTTAAAGGAGTATACGTTGACTTGAATAACGTCTCTCCAGGTACAGTTAAAGAAGCTTTCAGCTATATTCTTAATGGAAAAACCGTGGATGGGGCTATAATGGGTGGTATAAAAAACGGTTTAGGTACTCCTATCGTTGCTTCTGGCGAGTTTGCTGAAAACTTTGCTGAGCTGAACCAGTACGGTATGAATATTGAAGTTATAGGTCCGGAAGTGGGTCAGGCATCAGGGTTGAAGATGCTCCGCAGTGCCTACACCAAGGGTGTTTCCGCACTTCTTTTTGAGTCATTTCATGCTGCATACCAGATGGGAGTTGATGAAACTCTATTACGCTATCTAACACTGAGTGAAGGATCACATTTCCCGGAGTCTGCAAATTCAAGGCTCACCAGCAGTGCCTATCATTCCCAAAGACGTGCCCAGGAGATGGAGGAAGTGGTGAAGTTCCTATCTGAATACACTGATCCAGTGATTAACCGTGCGACGTGTGAGTTTTTCCAGTCCCTTCCAGATAAAACCGGGCCCATGCCCAAAAGGTTAGCAAAATATGGGGAAGTGTTTCAGAAAGTTGATAAAAACAGGTTATAGAGGACAAGTATCCTCTATTCAGTAATAAATAAATAGGATTATGGGAATAATTATAGTTAGATAATAGTTTCTGCATTTATTATAATGGATCTGATCCCATGCTTGATGAACAACATGTCAAGGAATGCCAGGAACAAATGGCCAAGCTTAAAGGCAGGAAAGTCATTGATTGTTCTTTCAAAGCCTATGAAAACAATTGTTGGAGGTTTTACATAGTCACTGACGATGGTAAACTGGTGATGACCTTCTGTCCAGATTGGTCCTGTCCAGTGGTGGAACATCACGAAGCCCACCATGAAGAAGACCCTGAAATTTAACCTTTATGAGTCTCTTAAGTAGGGTTAAATCCGGTTTTAAAATTCAGATCCTCTAATTACACTGAAAATTTATTTTAACTTATTTATCCTACCTTCAACCGGATTCTCCAGCCTCTTTTCTTCTTAACCAGTTCTCCCTCTAGTGGGATAATCTGGGAATCCACCAGCAAGCGCAGGTAGGTGGCCATCTTCCCGGGTAGTTTCAGTGGACTTTTAACCTTCCCTTCTTTGGTTTTTAATTCACAGGCTAGAACGCCCCGTTTATCCACATAAAGGTATGCTTTTAATCCTTCCTCCAGCTTGGGAAGTTCAAAGCTCCGCAGGTGCAATCCGGCATCAAAAGTGTATAATGGTTTATCCTTTGTCCGGGCACCGTTAAGGAACTTCTCATGGGCCTCAGAACTGGTTAAACCTGTTTCAACCATGCTGGACACGAACCAATCCCTTTCAATAACCCGTTCCACAGTCTGATCCGGGGGGATGATCCCCTGTTTCTCATAATCCTGAATTAACTCGTAGATTTCTCTACGGGTCACATCCTCCTCCACACAGCTTAAGGCCAACCTGCTTAACACTGGACCGTAACCGGCCTGGCGCAGGGATGCCCACACCTGATTCTCAGCCTGGTACCATCTCCCCTGGATGATATGTTCCACAGCCTCAGCATTTAAATGAGCAGTGTTCAGAAGATGATGCCGGGAGGTGGTGTTCAAACGTTTCAGTAGAACATCCATATCCCTGGTTTCAGGAACAGTACCCTTCTCGATCTCCTCCTCCAGTATGCGTACTGTGGATTTGGGGAGCAGTCTTTTCACACTTCCCGGTATACGGAGATTGTTTTCCAGGATTTCGCTACGTATCTGTCTTCCGGAAATCTTTTCCCCATTTACCTTACCTTCGGGTATGAAATGAAACTTCATTTTACGCTTAAAACGCTGATACAGAAACTCGTTCACTGCATACCACCGAATAACATTCCGGTTCGGTAGATTACGAGGGATTCCACTGAATATTCCTCTTCTAATGAATCTGGCAGCGTATTTCTTTATCTGGGCGGGGTTAACTTCTGCAGCGTCCACGTAATCAGTGACCCCATCCTGGATCATCATGGCTATCCTTATGGGAACGGTGTAGGACATGGTCAGCCGGTGGTGCAAGCCTTCAATTGGCACTATGCGGTCAGCCCCTGCCTCTAAGGCCATCTTACTCCTTCCCTCGAAACTGACAAAGAAGGGGGCGTGATTGGCACTGTAACCTTTGTTAAGGTATATTACCACCTCGTCTCCTTTTTCATCAGCTATTTCCCTGGCTTTCCCAATAAGGGAAGCATGTCCCTTGTGAACTGGATCAAAATCAGCGCTAATTCCTATCAATTAAAATTACCTCTTTTTAAATTAAAAAGTCACATAATCAAAAAAATTCAGTTAATGTGGTTTCTGTTGCTTAACATAAATATTTACTGTGATTAGGTTACTCAGATTATTAAAATTTAATAACTTTTTACTAGGGAATTATAGCATTTCCATGTATTATTTGGCAAAAGCTGTTTTAATCTCAATTGGTTTTAAAGTAAGTGGTGAGGTTTCGCATCGCGTAACTGGCGATGCACTAATTGTTTAGTGAGAAATAAATTAAAGAAACAGATTTTTGAGGATCTTGATGAAGTTAGAACTGAATTTGATGAAATAGATGATTTAACTGATGATATAATTGAACTTTACGATCTAGAACATAAAAAGAGAAATGATTCCCAATATGTTTTAGGGTATGAGGTAAAAGCCTCCAAAGCAGGAACCTCACTAGAAAGAGCTAAACAATTTGTTTATGAACTTGAAAAACTTATTATTGAATAAATTGGCACGTTTTAGAGATTTCTGTACAAAGAACATTAGGTTACCTAGCCATTCTTAGCTTTAATGGTCCTGTAAACTTTAAGGGATTCTTTTAAGAACTTTTTTTGGATGTTTGTTTTATTTATGCACCTTCCCTGAATGCATTATTTATAACACCACTTTCTGTTCCTAAAATTCTTTCTATAAAATCGAAGATCACCATAAATCTCCTTTTAATTTCATCTGTATCAGCATTATCCAATCCCTGTAAAACCATGGCTGAAATTCCATTAAAAGCTTTAGCAGCATAATCAGGGTAGGGGGTGTTGAAAATCCCTTCATCAACACCCTCCTTAAATATGTGGGCTAATGGGCTCACTGTTTCCAGAGGTATCCTTTCTTCAAATTTACGCTGCAGGTGAAGGTTCTTTTCATCATTTACTTCTTGCATTATACCCATTGTATCCTCCCTGAAGGACACTGAAAACTTGAAAATCTTCACCAGTTTATCCACCGCATGTAGATTCTCATCCTTAGAAATCTGTTCCATACTTCTAACAATAATCTGGATATATTTATCAGTTATTTCATCCAAAACTGCTTCTTTAGACTTAAAATAGTAGTAAAAAGTGCCCTGGGCAACTCCTGCCTGGTTAACAATGTCTGAGACTAAAGTATCATCATAACCTTTCTCCAGAAATAATTGTTCAGCTATATCCATAAGTTCCTGTCGTCTTTCTTCTGGACTTTTAGTAACACGAATGGAATCATTCCTCCTTTAATTTACACGATTATTATCCAATAATACGATTATTATCCAGTTTTATCTAGCAACGATTTGATTGCCCTTACTGCACTCTTCAAACCATCTTCTTCACCTATTTTAAGACCTATTTTATCAGCATTTTCCCGAATTACCGGATTATTCAGGGATTCATTAATGGCATTTGACAGTTTTTCAGGGGTAAGCTCCTTTCTAGGTATGGGTTGCGTTGCAACACCGAGAGAATGAATGCGCTCAGCCCAGGCAAACTGGTCAATCATATAGGGCACTGGAATAGAAGGTAGCCCTGCTTTTAAAACTTCAGCAGTCGTACCCAGACCGCAATGATGAACAACACAGGAACAATAACCAAACAACCAATCGAAGGGAATCTCCTGAATCAAATATATATGATCCGGAATTTCACCTTCATACTCTCCTGTATTTAGAATAATTGCCCGGGAACCGGCTAACTTGACTCCTTCAAATAGAATTTTCAAAAGTGAACTATTATCTTCTTCACTCCAACCTGCAGATCCAAAACTTATGAATAAGGGGGCTTCGTCTTTTTCTATAAACTCTTGAAGATCTTCCGGTGGAGAGTAACTGGATGGGGCCTCTAAATACCAGTAACCAGAAATTACATTCTGGGATGTCCAGTTATTACCTGGCCGAACTACATGTTTACTCATGGGTAAAAGTAGCAACTGAAGATTGTTTGATTCACTGGAAGGAGGAGCACTAATTTCTTTCCTAAATTGTTCATATTTTCTCCCCATCAGGAAATATAAAGCTAATTTTTCCACTACCAATCCCATATTTTGTTTCATATTTTTGGTGAATTTCTTCTCAGCCATGGTTGGGTCTATTACCACGCTGATAAAGGGTTTATTAGTCATATCGGCTTCAGCTAAACCAAAACTCCCGTATCCTATTATCAAATCATAAAGAGGGCACAGTTTCTGCAGGGTATTGGTTTGTTCCTTAACTCCCTTGAGGAAAAAGTTACTTCCAAGTTTAGCTGCTTCCATAGTGTTTTTTGCCTTCATTATCTGTTGTAATTCATTTATTCCATCTTCAGGGTTGCCTTCAAGTGGATAACAATCAATACCATATGATTCACCTAATTCTTGGAATCTACTGTTTAAGGCAACGGTTACTTCATATCCCTCATTTTTCAGTGCCTTTGCCAGTGCAAAAAAAACCTGCACATCCCCGCGCACACCCATAACTGGTAATAATATCTT